>JBILEA010000006.1:0-38308 GCA_044352355.1 Pontiellaceae bacterium | reverse complement strand
CCCCTGCGGGTTCAACCGTCTGAGTTTGCAAAGGTCAGTATCATTCTAGCTTTTGCCTGGTGGATTTCCAGGCGACGACGTTATATGCATACTTTTAAGAGAGGGTTGTTGCCTGCTCTGATTGTACTGGGCCTTTTTGCCCTGCTACTGATCATCGAGCCGGACTTTGGAACGACGGTGCTTGTCGGGCTTGTGACGATGGGGTTGCTTTATATCGGCGGGGCACGACCGCGCTATCTGCTCGGGTTCGCTGGTGCGGGAGTTGGCGCTTTGGTGGTCCTCTTAGCGCACAATGCCAACCGCGTGGATCGTTTTCTTGCCTTCTTTAATCCTGAAGAGAATGCGCAAGGCGCGGCGTGGCAACTTATTAACGGGCTTATTGCTTTTGCTTCGGGCGGTGCGCGTGGTACCGGTCTTGGAAATAGCATTCAGAAATATCACTATCTGCCGGAAGCACACACCGACTTTATTCTACCGATCATCGGCGAAGAGTTCGGCCTCGTTGCTACGCTGGTGGTGCTGATCCTCTTCGTGGTTATTTTTATCTGCGGACTGCGTGTTGCCGGGCGCGCTTCGGACGACTTCGGACGGTTCACAGCACTGGGTATTACGCTTATGATTACCTTGCAGGCTATGATTAATTTGGCCGTTGTTACCGGTTGCGTGCCGACCAAAGGGATTGCTCTCCCGTTTATCAGCTATGGTGGATCCAGCCTGCTGGTTTCCTCGGCGATGATCGGTATGCTGGTTAATGTGGCGCATACGGCACGCGACCCGAAGGAAAAAACCCGCACTGCACTTTTTAAGGATCGCAGCCGCACGGCTTAACCCCGGGTACGGCGCAGGGTGATAAACTCGACCCGAAGGTTGAACCCTCTTATATTAAGGCGATCCGGCAGTCGGCGCCGAAAGCACCTGCCATAAAACGTATTGACCGCTTTGCTTTTTATGACCGTGCAGAGAAAGCCTTCGTCTGCGTGATGACCGGTGAACTCGCCAAATACGGCAACATCATCCTCAAAAAGGGCGTCACGCCGATTTGTTGAATCAGATTTTTTCGGGAGACAGCACCTCGACAATTTGTGGGGCGAGGCGGTATTTCTGCCGGTACTGCTTCGGTGTGGTTTTCATGTATTTGCGGAAGAATGAGTGGAAACGCTGGTAGCTGTTAAATCCGCTGTCGAAGGCGATCTCAGTGATCCCGATGGTCGATCGTTGCAAAAGAACACAGGCTCGCTGGATTTTCTGCTGACAGATTTCTTCATAAATACTGTGTCCGCAGATTTTTTTAAAATTGATCTCCAGTGTACGGCGGCCGACTTTGCAGTGTTCCGTGACATCGGAAACGGTCAGGGCGACTCCTTTGCTCTGCCGGATAAAGTTCATTGCATCGCGAACAGCTGAGTTATTTGCATTTTCGTAGGATACGGATCCACGTGTCACAATCGGCAGTGGCGGGAGTTTTTCGGCCTCGAGTACGGTTTCGTTTTTTCGGGCAGTCATGAGCTCGTGCAAAGATGCCGCAGCCTGCAGACCGATTTGCAGGCAGTTCAGCGGGATGCTGGAGAGGGGCGGGTTGCAGAATTCGCAGACAACCACATTATTGTTTGTGCCGATCACTGAAACTTCGTTCGGGATGTGAATTTTTGCCAGATTACAGGCATCGATGATCTGGGCACCGAGTTGGTCGTCGGCGGCCATGATGGCGAGAGGTGCCAGCGGGCGGATTTTGAGCCACTGGATGAGGTCTTTTTGCGGCACATTCATTTTCCAGTAGTCTGCGGAGCGTTCAAACGTCAGCGGCCCCGGGTGAGAGGCGGGCAGGGCGCTCGTGAATCCGTTTTTCCGTTTAATGGACCAGCGCTGCTGCTTGACCCCGACGAAGGCAAACTCGGTAAAGCCCTCTTTCAGGAAATGCTGTGCGACATTCGTGCCGGTGAGGAAGTCGTCATTGGTGTAGTAGATGATCCGGTCATGCTCTACCGGCACCGAGCCGCAGACATCGACGATGGGCAGGCCGAGGGAGGTCAGTTTGGCGGCTTCTTTTTTGCTGGTGATGTGAGCGATGATCCCGTCACCTTTCCACTTCTTGAGATCGGTCAGGTTATGAAGTATCCGATTCTGTCCATACAGCGCCCACTGATCATGCTGTTTGGCAAACTGAATAATTCCCCGGACAATGTCGTATTTGTACGTCGTGTCCAGATTCATCAGCACGCCGACTTTCAGCTTTCTTTTCATGGAACGGAGTTTGTCGGGCATTCATCACGGTGTCAATCCTGTTTCGCTTATTGTGCTGTTTGTTTCGCAATCTTAATATATTGGCAAGGTGGATCCATGGATAGGATCGTCGTGTGTGTTAACGGAAGGAATCGTAAAGCGATGGCAAAAACTATTTTAGGAGTGACCCCGTTGGAATTACCCGTCGGGTGGAAAAGTCTGACGGAGACCTCTGACGGCGCATTTAAAACAGGTCATGACGGTGTGCGGGCTGTACTTACGCCGACAGACCGGAAGGTAGAGTTTGTTTGTTTTGAGCAGCGAGTGCTGGTTTATGTAAAATCTGCGATGGGCTATCCCGCATATTACCCGATGGTTGCGGCCGAACCGGCAGGGCCGTTGAAAGCGGTGTTAATGGATCTCGACGGCACGACGGTGCACAGCGAGCATTTTTGGATCTGGATTATTGAAAAAACCACCGCCAGCCTGCTCGGCGACCCGAAGTTCAACCTCGAGGCCTGTGATGAGCCGCACGTTTCCGGTCATTCGGTCTCCGAACATCTGCAGTACTGTATCCGCAAATACTGTCCCGGCAAATCAGTGGAAGAGGCACGGACGTGGTATTTTAAACACACCAATTATGAGATGAATGAGATCCTGGAAGGTCGAGGCAAAAGAGGTGCGTTTACGCCGGCGCCCGGCATCAAGGAGTTTCTTTATGAACTCAAAGCGATGAAGGTTAAAATCGGTCTGGTTACGTCCGGTCTTTATGAAAAAGCGTGGCCCGAAATTCTCGATGCCTTCAAGACGCTTGGGATGGGTGATCCAAAGGAATTCTACGATGCCATTATTACTGCCGGATACGCTATCCGTCCCGGTGAGCCGGGGACTCTAGGGGAGCTTTCCCCTAAGCCGCATCCGTGGCTTTATGCTGAAACCGCCCGTGTGGGCCTTGGTATTCCGTTTGAAGAGCGGCATTCGGTGGTCGGCATTGAGGACAGCAGTGCCGGTGTGGTTTCGATCCGGCTGGCTGGATTTACAGCCTTTGGATTGGGTGGCGGGAATATTTTGGAGGGCGGTGCTGCGCCGCTGTGCCACACGTTCAGCAATGATTTTGAGGGGATTCTGAAGGCGATCAAATCGCTTTAATTCGGGAATTTATATGAACAAAAAGAAAAAGGCTTTGATTTTACCGCATACGCACTGGGATCGCGAATGGCGTTATCCGATCTGGCAGAATCGATGGCTGCTGGTTCGTTTTATGGATGAGCTGTTGGAGATTCTGGAAAACGACCCCGACTACACCTGTTTCCTGATGGATGGACAGGTGATCCCTTTGCTGGACTATTTGGAAATTCATCCCGAGAACAAAGATCGCGTGAAGGCTCAGGTTGAGGCGGGCCGACTCCTGGTCGGTCCGTGGTATACACTGCCGGATCTTTATCCCCTTGATGGCGAATGCCTGATTCGCAACCTGCAGAAAGGAATGCGGATTTCAGAAGCGCTCGGCGGGTTTCCGAGAGTTGCCTATCATTCGTTTGGCTGGGGTCAAACCGCTCAATTCCCGCAGATTTATAAACAATTAGGATTCAATCTTCTGATTGCGGCGAAAAAGGTTTCGACCCGGCGGGTGCCGACGAGTGAGTTTGTCTGGCAGGCCCCTGATGGTTCAGAGCTGTTGACGACCCGTCTCGGCAAAGAGTTTCGGGCCAATGGATTTTTTTATGTGCACATTCCGGTTGTTCACGGGGTGGATATTGAAAGCGAAGAGTACCGGCTTGACTGGAGTAAGGCCGGGCGGCTGATTCATTGGGCCGACGATCAGCGCGGCGGCCAGGACTATTTCCGGCAGGATCGTGCGACTGGGTACCATAAAGAAAAGTTGCGGGATGCAATGCAGGAAGCCTGGGATAACATGAAGGACAGCGCCTGTTCTGATACCCGGTTGCTGATGTACGGATCGGATTTCACCACGCCCAACCATCATCTGACCCGTGTTATTAAGGATTCCAACGAGCTGTTTGATGATATTGATTTTGAAATGGTCCGCCCTGAAGTCTATGCAGAGGCGCTTCACCGGGAACTGGATGAGACGGGTCTGCCGGTCGTGAAGGGCGAGTTGCGCGACGGTCCGGCTAACGGCTGTTCCGGCAATGCCCTCGCTGTGCGCATGCCAATCAAAATTCTAAACAAAGAGGCTGAAAATCTACTCATCCGCAAGGCGGAGCCGCTGTCTTCCATGCTGTATCTGATGGGTGGTGATTATCCGGAAGGGTTCTTCGCAAAAGCGTGGGATTACATGCTGAAAGCGCATCCGCATGATTCCATTAACGGCGTGACGCAGGATAAATCGGCAGCAGATACACTGTACCGTTTAAATCAGGCGAAGGAGATTGCGGAAGTAATCTGCATGGAAAGCGCATCGCAGCTTGCTGCGAAAATCGATACATCGGCTTTCGGCAAAGAGGATCAGCTGATCCTGCTGATCAACCCGCAGCAGCGACCTTTCCGAGGTGTGGTTAAGTTGTCCGTTGATACGCCGCAGGAGCAGCGCGTTGAATCGTTTGTGCTGCAGGATGGTGACGGCGGCACGCTGGACGTTCAGGCTCTTTCGCGTAACGAACGCAAAACTCCGGTTAATGATTTCGATGCCCGTCCATGGCCGTTTTATTCTGACCGCCACACCGTTTTTGCCGATACGGGTGAGATTCCGGCCGGCGGGTACAAGGTGGTTAAAGTGGTGCCGACCGCCACATTCAGCCGCTCTCAGGAGTGGTGGCCGAAGCAAGACGTGAGCAACGGGCGGGAAATCTCCAGAGAACCTCGAACGCTTGAAAATGAGTTCCTGAAAGTGGTTGCTGAACCGAACGGTACGCTGACGCTGACAGATAAAGTTTCCGGGCGTGTAATTCCGGGAATTCTGGAGTTTAAAGATACCGGCGACACCGGGGATTACTGGGCACACTACAAGCCGATGGAAAATCGGCAGATTTACAGTGCGGGGGCTCCGGCGGAGATTTGGCTTGAAGAAAACGGCCCGCTCTCGGCCACGCTGGCGGTCCGTCTGGATCTCTGTGTCCCGCAAGGCGCGGAATTTCCTCATCAGAAACTGCAAGGGTGCGGACGGCGGTCGGAACTTGAAACGAATCTGACGATTGTTTCGCGCTTTACACTGGAACGCGCGGCCAAATCGCTGCGCATCAAAACCCGTGTGGATAACCGTGCGGAAAACCATCGTCTGCGCGTATTGATTCCGACTGATGTGCAGACGGACTTTGCTGATTCGTGCGGCCACTTCAATGTAGATCGCCGCAGTGCGCGTCCGGTTCATAACGGAAACAACGAATCGTATCCTGAAATGCAAACCGTGCCGATGCAGCGTTTTGTGGATGTATCGGATGGAACGACCGGCTTTGCAGTTACAAGCAACAGTTTTACGGAGTATCAGCTGATGGATGATTCTCGGCGTACGCTTGCGCTGACACTGTTCCGCAGTGTGCGCAACCGGATTTGCACGGAAAAACGCTGTACCGGTGATTTTCCGGACCAGAAAGGCGGGCAGCTGCTTGAAACCATGGAGTTTGAGTACGCGCTCTATCCTCATGCCGGTGATTGGAATAAAGGGCAGGTTTATGCAGAAGCCGACCGGTTGAATGCGGAGCCGCTTGTTTTCCAGATCACGCCGGTTTCAGACGGCAACCTCGCGCTATCGGATTCCCTGTTCCGGTTGGAGTCGGAGGCGCTGGTACTGTCGAGTGTGAAGAAACTGGAAGACCGCGAGGGTGTGGCGGTTCGGCTGTTCAATCCGACAGCAGCGGCGGCGGAAGGTGTGCTGCATATTCGTCCGGAGTTCGCTTCTGTTTACAAGCTGTACGTAAACGAAGAGAGGCAGGATGAGATTCCATCAGAGGGAGGCGCCATCTCGCTAAAATTAGGCACGGGCGAAATAGTTACGCTGGAACTTGAAAGCCGGCGGAGATAAGGAAATAAATTGAATAAAAAACTTATAGGTCTACTGGGAAGTCTGATTGCAGCGAATGTTTTTTCGGCAGATGTTGGATTAGATATAAATACACTGAAAACGTATTATCTGGAGAGCATGCCGACTGAAAATATAGAAGATACAGATTGGATTTCGATTCGGCATGAAAACGCAGATAAGAATGATCTTCCACGAGTTCTGATGATCGGGGACTCAATTCTCGGGAATTATCGTCAGCAGGTTGCTGCCAAAATTAAAGAGGCTTTGAACTCGAAGAAGTAAACCAAAGACCGGGAGCTTAAGAATCAGTCATTCGAGAGGAAATTGGATGAATAAAGCAGGAGTCGTCATGTTGGCGGGCATGGTGTTGATGAGCGCAGGGTGTGCCTCGATCAAGCCGGAGAAAGCAGGTTTTTACCGAACGGCATCAGTCGCGCGGGTTCCGGCGGAAAAGGTGGAAGCCTTGAAAGCGAAGTGTGCTGAGCTTGAGGCATCCGGAAACATCCGGCGCGGCGGGCTCTATCTGCGCGAGATTGAGGGCGAGACGTATATTTTCCAATATTTGGAGAATTGCAAGGGTGCAGGCTCCCTGTCCGCCGAAACCTTGGCGAAGGAGGAAACCTGCTTTGAACCGATGGAGAGGATTTTCTATGAAGCGGGCGCCGCGGACAAAACACCGGTGGCGAATGTGAAGCGCATTGCCATGTTCACTGAATTGAAGCCGGGAAAAGAGGCGCACTACCGCCTGCTGCACGACAACCCGTGGCCAGATGTGACTGCGGCCATCAAAAAAGCAAACTTCCGCCATTTCTCGATTTTTTTAGAGGAGATCAATGGGCACGTTTATTTGTTTGGCTGGCTGGAATACGTCGGGAAAGACATCGCTGCGGACGGTGCTGAGAATAAGAAAGATCCTGCGTCGATCCGTTGGTGGAAAGAGACGGATGCCTGCCAGATCGCGACGGATGATGCGGGTGACGGTATGTGGGGCGGGATGAAAGAGATCCTGTTTGCGGATTAGCACATCATCAGGAATCAAATGTCAGATGGTTGACTGCAAAGACGCGAAGACGCCAAGGAAGAAAAATGGAATTAAAAAAACAGATTTCCGGTGTTTGGAACGAATTTGTAGTTAGTTTCCCAGGTTTGGATAATGACCCTTTATCTTCGCGTCTTTGCGTCTTCGCGGTCAAAAAAAACGTAGATTGGATATGGTCAGACAGGATAAATATTTCATAACGCAGCACGAGTACTTAGGGAGAAGAGGGAAACAATGGAAATCTATAAATTATTGAACGGCATCGACTTTCTGGTGATGGGGGTCTACTTGGTTGTATTGATTGCAATCGGTTCTTTTGTGAGCTGGCGGCAGAAACGCACCGAGAATTATTTTCTGGCGCAGCATTCGCTTGGTGCAACCAGCATCGGTCTGTCTATGTGGGGAACCAACGTCGGCCCCTCCATGCTGATTGCTTCGTGCAGTATTGCTTATACCACCGGCATCGTGGCCGCCAATTTTTCCTGGTACGCGTTTGTTTTCCTTTTCCTGCTGGCCTTTGTATTTGCTCCCTACTATTTGCAGGCGAAAACCAGCACACTGCCGGAGTTTATCGGCAAACGCTTTAACCAAACCTCCCGCGAGCTGTTGGCCTGGTATTCGCTGGTGACCATTCTGGTTTCATGGCTTGGGATGACGCTCTATGCGGGAGGCATTCTGGTTACGCAGATCATGAACTGGCCGCTATGGCTTTCTGTAACCGCGCTGGTGGTGATTTCCGCTTTTTTCACGCTGACCGGCGGGCTGAAAACGGTCGCGCACACCAATGTCTTTCAGATGACGCTTCTGATTATTGCTTCGTTGATCCTGGTGGTATTCGGTGTGGTCAAGGCTGGCGGGGTGATGGCGATTTATAATGGAGTTCCGGAGGGGTACTGGAGACTGTTTCTGCCGGCGGATAATCCGGATTATCCGTGGTATGCCATTGTTCTCGGCTATCCGGTGCTGGGGATTTGGTTCTGGTGTACAGACCAGTCGATGGTGCAGGCGGTGTTGGCTGCTAAGAGCCTGAAGCACGGACGCCTCGGAACGGCGGTCTGCGGGTACCTGAAGGTGCTCGATATGGTTTTGTTTTTTATTCCCGGTGTAATCTGCCTGATCCTGTTCCCGGCTCTTTCAAATCCGGACGAAGCCTATATGACGATGGTTAAGGAACTCCTTCCGCACGGTCTGATCGGGCTGGTCATGACGGTTCTGATGGCCGCGTTGATCAGCACTGTTGCTTCGGCGCTCAACGCGCTAAGCACTATATTTACACTGGACGTCTATCAAAAACGGTTCAAACCCGCAGCGACTACAAAGGAAACGATCTTCATCGGACGGGTTGTTCTCGTGATTGGATCGTTCCTGTCTATTTTTCTGGCGTTGGGTGTAGCTGGGTTGAAGGGATTGGATCTTTTTAGTCTTTTTCAGGCCATTCTGGGGTTTTTGGCTCCACCGCTGAGCGCCGTTTTTCTGGTCGGTGTTCTCTGGAAACGCGCAACATCCAAAGCGGCGAATGCGGTGCTGACATTTGGAACGGCAGCCAGTCTTGGAATCGGCTTTTGTTATTTAAAGCATTGGCCATCCGCAGAAGCCTGGCCGCACTTCCTTTTCCTGTCATTCCTGATATTCGCCGGACTCTGCCTTTTCATGATTGTTGTTTCCCTGTTGACGCAGAAAGGGAGCGAAGTCAGCCCGCTGCCGTCGCTGGCAGACACCTATCGGGCTGGCGGAAAAGTCGGCATTTCCGTTTGGATCTTATGGGGAACGCTCATTGCTCTGATGGTCGGGCTGTATATTTTCTTTAATTGATAACGAGTGTGAAAAGGCGGGTCGGATGAAAGACAAAATAATAACGGCTACATTGATTTGCTCTGGTTTGTTTTGGGGTTGGTGCAGAGCGGAATCGTTTGACAAGACGATTGTTGCTCCGGGGAATTGGTACGGGGATCATGTCTACTTCGGATATGAATATGACATGCATGCCAATACGAACGATACAGATCTGGGAAAACATATCAGCGTTGATTATCTGGTTCAGCAACTCAAGCTGGCCAAGGTCGATTTTCTGCAAAGCGATTCCAAGGGGCACGAAGGATTGGTGAGTTGGCAGAGCAAAACTCCGGCGGCCTCCATTGCCTCTGGGATTGTCCATGAAATGATTGATTACTGGGTGCGGGCGGGGAAGGAACTTGGGGTTCCCTGTCAGGCACATTATTCCGGCATTTTCGATGAGGCTGCCGGTAATAAGTTTCCGGCGTGGAATGCTGTGGATGCGCAGGGCAATCCCGTGAAAGGGAAAATGTGCCCGCGCGGTCCGTATGTCGATGAGCTGCTGATCCCGCAGGCGAAGGAGCTGATTGATCGTTACGGCGTTTCGGCGCTGTGGGTTGACGGCGAGATCTGGGCGGTCGTTCCTTGCTACTGTGAGCGGTGCTCTCAGGCGTTTCGTGATCGGTATGGATATGAGCCGCCGAAATCCATGGACGATGAAAACTGGACTGAATGGATTGGCTTCACGCGGGACAGTTTTCAGGAATATGTGGCGCACTACGCCAATGAAATTCACCGGCATAATCCGAAGGCACGGGTCTGCTCCAACTGGCTGCATTCCTTTCGCAATCCGGGATGTCCATGGGTACCGACTGATTATCTCAGTGGCGATAATCTGGGCACCATTGCGCAACCGAACAGTGCCTGTGAGGCCCGTTTCCTGTCGTCGCGCAGCCGCCCGTGGGAGATCGTGGTGTGGGGCTTTTATTACAATGAAAAAGCGCCGTGGGTCATGAAACCGCTGGATTTGCTGAAGCAACATGCCGCCTCAATTATTGCTCTTGGGGGAAATGTAAACATCTACAACCAGCCCAAGGGACACCGGGATGCACGTATTCCAACCTGGCAGGCAGAGCGGATCGGGCAGGTTTCGGATTTTGCCAAGGCCCGCAAGGAGGTCTGCTGGCATAGTGAAACCATTCCCAATGCGGTCATTCTGCATTCCGAGTACGATTTTTACGCTCAAAAATCGAAAAACATTTGGGAGGCTGAAACCTCCCATCTCGACGGGACGGTGCAGGCTTTGCTCGACAGTTCGATCGCAACGGATCTTATGGATGAATGGGCCCTGTTAAAGCAGATCGACCGCTTTCCGCTCGTCGTAGCACCGTCGCAGGACAAGATGAGTCCTGTGGCGGTTGAGGCACTCAAAAGCTATGTCCGTAATGGCGGCAAGTTGCTGGTAACCGGGCCGGAGATTTACGACACGCTGGGTTCTGATTTTCTCGGGGTCGTTAGCAAAGGAATCGCTGAGCAGCACAGCTACCACCTCCCGGCAGGCGGCGAGCGCTTCCCGCTTTCTTCTTATGGCCATCAGGGCGGGGCCTGGACCAAGGTGCCGGTTTTTCCTTGGCGGCAGGTTGAGCCGACGACGGCCAAAGGGATTAAGCCGGTTACCACCACTCTGTTTGATGAAGATGAAACGCCTTATTTCGGGGCTACGATCAATCAAATTGGAAAAGGTTCGGTGGCCTACATTCCCTGTGACATCATGACGTATTACTACAACAGTCGCTATACGCCGGTTCGGAAGTTTATTGCGGACGTTATCGCGGCGCTTGATCCTGAGTTTCCGGTTCATATACAGGCGCCTGTGGCCATTGAGCCGGTACTCCGAAGCAAAAACGGAAAAAAGTATATTCATTTGATAAATCGTGCTTCCGGAATTCCGGTTTTCGAAAATGTCAGAGGTTCTGACGAGGTTCCTCCGGTTGGTCCCATCTCGATTCAGATGGAATGCCCAGAGTCTCCGAAGACGGTTCGGTTGCATTTTGAGTCCGGCTCTGTTGATTGGAATTATGATAAAAACGCCGGTCGTCTGACTGTACGAATCCCTTCTGTTCAGATTCATGCGGCACTGGAGATCGAATAATAAGGTAGAACGAGTGTCTCGCTCGTTTAAGCAAGCGGGCCCCTTGCTTTACGTTTGTGGAGTGAATATGACGAATAAAATTTACGCAATGAGCCTGGTTTTTTCTGTTCTGTGCAGAGCGTGTTTTGCCATGACGGATTTTTATGTTTCACCGCAGGGGAGCGATCGGAACCCAGGGACGCTGGAACAGCCGTTTGCTTCGCTGAATGCGGCGAAAAATGCGGTTCGGATGATCAGAAAAGAAGGGCAGACCGTCACCGTTTGGCTTCGTGGCGGAAGCTATGTGCTTGATGAAACGCTGGTGTTTGGTTTGCAGGACGGCGCACCGAAGGGTGCGACGGTTCGATATATGACATATCAGGATGAGACCCCCGTCATTACTTCGCTTAAACCCGTGACGGGTTGGCAAAAACCCTCATCGCATCCGGACGGTCTGCCATCGGAAGCACAGGACAACGTGTGGGTTGCCGATGTCGGTAAAGGCGCGGATTTTAAAGTGATTTACGGTGAAGGCAAAATGCTGCCGCGGGCGCGGAGCAAAGGGTTTTTGCCGATGCGGAGCGAGAAGGGCGGGGCGAGTGTAAAACGATTGACCGTGCCTGATTGCGTTGAACTGCGGAAGTGGGAAAATTTCCGCGATGTGGAGGTGCTGATCCGCCCTCTCTTTCCATGGTCCATGAATATTCTTCCTGTGGCGGATGTGGATGTTGTCAGGCGGGAGGTCACGACAACGGTTGGAGGAACCTATCCGCTGGAGCCGCCGCCGGACGATTTTCAGAAAGTACATGAACTGTTTGAAACCTGCTGGTTTGAAAACGCCATTGATTTTCTGGATTCTCCGGGCGAATGGGTGCTGGACAGCGCTGCGGGGAAACTTTATCTGTGGCCGGTTGGTGGAAACAGACCGGAGCATATTGCCTTTCCGCAGTGCGTGGAACTGATTCGGGTTGAGGGCGAACCGCAGGAGAATTCGGCGGCCGACCGGGTTGTTCGCGGCATTGAATTCAAGGGGATCACCTTTACCGGCAGCGACCGTTACACCTGGAGAGATCTGGAAGCCTCGTTTCAGCACGACTGGTCGGCGGTTGATCAGGCAAGTGCAATGCTCCGGTTTCGGTCTGCAGAAGATTGCGTTGTGGAAGACTGCCGGTTCATGCAGGGGGGCTCGACCGGAATACGGCTCGATTTGCAGGCACAGAACAACCGCATCGAAGGCTGCCGTTTCAGCGAATTCGGTGATCACGGGATTGCACTGTGCGGCTACGGGCCGGGAACAAAGGATGTCAACAAATGCAACCACATCCTGAACAACCGCATCGATCATGTCGGAAAATTCTATTGGGCAGCTTCCGGGATTTACATCGCCCAGAGCGGTGAAAACCGGATTGCCAACAATCTGATTCATAATGTTCCGTTCATCGGAATTACACTCAGCGGTGCGCGCGACTTTAATTGGCAGCGCGGCCGCCACGGGGAGGGGTACCGCAGTATTCACTGGGACGATTTCAGCGAGCAGAATAAGAAAATGCTGCAGGAGGCTTATCGCAATCACATCGAAAAAACGGACTTTTTTCTGTCGTATCTTCATTCCCGTGACAACCTGATTGAGGGCAATGAAGTGTTTGCCGCAGTGGAAGTTCTGGGGGACGGCAATGCAATTTACCTGTCCGGTGCGGGTACCGGGAACCGGATCCGCTGCAATTATGTTCATCACATCCTGAGCGACGGCATTTCAACTGCCATGCGGCCCGACGATCTGCAGGAGCAGACAACCTTTGAGCAGAACATCGTCTACAAGTGTGTTTACGGGGCTGTAGAGCACAAGCATCAGAATGACTACATCAACAATATTTTTGCCTGCATTTATCCAACAAATATTCGCGGCTTGGAGTTCAGAGATTGGGGTTATTTTATTTTTGGTCGCGGGCCGAATACCGGATCTCGGATTCAGAATAACATTTTTTATGCAAATGATCTTGATGCCCGATTCGTGCATGCCCGCATAAGGTCGCCGATGGATGATTCCGCGCTGGATCATAATCTCTATTGGTCTGCAACGAATCCGGAATCTGCACAAGGGCAGCTCACGGCTCTGCAGGAAGCCGGTCACGAGCGTCATGGGGTTGCTGCCGATCCCGGGTTTGTGGATGTTGAAAACGGCGATTTTTCCATCTCAAATAAATCTCCGGCATTGGGAATTGGGTTTCGATCGATCGATATGGCGTCCATCGGGTTACAGGCTCCGTGGAAAGAAAAGCTGGTCGGAACGAATCTTCTGCACACGCGGATCTCACCCTCAACGCACTACATCAATCCCGGCGATTCCATTCGGGTCACAATCGAATGCAGTCAGCCCGATGCAGTGATCCGCTACACATTGGACGGCCGTGAGCCCACTGAACGATCTGCTGTTTATGAATCTGCCTTGCGATTCAGTGAGCCGGTTTATATCCGCGCTAAAGCGTTTAAAAAGGGTGCCGTCGATCTCTATGGTGCCGCAGAATTTTTTACCGTCAAAGGAGGTCATTGAAATGATGTTGAAAGAAATGATGAAAGCGGCGGGGTTGTGTGCAGGAACGTTTGCGGTTTCATGTATTGCTGCTGCTGAAAGTTCCCGTCCCAATTTTATCTTTATTATGGCGGATGATTTAGGTTGGGGGGACCTCGGCTGTTATGGTCATCCTAGAATCAAAACACCGAATATCGATCGGCTCGCGTCAGAGGGCCTTCGTTTTACTCAGTTTTATGCAAATTCACCAGTTTGCTCGCCGACGCGGGCTGCAATTATGACGGGACAGTTTCCGTCGCGGCATGGATTTCATTCACAAATCTTCGGCGATCCTGAACGGATCAGGCAGATGAAAATCGCTCGATGGTTGAATCCCGATGCCGTGCAGTTGCCGCGTCTGTTTCAGAAGGCCGGTTATCAGACTGCGCATATCGGAAAATGGCATTTGAGTGTTAATCCAAAAGGAACGGAGCGGGTGCCCGTTCCGGAGCAGTATGGAATTGAGTTTGCACGACTGCCCGATTTTAACTGGAACGAGCTTGGGTTAGAGTGGAATTACAGCCGAAGCAGTGAACTGTTTGCCGATCAATCCATTCAGTTCCTGAAGCAGCGGGATTCAAAGAGACCCTTCTTTATGCAGATTTGGTTGAACGATCCGCACAATCCCTACCGGCCGACAGAGGATGCTGTGTCCGTCTATTCCGAAATGCTTCCTGGTGACCCAATGACCAAATATTGGGCGCTGGTGACCCAAATTGATCAGTTGGTCGGGCGGATGATGCATCACCTGAAACAGACCGGGCTCACGGAGAATACCTACATCATCTTCACCAGCGACAACGGCCCAACTGACTCTTCGGATCTTTCCTGGAGAGAGGGGATCGCCGGTACGGGCAGCGCCGGGCCGTTTCGCGGTTTCAAGGGGAGTCTTTACGAAGGGGGGCTTCGAGTACCGTTTGTGCTCGCCGGCCCGGGTGTTCCGGCAGGCATGATTGATGAGACAACCGTTTTTTCGGGAGTGGATTTGTTGCCGACGTTCTGCTCGCTGGCAAGGATATCGTTGCCGGATGGCTATCAGAGCGACGGCGAGGATATGGCGGCAGCATTTGCCGGTCGCGTCATGAGACGGACCAAACCACAGATGTGGTTTTATCCCGTGCGCTACCGTGCGGCGACTATTAACCAGAGTCCGGTTTTGGCTATCCGTCAGGATCAATGGAAGCTGTTGGTCAATCCAGACGGCTCTAGGACGGAGCTGTATGATGTGACAACGGACCTGACAGAAACCGACAACCGTGCTGCGGAATTTCCGATGGTTGCCGCCCGCCTGCGCGGTCTGTTGTTGGAATGGTATGCGCAGTTGCCGCCCAATGTGATTGAATCCGGCGCGGGAACGCTGACTTCCCCGTGGCCGGGAAAGCCGTGGACTGCGGCATCCGAATCGCTGAAGTGATTTCGGATAGCGTGCTTTTTTATTCGTAAATTATCTATTTGATAATTCGGGTAGCGGACGAAAAATGTTTTTTTGAAACAACGATGAGGAATAAATGATGACATCACGTGAACGAGTGCTTGCCAGTTTGAACTTTGAACTTCCGCAGGGCGAACGTCTGCCCCGGCAGATGTGGACGTTGCCTTGGGCGGAACTGGCTTTTCCCGGCGAGACAAAGAAAATCCAGGCTCTGTATCCGGACGATATCTGTATGTCTCCATCTTTCCTGAAGACGCCTCTTCCTGTATCTGGTGACGCGTATGCGGTCGGTACGTATGTGGATGAGTGGGGGTGCGTTTTTGATAATAAGCAGGCCGGAGTCATCGGCGAAGTCAAGCATCCGTTGATCAAAGACTGGGACGATTTGACTGCGGTTCATTTCCCGGAAGAGCGATTGAGTGTTGATATCGACCAGGTCAATCGCTTTTGCGCACAGGAGAGCCGGTTTGTGCAGGCAGGTACGTATCCGCGTCCGTTTGAGCGCCTGCAGTTCCTTCGCGGCACGGAAGATCTTTTGATGGACATCGCTTCAGAAGAAGAAGGGCTGTTCGATTTTATTAACAGAATGCATGAGTTTTATATTCGGGAAATGGAGTTGTGGGCAAAAACCGATGTGGACGCTCTCATCATGATTGATGACTGGGGGACGCAAAACAACATGCTGATCAATCCCCGCACCTGGCGTGAGGTGTTCAAGCCGATCTATAAAATCTATGCCGATATCGCCCATGCTGCCGGCAAAAAGATCTTCATGCACTCGGATGGCAATATTCTGGAGATTTATCCCGATCTGATTGAAATCGGCATCGATGCATTGAACTCCCAGATTTTCTGCATGGGGCTGGAGAAACTGGCCCCGTTTAAAGGGAAAATTACTTTTTGGGGAGAAATGGATCGTCAGCATATCCTGCCGAATGGAACGGAGCAGGAGGTGGCGGATGCTGTGCAGCAGGTCTATGATGCATTGTTCGCCGCTGGCGGCGTAATCGCCCAGTGCGAGTTTGGGCCCGGCGCGAATCCGGCCAACGTGCGTGCGCTGTATTCTGCCTGGGATCAAATGAACCGTTAGTTGTTCTTTTTGGAGGAGCATATCATGAGTTCGGATAAGCCGATTGGATGGTATCGAACACCCCTTGAAAAAGAGGTGCTGCATAAACTGACGGAACGCAGCGATATCAGAGGGTTCATTCAGTCGTCCGGGTTTTTGGGCGTTATGGTGCTGACCGGCACGCTGGTTGCCCGGAGCGCGGCCTTGCATCCGTGGTTTGTTACGGTCGCGTTGCTTGTCCTGCACGGAACGGTCTGCGCGTTTTGTGTGAACGCCATGCATGAATTGTCTCATACGACGGTTTTTAAAAATAAGACGTTGAACGGATTTTTTTTATATCTCTTCAGCTTTATCGGCTGGATCAATCCGGTTGTTTTTAAAGCATCGCACATGAAGCACCATCAGTTCACGTTGCATCCTCCCCGTGATTTAGAGGTCTTGCCGGAAACCTATCCGTCGGTTCGCTCTTTTATTGCTTCGATCATTGATCCTTTGGGATTTTTCAAACTGGTTCGTGCGACGTTCCGGCACGCGTTAGGCAGGATGAATTCTTCATGGGAAGAATCTCTTTTCCCAACCGTGGAAAGCCGCAGGAGGGTCGCAAGATGGGCCCGCATTCTGCTTGGTGGACATCTGATCATTTTAACGGCCAGTCTGGCATCGGGCTGGTGGATGATTCCTGTCGTTGTTTCGCTGACTCCGTTATATGGGCGCTGGTTGCAGTTTCTCTGTAATGAAACCCAGCATACAGGGCTGCCGGGTAATGTTCCGGATTGGAGGATTTGCGCCCGTTCAATAAAAGTGAATCCAGCGATCGGGTTTCTTTACTGGCAGATGCAGTATCACATCGAGCACCACATGTACGCTTCGGTGCCCTGTTACAATCTTCACCGGCTCTCCAGGAAGATTCGTCACGATCTGCCTTCCCGGGCTGGACTGATCAGAACGTGGATGTCCATACGAAGAGATCCGTCGAAAACTTCACTGGTTCAGTAAATATAGAAGTAAATGATCATGGTCGGAGTCCGAACACGGCCCTGGTCGCAAAGGAATGATGAATAGCAAAGAGCCGTCGATAAATAAACGGAACCCTATGAATGCATTCAAAAAGTGGAGATGTGGGATAAAGGCGTCTGGCGGAATTATTTCCGGGGTGCTTTTCGGAGTGGTCCGTGCTTTACAGGCTGAGCAGCCCAATATTCTTTTTATCTTGCTGGATGACATGGGCTGGTATGAACCCGGGTGCTATGGCGGAACGACAGGTCTTGAAACCCCGAATATTGATCGTCTGGCCCGTGAGGGGATGCGCTTCACACAGTTTACCAGCTATCCGATGTGCTCTCCGTCCCGGGCTGCATTTGTCACCGGTCGACATGGGTATCGCACGGGGATCGTGTCCAATGTGTGCGATCCAGGCGGGGCGGGCCATGAATTCCTTCCGGAGGAGATTCCGTTCGCCAAGACGCTGAAAAAGGCGGGCTACAGCACCGCCTGTTTCGGAAAAATTCATTTGCATTGGAATAATTCGGTTTATCCGGAATTTGTTTCCGATGTGCTTGGCTTTGACCATTCCATGGTTTATCTCGGCCATCCCTATGAGGAATTGCGTAACAGGAAGATACCTAACGACCGGAAACTCAGCGATCCGGCGGGCGGTATGGTGTTTGATCATTTCAACATCACTTGGCATCACAACGGAAAGCCGATTATCAGTGAAGGGTACGATTCCGATGTGCTGACCCAAGCCGCCATTGAGTTCATGAAGCAAAAGCGCGACCAGCCGTTTGCGGTCTGGCTGCCCTATTTCTCGATCCACGAGCCATTTCAGTCGCCGCCGCGATGGAAGTCCTATTGGGATGCACGCAAGGAAGCACGAAGACCGATATTTGACGAATGTATTCGGCGTACCCGTACGGTTGCGGCGATGCCGTACGGCCGCAAAGAGCTGATGAATTACGATCCACCCTTGGATATGTTCATCAACCGCACCGCTATGGCATCGGCTGTGGATGAGAATATAGGCCGGTTGCTGGATTATCTGGATGAATCGGGTTTGGCAGATAATACACTGGTGGTTTTCTCCAGTGATAACGGCCCGCACCCCATTGCCGGCGGAGGTAAGGCCACCGTTTGTGATGATGCCGTGCGCCTGCCGCTGATCATTCGCTGGCCAGGGCGCATTGCTCCCGGAACTGTTTGCGAAGCACTGGCGGAATCGGTGGATATTTACCCGACGCTTATCGATGCCGTCGGCGGACAGATGCCTTCGGAGATTCCATTCGACGGTTCATCGTTACTCCCGTTGCTGAAAGGGCGAACCCCCGAATCATGGCGTCAGGCGGGGTATACGGAGCTGCGAGGAGTCTACGGACTCTTTACAGCCGACTGGTTCATGCGCTCCGAACCCGGTCAGGATCCGGTTTTTTACGCCCGGCAGACTCCGCCGACGATCTTGGAATATCCGGTTGATGCGGAAACGGTTCCGCTGGCTGCTCGCAAGCTTCTTCAATCCGAAGAGGGAAAACGCCGGAACCTATCAAAAGATACGATGACGAAAATTCAGCACGAAATAAATGAGAACCGGAAGAAAGGCACCGATGTGTATGGCGATCGACTGATCGAAATGGGCCTGAGAAAACAATAGAATGCAATCGCGTATAATTTTGTGCAGCGGGGCTCAATCACAAAGTAAACACGAAGGAAGTACAACAGATGAAGGAAGTACAACAGATGAAGAGGAGGGTCGACAGGCTGAATCAACGGGGAACCGTGGATGCGTATGTTTCCCATAAGGTTCACCGGAGATCCTTGGTTGCAGTATTCGCGGTATTAATCGGGGTGCAGCTCCATGTAGGGGCGATAGCATTTGTGGTCTCGGCAAAGATGTTGCCACCTGTTTGGGATATTGCCGGACTGAAACAGACCGCAGTCTCATCTTTTCCTGTCGATCAGGAGAATATGGACAGGTTGAATCCTCAGCCGCCTTCAGGTGTTCAGTCCTTTTATATCAACGGGATTTCATATAAAGGGAAAGAGACCCGTCTGTTTTGTTATTATGGAATCCCGCTGGGGGAGCCGCCGTCCGGCGGCTGGCCCGGGATTGTTTTGGTTCACGGGGCTGGAGGCACAGCCGACGCTCTGTGGGTCAAGTGGTGGAACGATAAAGGCTATGCGGCAATTGCTGTGGATACAACCTTTCGCCTGCCGACCGCATCCAATTGGAAAATGCGCGAGAAAACCGCGTTGCCAGGTCCGCTGCTCCCGTGGGGTACGGATCCGGCGTGGAACGCATCGCCGCATCCGCCGAGCGAAGATTACTGGCTCTATCATGCTGTCGCAGATACCATTCTGGCCAACAACTTTCTGCGTCAGCAGCCGGACGTAAATCCGGCGAAAATAGGCATTGCCGGTGTGTCGTGGGGTGGAATTATTACCAGTCACGTTGTCGGGCTCGATTCCCGGTTTGCTTTTGCCATTCCTGTTTATGGGTGCGGATTTCTGCATGAGTCGGATGGCGCGCAGGGTATCGCCACGTTTGCGGCGAATCCGGAGTGGGATCCCTCGGTGGTTCTGGGTAATGCGGATTTGCCGGTATTTTGGACAAGCGGAGCGACGGACGTTCATTTTACGCCGGAAGATCGTTATCGGTCTAAGCAACTTGCCATGGGGACTGATGTCTTTTCTGCGGGCTATCAGTGGAGCCGTTGGTTTATGCTACCGAACATCCCGCATTCCGGCGCGGCTAACTATAACGACACGCAGTTCCCCGAAAAAATTAATTATGTCCGGTTTGCCGACGCGGTGCTTGCCTCAATGAATGCGAACGGCGGGGTTCCTGGCGACCCGGAGATTCTGCGTTTTAGATCGCAGTCACTCACAGCGGATGCGGCGGTGATTCAATACGAAACAAAAACCGATGTGTCCAATGTGACACTCTTTTATACGACGAGTACCAATATCTGGAGTGGACGAAGCTGGAGCGAAGTAGCCGAAGGAACTTTGCTGACGGTGAATCACGATACCAAGACTGTTAAGGCCGATATTCCTGCGAAAACAACCGCTTATTTTGTCAACCTGACCGAAGGCTCGGGCACCGATGCGCCGCTGACGGTCAGTTCCGATCTGTTTTTTGCAGAATGATGTGAGGGGATAAGCAGTGAGTTTAAATAGATGAAATGGACGAAAATAGCGATTAGCGGGCTCATTTTGTGCGGAATGTTTCCGGTGAGTGGCGCAACCTTTAACAGTGCCAAATCCGGTGACTGGACCAACTCCAGCACGTGGAGCCCTGTCGGGGTGCCCGTTGGCGGGGTCGGGGACACGGCGTATGTGAAAGGCTACGAAGTCACCGTCAGTCATGCGGTGGGAGTCCTTAACGCGTTGGCTGTTCTGGTCAACACCAATAGCGTTCTGCGGATGCAAAGAGGAAGTTCGATCACCTCAACTGGAACTGTCACTTTGAGCTATGGTAAAATGATTGTGGAAACCGGCGCGGCGCTGACTTCTAAAACGGTCACCGGATACTTAAAAATCGGTAGTGCCAACAATGAAAATGCAGAGCTGTTGATCAACGGCGGTTCGGTAATGGTGACGAACAGCCGGCCAGTCTTGATGGGGGCTGCGGCCGCCACAAACGCTGTGGCAAAACTAACCATCAATTCCGGGTCCTTTGTGGCGGATAGTTATGTGCAATTTAACGCTGGCGCCAATTCGACCGTTCAGGCCGTCCTCAACGGCGGTACCGCACAGATGAGTTATGTTTCGTTTCTTTCTAATCCGGGGCGAACAACCCAGAGCCTTACGGTTAACGGCGGAGATCTTATTTTGACGACGGCTACTGAAGCGAACTCTTTAGTATTCACCGATACGGGAGCCAAAGTCTGGTTTGAAAGCGGTTCAATCACCTTTAAGGGCGTTGATTCGCAGGAGGGGTTCAGCACCTTTAAAACCGTTTTTGATGGGTGGGTGGATGCGGGAAAATTGGACAGTGTGGCTTTTTCTGATCAACAGCTCAAATCTGGTTGTGTATTCAACGGGTCGGATGCTGTGCTCTATTCGGGATTGGCGTCTTTTACCGGGACTTTGTATGTTGCGACGAACGGAAATAACGGCTGGAGCGGCACCGCACTCTCGCCTTCTCCGCAAGGAACAGACGGCCCGTTGGCAACACTGACCGGTGCGCGGGATCGGATTCGGCAGATGAAGAAGGCCGGGTGGACGGGCAGTGTAACGGTATTTGTTGGGAACGGAACCTATTATGAGTCGGAGACGCTGGTGCTTGAGCCTCAGGATTCCGGAACGGCGGAAGCCCCGGTTGTTTATAAGGCGTATTCCGGAGAATCCCCGGTAATTTCCGGCGGGCGCAAGCTGGGTTCGCCGACGTTGAATCCGGACGGTAGCTATTCTGTTTTGATCCCCGAGGCGGCTGGATGGCAGTGGGCGTTTCGTCAGTTGTTTGTTGATGACCTCCGCTACACATTGGCCCGCAGTCCGAACGAGGGATATTTTTATGTACAGGGCATTCCGCCGGAACCGGCAACGACAAACTACTATGGGTACCCGTGGTGGATTTGTCATAACTTTATTTTCAGCCCCGGCGACCTGCAGAACTGGAGCACGCTGGCATCCAATGATGTCTGTATTAGGGTGTATTCCCTTTGGGACACGGTGAGCGTTTGGCTCAGCGCGGTTGATGAAACAAGCAACACAGCATTCACGGCAACCCATGTGCTGGGAGGACTCGACCCGCTGGGCGGGAATGCCATTGATGAAATGAAGCGCTACGTGGTTGAAAACGCACCCGGCTCGCTGGATGCGCCGGGCGAATGGCAGTTAAACCGCGACACCGGGGTGCTGACTGTTATTCCGTTTGCGGCAGAGAATATGGCAACCCGGATATGGGTGGTTCCGGTGACACAGACGGCGATCTCCATCGAAGGGGATGCCGATGCAACCCAGTTTGTCGATCATGTATATTTTGAGGGCCTTGTATTCCGCCATTACGCCGCTCCGGAGCTGGCCGGAGGAAAAACCGGCGGCTGGCGCTACGGCCAGGCGGCCGCCCGCGCTCCGGCCTGCATTCAGGTCAAAGCGGGGCGTAATTTGAAGTTTTTCTCATGCGAGGTGTCGCATATCGGCACGCATGCGATTGATTTCGGGCGCGGTTGTACCTCAAACCGGGTGGAGCAGTGCCATTTGTATGACCTTGGCGGCGGCGGGGTGTGTGTCGGGGAGCGCAAACAAACAAAAGACGGATATGATCCCGGCCTGTGCGGTGCCAACGGATACAATGTGTTGTACAACAATTACATCCATGACGGGGGAGTTCTGCATTTCGGAGCCGCCGGCATAGTGATCGGGCAATCCGCTGACAATTGGGTCGCCCATAACGACATCGGCTTCTTCAACTGGAGCGGTATGCAAATCGGCTGGAACTGGGATGAGAGTATCTCGTGGTCCAAAAACAACCGGATCGAAAACAACCGGATTCATGACATCGGGCAAAATGTTCTAAGTGATTTGGCTGGCATCTACACGGTCGGCGAAAATCTCAACACAGTGGTTCGCAGCAATGTGATCCGCCGGGTCTTTTGCTGGGTGGAGGGCAACGGCAAAGGGATTTATCCTGACCAGAATACCTCCGGAGTCACCTTCAGTCACAATCTGGTTTACGATGTCGGCGCTTATGCCTTCGGCATTAATTTCTGCCGCAACATCGATGTGGTGAATAACGTATTTGCCATGAGTTACGGCAAGTCACCGTTTATGTTTGGGTGGGGCGCGGATGCGGCCATAACCCGCAATATTTTTTACTATCCCTGGGGCAGCGTGTATGGCGATAAGGGCAACAAAATCCGCACGGCATGGTTCCGGCAGTGCGATAGCAACCTCTACTGGCAGGCCGCTGGCGGATCGGTGACTTTTCAAGCGCCGGTTACGGGTGATGTTGCCTCCACCAATCGGCTCAGTTTCGCGGCGTGGAAAACCGCAACGGGACTGGATGCTCATTCCAGAGTTTCCGATCCGTTGTTCACCGATCCGTTGAACGGAGATTTCTCCTTCAGGGATTCCTCCGTTGCGGCATCCATCGGCTTTTTTCCGGTGGACTGGTCAAACGCCGGTCTGGAAGGATCTCCTGTATGGAAAGCTATGCCGACACAGTTTGACCGCCCGGTCAGTTATGAAGTGTACAAGGCACCCTGGCCGGCTAATCGTTATCCGGTCAGCGGACTGGATGCGGTTCTCTCGCTCGGCGTTTCCATAGTCAAAGACGGCGGGCGGGACTACGGGGCCTTGCGAATCCGGAAAATAAAAATCCCGATAGAATCATCCTATGAACCGCTGGCTGCCGGTTCCTTAACGGACGGAACAGGCTGGGTTCCGTTGACGACCATTCACAGCGTACTTGATCAGGTGAGTTCAGAGACGGTGTTTATGCGGGACACGGTGTCGGTCGAATCGGCTCCGTCGCGTTTCTATCGTATCAAGGAGGCTGTGCGGTGAATGAATCGTTCATGGAGTGCTGATAATGAGTTTTCAAAAATCGTTATTTATTTTACGCATAACGTTATTTTTTAAAAAAAAAGTTGTGCGATAATCAGAAAATTGAAAGTAGATTGCAGGGAGACACACTGAGGTGTCTTTCGGTTGGGGAAAATGAACACGGAAGGGAAGTGGGTATGAAAAGGAGCAAAAAGATGAGGACGATAGAGTGCAAAATAAATTATGTGGTTGCGTGTGCAGTCTTTGCGATCATACAGACGGGTTCAGCCATAAACTATAGCAGTGTTCAGTCAGGTGATTGGGCCAGCACTAGCACGTGGGGCAGGATCACATTGCCTGCGGCCTTAGATACGGTGTATGTGCAAGGCCACAGTGTCACCTCCAGTGCGTCGGTGGCCGGCCTCAACGGGTTGGGATTGTTGGCCGCCGGCAGCAGTCTGCAGATGAATAGCGGTTCTCTCGGCGTCACCGGCACGGTCACCGTGAGCTATGGCAACCTGATCGTGCAATCCAACGCAACGCTGTCTCATGCCTCCGCTGCCGGATATATTAAAATTTCCACGGCGGCGAACGGGAATAATGGCAGTATGACAATCAACGGCGGGACGGTAACAACGGATCGGGCGGTCTTGATTGGTAATGCGGCTGCAAAAGATGCTCAAGGAACCCTCACCATTAATTCGGGATCTTTTTCATCGGCGCTGCAAATGATACTTGGCGCCGGCACCAATTCGACCACCACGGTCTCCCTCAACGGCGGTAATTTAGAAATGAGTTATCTTGATTTTGCGAATAGTGGCACGGGGCAAACCCAGAGCTTGACGGTGAATGGCGGCGCGCTTGTGCTGACCAGAGCAGCAGAGGCTTCAGCATTCGTATTTACCGATCCTAACGCCAAGGTGTGGTTTGAAGCTGGAACGATCACCTTTAAGGGCGTTGATTCATTGGCGGATTTCAATACATTCACGAATACCTTTAACACCTGGGTTAGTAACGGGAAGGTGGATAGCATCGGGTTGACTGATCAGAACTTGATAAACGGACTGACTTTTAACGGAACAGATGCCGTGCTGACGGTTATTCCTGAACCGGCCACGCTGGGGCTATTCATGCTGTCCGGCGGATTTCTGATGGTCTTTCGGCATCATATTCGACGGTAAATTTTTCCGGATCCGAAAGAGCCTCGCCGGAACTTCCAGCGGGGCTTTTCTTATCAGCTTCCTCCAGTAATCCCAGCCTCACGGCTCTGACCGCCGGTGGGTTCGTGGAGATGGACTCCAATGAAACTCAAAAGAAGATACTTAGGAGTTTTTATGCTCCTGGTTGCCATGGGGTCGGGGCTTCCCGCGCTGTGGTGCATGAGGTTTTTGTTCGGTGCCGTGGACAAGGCAGAGGCGGCACCTTCCACTTCGCGCGTCTGTTACGAACTTGAGCTGGCCGATCCGGTTCATCCGGATCTCTCCGGCAAAAAGTTGCCGGTGTGGTTGAGTTTCGATCAACACGGATTTCCTTGCGAATATCAGCTTTCTCTGCAAACGGAAGCTTGTCTGGAGCGGGTCTGTAAGCGCCTGAAGGTGACGCTGGTGTGGGATGCCTTGGGGCATTATTCGCGATTGGAACTGCTGGGTGACGATCCGCTGACCAGGAAAAATCATGATCCGTTTGGCCCTAAAGATTATGCGAAGCTGGACGAAATCCTGAAAGACAAGGAGTCGATTCTCGGGAAGTATCCGTTGGACTTCTTTGTGAGACCGCCTATCAAATCTTACACGGACGAGGTGGATGGCGTTACCGCAGCTACGGCGCAAACGGTTCGGGATGCCGTGGTTGCCGGGGCGGCCTACACCTCGTGGGTTTTGTGGCATTGGGTTAACGGCGACGTTGTGGATGAGCTGCGCACACGGACTCGTCTGTCTTGCAGCACGGAATACCTGTTGCATTGCTTGTTATCGAAAGATCCGCGCTTTGAGGAGTTTGCTCTCCGGCATATTCTGGAGCATGACTTTTGTGATTCGCAGATTCGCGAAGCCTGTTTCCAAATATTTGAAAAAAGTAACCCGGAAAACTGCAAGCTGGCGCTTCAGGTCTTAACTCGAAACATTCCCGACGCAGATGGGCTGCATCAGCGGCTCATTGCGCTGATCGGAGTTAATGAAGGCTCCAGCCAATTGGTTCTGCACTATTTTGAAGAACTTCCTCGTGCGCCCCGTGCGGTATGGGAGCAGATGGCCCGGCAGCTGGAGCAACTCCAAACCTATTCTGATGTAAATGCCGTCTTGAACCTGTTGGAAAAACTTGCCTCCGAAACCGAAACAATACGGCTTCATGTAGAGAAGCTTCTCTGCAGTGAAAGTCGTTTCATTGTGCGCCGGGCGCGAGAATTTTTAAAAAACTAAAGTACAGGAAAAATTAGATGCTCATATTCATGATGGAATGCAGTCAGCCGGATGCCGTAATTCGATACACCGTGGATGGCACAGAGCCCGTGGAAACCTCCGCCGTCTATGAGTCCGTGTTGCGATTCAAGGGGCCGGTTTATCTTCGCGCCACGGCGTTTAAGGCTGGTGCTGAAGATCTTTAGGGGGCGGCCGAGTTTTATGCGGCGAAAGGGATATAGAACAATGAAAAACGGAGGGCATGAATGATGGCATACAGCAGTCACAGGGAAGGGAAGAGGATGCGGAACTATTCATTTCTATTTTTAATGCAGGTCGCATTGGTTTCGAGTGGAATGACCGTTTATAATGCGGGGGTGAACGGGAACAACAGCCGTCAGGGGCTGGATCGAATGGATCGGGATGTGATTTCTAAAAATCCGGACGTCTGCTTTATCGCATTCGGAATGAATGACTCTGTGAACGACGGGAATTTTGTTCCGATTGATGAGTTCCGGAGTAATTTGACGGAGATGGCCGCGAAATGCTGGGCGGCGGGGATCCGTCCGGTTTTTATTACGATTAATCCGGTCAATGAAGAAAGACTGTATACCCGTCATGACCCCGGATTTTATGCAGCGGGCGGGGGTGCCAATGCGATGATCGCTGCCTATAACTCGGTGATTAAAGAAGTGGCCGCCGGAGCGGAGGCTGATGTTATTGATTGGCATCAGGAGGTGATGAATTTGTCCGGGACATCGGTTGAGCCTGGCGGGGTGCTTCGCTCGGACGGGGTTCATTTGACGACGGAAGGGCTTTCAGCAATCGCGCGTCTGGTGGCCGGGTGGATTAAACAGAACAGTCTGCAGGATTCAAAAGTAGTGGCTTTCGGGGACAGTATTACAAAACAAGGCTGGATTGATATCGTTTACACCCTTTGTTCCGGAAGGCAAATTACCTACTCGTCGAACATTCCTTCGTCGGGGCGGCATCTGGACACCGATCCGCCATCATTATTGCTTGATGGTATTTGGCGGCAGGCAGGAACAGACAGCGTGCAGTATGCCGGCGATGCTATCATCGAATTCAATCTGACAGCACCTCGGCCCGTTAATGAAATTGAAGTCTGCTGTTTCAGTTTTATGGATTATGCACTGAATGATGTGGTGGTTGAAACTCAAGGTAGCGATTCGTCATGGGCACTGGCAGAGAAGAAGTGGACACAGGTCCCTATACAGTCGTCAGTTAAAGAAGATGCTCTTTCGCTGAGTTTTTCGGTGGGTAAGGACGTTTCTAAGGCGAGGGTCCGGCTGATTCGCCGCCCTGAATCAAAACGCGTGCTCATCAGCGAGGTTCGACTGAACTGAAGTGGCTTGCTTTGGAGATTGAGCGTGGTTTTTGGATAAGGTGACTTTTCGCCATCCGTTATTTCATTTTCTTATTTCATTATATTAAAAACGGTTGTTTTAATTATGATTGGTGCTGTCGACGATGGACAATCTGGGTTCTTATAGAAGGATTTTTTTATGTATGCGGGGCAATGTAATTTGAAAATCGCCGTCTCTTCGGGTGTATCTTCGTTGTTTCTGGCAACCGGCGCTTGGTCGGCGGGTTTTAAAAGCGAGCCGCAACCCAATATACTGCTGATTATGGCGGATGATATGGGCTATGGTGATATGGGGTGCGCCGGGCATCCGTATGTAAAAACTCCGAATATTGACCGTCTGGCCCGCGAGGGGACGATGTTCACCGACTTTTATGTAAACAGCGGAGTTTGCGCCCCGAGTCGGGTCGCTTTTCTGACCGGGCAGTTTCCCGCGAGGCAGAACGTCCATGCCATTTACTCTTCAGCGAAGGTCAATCGTGAAAACGGGATTCCTGATTTTCTTGATCCGGACATTTTAACGGTCGCCGATGTTCTTTCTGACGCTGGATATGTCACCGAACATATTGGCAAATGGCATATCTGCGGAGCGGACGGCGGCCCGACTCCGGATGCGTACGGATTCCGTTCATGGCTCGTTTCCAATCCGTCAGTCATTGCCAGTCCGGTTTATCGGGAACGAATGAAAAAATCGGAACATACGGTTTCGGATTCGAGTCGCTGGATGGTCGATGATGCCATCGATTTTATCAGGAAACCCCGGCAGGAAGGATCTCCGTTTTTTATCAACTTATGTTTTCTTGCGCCGCACAGTCCGTTGAAACCGACCGGAGAGGAATTGGCAGCTTATGATGGGCTGCATGCTGACCCAAAGGATTTTTCGTCCTGGATGAAGGAGTATGTCGCCGGTGCTAAAAACCTGACGGCGCAGATGAAGGTATATTGCGCCACGATGACGGGAATGGATCAACAGATCGGAAGGCTGCTCGATTATTTGGATGAAAACGGACTTTCCGAAAACACGCTGGTTGTTTTCACATCGGATAACGGCCCTGAAGATTACCATATCGGCAACTCTTCCAACGCCGGGGTCGGGTCTCCGGGCGAATATCGGGGGCGTAAGCGCAGTGCTTATTTGGGGGGAATGCGGGTTCCCTGTATTGTGCGCTGGCCCGGAAAAACGCCGGCCGGCGTTAAGAACAGCTCTGTCTGGTCGGGAGTGGATTTTCTTCCGACGATGGCCGCTGTTGCGGGCGCAACGCTTCCGGCGGATGTGAATGTTGACGGCGAAAATTGTATTGGGGCACTGAAAGGTCAGACAGCCGGGCGGGAGAAGCCCCTTTTCTGGGAATGGAAATTTGAGGTTGCCGGCAATCAGGACTATAACCCGCCGCAGGTTTGCATGCTGGACGGCAAATGGTGGGCGGGGTGGCAGCCGGACGGAAGCCGAGTGGAGTTATATGATATCACGGACGATCCCGCGCAACGCACCAACGTGAAGGAGCAGTATCCAGAGGTTGCCGCAAAGATGATGCGGGAACTGGCTGAATGGAAAGCGGAAATTCCGGAGCGCTATGATCCGCCAGCAGAAAAGAAAACAGTGTCTCCTCAACTCACAACAACACTTCCATTCAGTTATAATGCGAGTATTCCTTCCAGCAAAAAACATCCCGACACGGACCCTCCGTCGAAACTGTGTGACGGAATCTGTGCCGTGGCTGGGAAAGACTCGGTTGAGTTCAGTAAGTCGGTGAGTCTGGTTCTGGATTTGGGAGAGAAAACAGCTGTTGAGTTTATCACTTTGCATGCCTTTCAGTTGGCGGGAGATTTTGTGGTTAATGATTTTGAGCTGCTGTCAAGTGATGACGGAGACGGTTGGGTTGCGCAGGAAACAGTTGTCAACCAGCAGGCCGACACCTCGGTTGATTGTGTTGCGCTGAAAAGCACCAAGCCGGTAACCGCCCGCTATTTAAAATTGAACGTCCGCAAAGCGCAAGGTGCCAAGCGGATACTGCTGGGAGAAATTGAAATCAAAACGGAAGCCGAGTGAAGGGTGGATTGATCAGAAAAGTGACTGCGCTCTTTTGCTGAGTTTTTCGGTGGGCAAAGAAGCATCACGCGTGCGGATACGATTTGTTCGGCATCCAGAGGCAACCCGGACGCTGGCCAGTGAGGTGAAGTAAAATAAGGGGAGATTAGTATGAATATGCGGATTATATGTAAGATAACTTGGATGGGGCTGGGGCTTATTTCGTTGGCACAGGTTTTGCCGGCGGCAGAGTTCAGTTACTCTTTGGGAACCGTTCCTGCTCCCGCTCATCCTGATACCACGCCCCCCTCTTTGCTTTGTGACGGCCTATACACAAACGTGCAGAAAGATTCTGTGCAATTTAATAACCATCTTAAATTGAGTGTTGATTTAAAGATGGAGCAAACTGTTCGGCGTGTGACGTTGCATGCCTTCCAATTGCAAAATCAGTATGTCGTGGGAGATTATGAACTATTGAGCAGCATGGATGGAACAAAATGGGTTTCTCAGGGAACGGTGATGAATTCACAAATGAGCGAATCCGTTGAACAGGTTACTTTGACCGTAGATAAAACCTTCGAAGCCCGTTACTTAATGCTTAAAATTCATAAAGCTCCCGGTATTGTGCGGATGATGCTGGGTGAACTGGTCGTGGACTGCGGTGCGCCCCCTACAGTGGGATGATGGTCTGTGCGCTGGGTGTTTAAGTAAAGTGAGGAGGTATATGATGTGTTTGTCTTTAAGGAACGGATGTCTTTTTATTAACAGCATTTTATTTTGCGCTATCGGCGTGATGAGTTGTCTTGCGGAGCAAAGCAGCTATGTATTGGAATCTGGCAGGGATATCCCTGTAATTAAAAAGGTGGATGTGTTGGTTGTGGGGGGGGGCAGCGCCGGGGTGGCTGCCGCAGCGCAGGCGGCAAAAAATGGAGCCAGCGTGTTTCTTGCCGCTGAACGTCCATATTTAGGGCAGGATATTTGCCGTACCTATCAGATGTGGGTGGAGGAGTCGCCGAAAACGGAGCTGGCAAAAAGTGTTTTTGGCGAGGGGGCAGCGAAGACTGCTCCTGCGGAGTTTACCTATTCTGCCAATGCAAAGGCGGCACCCAAGCATGCGGATACCTCGCCGCCTTCGCGGCTGTGCGATGGCGCGTATGTTTCGGCGGGTGCGGATTCTTTGGAGTATACGGGGGATGTTCTTTTCAATATTGATTTGAAAGAGATGATCCCTGTTCGCTCAGTGAAGTTGATTGCTTTCCAGCGTGCCGGAGATTTTGTCGTAGAAGCCTATGAACTGGAAAGCAGTATTGATGGGAAACAATGGATTCCGCAGACCCGTGTGCAAAACTTGCAGATGACTGAACAGTTGGATCGGGTGGAACTGGTTACGGACTGCAATTTTGACGCCCGCTACCTGCAGGTGAAGGTGCGCAAGCAGCCGGGAATGAAACGGATCCTGCTGGGTGAGCTGGTGATCCAGACAGCAGGGGCGACCGCTACGGACGGCCCTCCGCTTCGTCCGTTTGCGTTGAAGGCTGCGCTGGAGCAGATTTTGATGAAAAGCCGGGTCGATTTTCTGTTTGGCTGCTACCCGACCGAGGTTTTGAAGAATGAACACGGCAAGTTGAAAGGGGTTGTTTTTTCGAATCGTTCGGGGCGGCAGGCGGTGGTTGCGGACAAGGTGATCGATGCCTCGTCCTCTGCCGTGGTAGCGCGTTTGGCTGGCGCGACGTTTGAGCCTTTCTCTCCTGGGAAAAAAGAATTTGGGTGGATCACCGTTGGCGGTGAAGATGTCCGGAACGCGGTAGAATGCGAGCCGATTGCGGCCAAAGTCGAGAAAAAATATTCAGCCCGCCGCTATCGCCTGAATGAAATGTTGGGCGAGGATTCGTATGCGGCTCTTCAGAAAGTCCAGCAGACGGTTATGGATCGGGTCTGGTCGCAGGGGCAGATCGAGTCGTCCGGAAGTCTGATTTACAGCCCGAATCGCAAGGTGGTCGGCTGTCCGGAAAACCTGTTTGTGCTCGGCGAATATAGCGGCGATAAAGTTGGTCCGGTTGCTCTTTTTGAGAAAGCAGAGTTGCTGGGGGCAGAGTTGGGAAAGAAAAAAGCAGACGCTACAACGTCGTTGGACAATTTGCGGGTTTCCAACGGAACCGTTGCCGGGATTGCAGTGGCTGGCGAAATCAAAGAATTCCTGGGCGGACCCCGTTCGTTTCATCAGGATTTTCCGGTGATTCATTCGGCGGGACTGAATGTTCCGGTGCTGGCTGAGTATGATGTGGTGGTGGTCGGTGGAGGCACCTCCGGTGTTGCCGCAGCCATCGCCGCCTCCCGGCAGGGAGCCAAAACGCTGGTAATTGAATATCTCGATGGTTTGGGCGGGGTCGGCACCAGCGGTATGATCGGCCGTTACTGTTTGGGAATTCGTAAAGGGTTTACCGAAGAGGTTGATCGCGGGGTGGCGGATCTAGGGGGCTATGAATACAAGATTGATAATGAGGGCTTGGGAACCCCCTGGGATATTGAGTTGAAAAAAGAGTGGTACCGTCAGGAACTGCGCAAGAGCGGATGCGATATCTGGTTCGGTTCCGCCGGATGCGGGGCCTTGGTGCAGGGAAATCAGGTTCGCGGTGTCGTGGTGGCGACGCCCTATGGACGCGGTGTTGTCCGGGCAGGGGTGGTTATCGATTCAACCGGCAGTGCGGATACAGCCGTAGTTGCCGGCGCGACACCGATGTATATTGATGCCGACAATATTGAAATCCAAGGTACGGGGCTTTCTCCTCGGCGGTTAGGGGCTGGTTATATCAATACCGATTATGATTTTGTGAATGATAACGATATGGTCGATGTGTGGCGGATACATGTTGCCGCCAAGTATATGTTTCAGAACATTCAAGCGCGGCCCTTCGACCGATTTCGCGACAGTTATGACATCGCTCAGTTAATTAACACTAGGGAACGCCGCAGAATTAAAGGACGTATTGTGATCAGTCCGGTTGATATTTTTAACGAGCGGTCCTTTCCGGACACGGTTTCGCGAGCCTACAGCAATTTTGACACGCATGGATATACGACTCACCCCATGTTTTTAGTTGTCTGGCCTCCGCACGGAAAGCGGGTGTATGCGGACGTTCCGTACCGCTGTATGTTGCCGGAAGGGGTTGAGGGGGTTATTGTAACCGGAATAGGAATTAGCGCCCACCGCGATGCATTGCCGGTGTTGCGCATGCAGCCGGATGTCCAAAACAACGGATATGCCGCCGGGCTGGCCGCCGCACAGGCCTGCCGCAAAGGAATTTTACCCTCCGCCATCGACATCCGTGATGTGCAGAAAGAGATGGTTCGAATCGGTGCTTTGCCCGAGAGCATTCTTTCCGCGAAAGACAGCTTCCCCTTTTCCAGCAGCCTGCTCGTCGCGGCCGTTGAAAAGTTGAATAAAAATTACGACGGGGCGGAAATTCTTTTCTGTGATCCGGGCCGGAGCATTCCTCTGCTGAAGACGGCGTTTGAACGCGATCGTGTTCCGGCTGAAATGCGGCTCGTCTATGCGCATATGCTGGCTCTGTTTGGCGACGATTCCGGAGTGGATTTGCTGATTGAAAAACTCAATTCATCACCGTGGGATCAAGGATGGAACTGGACGGTTGGCGGGCAGTTTGAATCGACAGTTAGCCGGATGGATAGTTACGTCATTTCATTGGGAATTGCCGGAAACAGCAAGGCTGTGGAGGCCTTGATCCGCAAGGCGGCGCAGCTTCAGGCCGACAGTGATTTCTCGCATTTTCTGGCCGTAACGATGGCTAGCAACGAACTGCGTGATGCGCGATTAGCGCCGGTATTGCATGGCCTGCTGACGCATGAACATGTCGCCGGGTTTCAGCTGACAGATAAAAAAGATGTGTATGACTACGCGAAGCGCACAGCCGGAATGAAGTCGGTTCGAAATCAGGTATTGCAGGAAATCCTTCTGGCTCGTGCGTTGGTCCGGTGTGGCGATTGTCAGGGTGCCGGGAGGAAGACGCTGCAAAAATACAGCGCGGATCTGCGCGGTATTTACGCCAAATGCGCCAGCGATGTTCTGGCGGAATAACAGGGGTTCTTCAATTGGTTCCCCGTGTCTGTTTTTGAAAATGAAATTCGAGGAGACAATATGGATAACATGAAAATATCAAAGGCTGGCCTTGCCGGAACGACCTTTCTTACATTGTGCGCGACGCCCGTGGTGGGCGCTCCGGCTGACAGGCCTAATATCCTGTTCATTCTGGTGGATGATATGGGGTGGCGTGAACCGGGTTGCTATGGGCACCCCACAATGCAGACTCCGAATATTGACCGGCTGGCATCAGAAGGCGTCCGTTTTACCCATATGCAGGTCTATCCAATGTGCTCTCCCACGCGTGCTGCGCTGCTGACCGGACGGCATGGTTACCGCACTGGCATCATCAATAACATCGGCGATAAGGGCGGAGTGGGGCAACGGGTAGAGCTTGAAGAAATCACCATTGCCGAGGCGCTTAAGCCGGCCGGCTACCGGACCGGATTCTTTGGCAAAACTCACCTGACTTTTGATAATCGTGGGGAGCCGGATTATATCAATAAGCAGGGTTTCGATGAAAATTTTGGTTTTGTCGGTCTGCGGGCCGATGAAATGCCGCCCGGTGAAAAAGGGAATGGGGACTCAACGGCGGCGGGAACACTTTATTTCCGGTGGGATATTCCATTTTATCACAATGGTCAGCCGGTGGCGATGAGTCCTGAATCGCGGAAATATTCAGACGATGTCATAACCTCAGAAGCAGTTAATTTTATCACGAACACGTCCAAACAGCCCTTTCTCGCATGGGTCAGCATGTATCTGGTTCACGCGCCGCACGAGATTGAAACGGATTATTTAGAAAAAATTCCGATGGACGATACCCTCCGGCAGGAATTCGCTGAGATTATCCGACTGAACCATATTTTCGCCAAGGATTTCAGTCAGCCTGGTCTGGCCAAGTGGTCGGTGGATAACGTAGGACTTCTTGAAAAATACCGAACCTACAAGGCGATGGTGATGCGTACGGATGATCAAGTCGGACGTCTGCTTGATGCGCTGGATAAAGCCGGCGTTGCCGAAAACACCCTGATTGTTTTTATGAGCGACAACGGCCCGCATCCGATTGCCGGCGGCGGCAAGGCAGCTGTGATTGATGCAGGCACCCGGGTTCCTCTGATTATGCGCTGGCCCGGTCAGATCCGGCCTGGAATCGTGAGCGATGCGTTGGCCATGTCTGTGGATATTTATCCCACGCTGGTTGAGGCGGCATCCGCACAAATGCCGGAAGGAATCATCTTTGATGGCAAGAGTCTGCTTCCTGTTCTGCGCGGTGAAGTGGGCAAGGTTCATGATTACACCTATTCTGAAAAAAAAGGCTGGATGGGATTTTCAGATCATGACTGGTATTACGCTACATTCGCGGGGACTAAAAATAAGGACAAGTTTTATCGCAGGCTTACTCCGCCCGATGTGAGTCAGAGTGCTGAAGATATTAAAAATGTTCCTCTGGATGTTAAAGAGAAATTCCAGAAATGGGCGGATGAAGTCAGGGCGATCCGTGAGGAAACGCTCAGGCCGTATTTGGAACAACTGAAAAACAACCCGCATAGCGGCAAGGGCGGCGAAATCAGTCAGTAGACGGTTCGGCTGGGAAATATACTAAAGGGGAATGACATGAAAAAAAAGATTATGTTTATTGCCGGGATGGTTTGCACGATGGTCGTTTTCGCAGAAGAAATCCCGAATTCATTTAAAAAGAAAGATTTGAACAAGGATATGCAGATTACTGAAGAGGAGTGGGTTGCTTCATCACGTTCTATGGCAGAGAATAAAGGTGCTGTTTTTAATGAGCGGAAAACCCGTGAATACATGAAAGAGTTCGATGTGAATAATGATGGGGTCGTAACGCTTGAGGAATTTACTAAATCTTCGCGTCTTAAAGGATAACCCTGTCGATAAACATCTGTTAATGATCGGCAAGATAGGAAACCCGCGTGAAATATAAAAAAAGGTCAGGGCTGGCGGCTTCACTGGCAGGGTGTTGCTCTATTTTTTTATCCACAACTTGTGATGCTTCGGCCATTCCGAGAGGGAAGCCTAATTTTATTTTCATCATGACTGACGATCAGGGTTGGGGGGATCTGGGGTGTTACGGACATCCGGTTTTGCGGACTCCCAATATCGACCGGTTGGCAAAAGAGGGGACCCGGTTCACCCAGTTTTATGTTCCATCTTCCATCTGTTCTCCGACTCGTGCAGGGATGATGACCGGACGGTTCCCCGGACGCATCGGCTTTCATTCTCAGATCACCACGGCGGAAATGATGAAGAAACTCGATTCCGCCGACTTGCTGGATCCGAAATATCCCATGTTGCCAAGGGCTCTGCAACAGGCTGGCTATCATACCATGCACATTGGCAAATGGCATCTTAGCGAGTGGTTTCATAAAAACCCGCAGATTCCCCGCCCGGATGCCTATGGATTTTCTGAATTTCTGGATCCGTATCTCAACTGGCCAGTCAATAAGTACGGCGCAAAATGGGCGAACGCGACGCACCGTTGCCGGTCATCTGAGCTGTTTGTTGATGAAGCCATTAAATATGTGGATCGGCGGGAGCAGGCCGAACAGCCATTTTTCCTGCAGATATGGTTGCTTGATCCCCACGCACCGTTACTGCCAGAAAAGGATCAGATGCGGCATTATGATGACCTGAAGGTGAAGGAGCCGTATGATGATAATCCTGATGACGATCCTTCGCGCATTTACTGGAACGTGCTGAGCGAAATGGATAAACAACTCGGGCGGCTTTTCGACCGGATCCGCCGTTCGGGACTTGCGGAAAATACCTACATTTTCTTTACCAGCGATAACGGTGCGCCACATCCGCTCTCTTACGACTACTATGTCGGTGTGGGACTTAACGGACCATTTCGCGGCGAAAAAGCCAATCTGTACGAAGGTGGATTCCGGGTTCCTTTTATCGTTTGGAAGCCCGGAACAGTTCCTGCAGGTAAGGTGGACAACACAAGTGTCACCTCGTTGCTCGACTTTTTCCCGACGCTCTGTGCTCTGGGTGGGGCTGAACCGCAGAGTGATCTGGACGGAATTGATATTCAGGAAATATGGCGTGGTCAAATGATGACAAAGCGACCCAAGCCGTTAATGTGGGAATGGCGTTACGGGCAACCGCGATTCTGGCTGAACCGCAGTCCAATGCTCGCCATTCGTGACGGCGACTGGAAGTTGCTGATGAATCCGGATCGCAGCCGGGTGGAACTTTATAATATCCCGAAGGATCCCTCCGAAACATCAAACGTCGCAGCGGCTTATCCGGAAATCGTGGAACAGCTGGAGCAACAGATAATAAAGTTTCATGAAAGTCTGCCTGGCAAGGTGGTTGACCGGAATGCGGGATCGGTTGGATACCCTTGGCCCAAATAACCTGTTGGCGTATATGCCGGCTCGCTGGGGAAAGACGGGTTATCCATCAGAAAATTTTACGTTGAATGACTGCCTGTTTGTGCACTTGCCGGCGCAGGGTGTGAACGGTGATTTCCGGCGGACAGTTGAAGCGCACCTCGACGGACGAAGTCCCTGCGCCGCGCGATGTGTAGCCGGTCATTCCTTCAAAGTGCCATAGTCCTGCACGGCAGTCCTTCGGACATTTGCTGTTGATGATCAACGGGCGGCCTCCCGGCAGACAGATTTGTCCGGCGTGCGTGTGGCCGCACAGATAGAGGTTGATGCCCGCAAAGGCAGCTTTCCGGCAGATTTCCGGTGAGTGCGCCAAAAGAATTTTGAACGCCTCGTCAGGAACTCCTTCGAGAGCCTTATCGAGGTTGTCGGTTTCGTAGTAATGCGGATCGTCCACGCCTGCCAGACAAAGGCTTGCCCCTTTATGTTCCAGCATAATGTGTTCGTTCAGCAACAGGCGGATTCCGCCCGCTTCAAGTGCTGGAACCATTTCAATCGCATCGTGGTTGCCCAGAACAGCGAAGGTGCCGGTTTTTATGTGGCGGTGCAATTCGACCATTCGTTCGGCGGGTGTGTCATAATCTTCAAACGTGCCTTCGCGGAAATCTCCTGTGATCACGCACGCGTCGTATTCAAGCGGTTCAATCAGTCGAATCAGAATTCCGGTCAGCTCAGGATTGCCGTCAATATGTGTATCGCTGATGTGCAGCAGCCGGAATCCGTCAAAAGCTTCCGGCAGATCAGGGCAGGGCAGTTCCTGAAAATTAACCCGTACGTCCAGCGCATTGCGGTGGCCGGGACGGTAAAGGCCGGTGATTTTGAGTGCCGTGCGGATCATGCGGTGGAGCGTACGGATCTGCTCAATATGAAACCAAACCTTGCCGCTCCCGAAAAGCCGTGCAGCGTGGTGTGTCTGGATTTTAAGCCGTTGTGCAAGAAGTGCCCGGCCCAGCCGTTTCTCAAGTTGCTGATAATCTATTTCGGCCATTGAGAGTTCCCTTTGCCTGAACTATATTCGCATATCACCCGGCTTAAAAGATGAATACGACCCAGAAAAAAGACGACAATCGCCGCCTGGATGGACAGATTGAGCGGGCTGTTTTCCGTAATGAGGATAACGGCTACGCCGTCTTGCGCGTCAAGGTCCGCGGGCATAAAGACCTCGTTACGGTTGTCGGCACAGTCTCAAGCGCCAACCCCGGCGAATGGCTGGCAGCCGATGGGGAATGGATATCTGACGCCCATTACGGCAGGCAGTTTAAAGCGGAAGCCATGCGTATTTCT
>JBILEA010000054.1:0-12649 GCA_044352355.1 Pontiellaceae bacterium | reverse complement strand
GAAATCGCCGGCATGAAATATTTTAATGTTTACGGCCCCGGCGAGGCGCACAAGGGCGATATGCGTTCCGTTGTTCATAAATCCTACGGACAGATTTTGAAAGACGGCGAAGTGAAGCTTTTCAAATCGCACCGGACTGATTATGGCGACGGCCAGCAGGTGCGTGATTTCGTCTATGTCAAAGATGCGGTTGCGCAGACCCTTTGGTTCGGCGAACACAAAAAAGTTTCCGGTGTTTTTAACTGCGGAACCGGCCAACCGCGCACGTGGGTGGATCTGGTCCGTGCTGTTTTCTGTGCGATGGGTCGCAAACCGAATATACAGTTCATCGATATGCCGGAACATTTACGCGGCAAATACCAGTATCACACACAGGCCGATCTCACCAAACTGCGTGCCGCCGGTTACGATCGACCGTTTACTTCGATCGAGGATGGCATTGCCGATTACGTGCAGAACTTCCTCGTGAAAGAGGAATAGCCGCAGTGAAACCGTCAATTCACGGACTATTTCTTCCGGAGCTGGAAACTTTCTGCAAAGAGCAGGGGCAGCCCTCTTTCCGTGCGAAACAGATATGGGACTGGCTTTACGTTAAGCGCGCTTCGTCGTCCGACGAAATGCAAAATCTGCCCGCGCCGTTTCGTGCGCAGCTTGCCGAACGCTTCAGCTTCCAATGTCTGGAAAAATTGGAAACCAAAGGTTCTTCCGGCGAAACGCAGAAACTGCTGTTCAAACTCGCCGACAACGAACTGATCGAAACAGTGATTATTCCGGCTCCGCGCAGGCAGACAAATACCGTCTGTGTTTCCAGTCAGGTCGGCTGCCGTTTCGGTTGCGCCTTCTGTGCCAGCGGGCAGAAAGGTGTGATCCGCAATCTAACCGCAGGCGAAATCGTCGGAGAGGTGCTGGAAGTCGCCAGACTGCTCGGCGGACGGCCCGATAACGTGGTCTTTATGGGAATTGGCGAACCGTTTGACAACTACGATGAAGTGCTCAAAGCCGTCCGCATTATGAACCATCCGGATGGACTCGGTATCGGCGCGCGCCGCATTACCATCAGCACCTGCGGCGTGGTTTCCGGCATTCAGCGATTGGCCGATGAAGGGATTCAGGTTGAGCTTTCGGTGTCACTGCATGCGCCGGACGAAGAAACCCGCTCGCGGGTCATGCCGGTTAACGAAACCTGGCCGCTGGACGAACTGCTGGACGCCTGTCGCGCCTACACCGACAAGACGAACCGGATTATCACTTTCGAGTACACGCTGATCAAAGATTTGAACGACTCACAGGAACAGGCGCATCAGCTCGTTAAGCTGCTCAAAAAATTCTCCTGCCGCGTCAACCTGATCCCGCTCAGTCCGGTTGAGGAATTTGACGGCGAACGTCCGGATTCGGAAACGATGAAAGAATTTTTCCAGACCTTGGAAAATGCCGGCATCAACACGACCCTGCGCGACTCTAAAGGTTCTGCGCTCAAAGCCGCCTGCGGTCAGCTCCGCGCCCGCCGCCTTGGGTGAGAATTTTGACCGCGGATTTACCCAGCGCGGCGAAGCAGCCACCAAAACAATAAAATAGAGAATTTTGTCAGAATAATTACGGTCAGAATAATGGGTCCCCTTTCCTTGGAAAGGTATGTAGTACCGGCTTTAGCCGGAACAGGTTATGCCGCTTGAAAGCGGGACTACGTGCCTTATCGGAGAAGGGGAATACGCTCTGCAGGCAGGGCAATCTTCGACTTCTCGTTGACCAGTATGGCCTGTGAAGGAAATGAGCACTGAAAGCATGAGCACACTGAAAATACCGACAAAATCATGAAGAAATATTTTTTACCCGGTTGTTGGAAATGATTTGAACCGCTTCGCTATTTCCGGCGGAAATTATCCGTCGCTACGCTCGGGGTCGGTAATGATTTTGTCAAAATTCTTTGATGGCGGCTTTGCCGCGCCGGGTATTCCGTGGTTGAGTTGAAGAAACGGCTCGACGATCCGGTTTTGTGCGGCAGAATGGACGCTTAATGAAACGCCATTTTGATTTAACCGAAGGGCCATTGAGCGGCCATATTCTGCGGATGACGCCGCCGATGATCATGGGGTTTTTCGCCATGATCGTTTTTAACCTGACGGACGCCTGGTTTATATCGCGAATGGGGACCGTGCCGCTGGCGGCAATCGGGTTCACCTTCCCGCCGATCATGGTTATTTTCAGCGTTAGTCTTGGGCTGGGCGTTGGTACTTCATCTTGCGTCAGCCGTGCGATCGGGCATGGAGATTTTGAGAAGATGAAGCATCTGACGACGTATAGTTTTCTGCTTACGATGCTGGCGATGGGTGTGATGTCGGTGTTGGGTCAGCTATTTGTGCCGATTATTTTCCGGCTGATGGGCGCGGGGGAAGGGACTTTTGAGCCGGCGCTGGCTTATATGCGCATCTGGCTATGCTTTTTGCCGCTGACCGTCCTTCCAATGATTGGAAATAATGCGATGCGATCTACCGGCGACACGCTGCGTCCCGGGCTGGTAATGGTTGCGGGTGCGGTGTTGAATGCGGTGCTTGATCCGTTATTTATTTTCGGGTGGAAGAAGTTTCCGGCGATGGGGATTGCCGGTGCGGCCATTGCTACGGTGATTTCACAGATGGTGACGGTTGTGCTGTCCATCTGGCTGTTGCATTACCGCTACCGGATGATTTCATGGGCCCGCCCGGTTTGGCAGGAAATGAAGGAAGCCTGGAAGTCGGTTTTGTTTGTGGCGGCACCGGCGGCGGCGACCAATCTGTTGTTACCGGTGACCAGCGGAGTTATCCTTCATCTGATTGCCGGTTTTGGCACGACGGCTGTAGCGGCAACGACGGCAGGTCAGCGTATCGAGGGATTCGCTTATATGCTGCCGATGGCGATGGGTACGGCGCTGGTGCCGATTATAGGTCAAAACTGGGGCGCAGGACGGCTTGATCGCGTTCGTCGCGCATGGATGCTCACGAATTGTTATGGAATCATCTATGCGCTTATCTGCTTCCTGCTGGCGCTGTTTTTTGCGCCAATGGCCGCCGGGTGGTTTAGTCATAATCCGGAGGTGGCTCATTTGATCACCCTGTATTTGCGTATTATTCTCGCGGGCGCGGTGCTTCAGCATTCCGCCGTCCATTCCGGATTTGCTTTCAATGCCATTGAAATGCCATTGCAGGCCTCGCTGTTGATGGCGTTGCGGCTGGCAGGGCTGGTGATCCCGCTGACGTGGCTTGGTTCAAGGCTGGCGGGGATCCCCGGCATTTTTGCCGGAATGGCTGTCGGACAAATGATTAGCGGGGTGGTTGCGCTGTTTTGGTTCGGACGGGTGCTTAAACATAAGCGCAGAACCGGTCTATCCTGAGAATAAAAAACCCTCTCCGGTGAGGGAGAGGGTGTACAGGGTGGGTTACCCGGATTATTTACTTCTTCAGCGGGCAGACGCCACCGGCGCATCCTGCATCTTTAACTGCTTTTTCAGCGCCAGCTGCGGCTTTTGTTGCATCAGCTTTTACTTTACAGGCTGCGCCTTCAACTTTTTTAGCATCTGCCTTGCAACTTCCGTCTGTTGTGCAACAGGCGGCATCTTTGGCGGAACAGGCTTTTGCATCAGCAGGGGCCTTGGACATAGCGAATACTGAAACGGACATAACACCAACGGTGAGCATAACAACGAACTTGTTCATGAAACCTCCTCTTGTTGGATAATAAATTACTGTATTGCTTCCATTTAGTCAAATCGTTCTGTAGTTTCCTCAATTTTTTAAAAAAATCGCAAAAATCATTTGACGGGAGGTGGGTGGTAGTGACATAAAGTGGAGCCAAGAAGGGCGAGGTGGAGCATGAATACAATTGAAACGAGAATTGAGGAGCTGTTTGTAGGCTCATTCCACCACTCGTTGGACCCCAAACGCCGGCTGATTATTCCATCCGATTGGCGTGCCATGATGGGTGAAACGCCGCGAATTTACGTTTTTCCTCATTCTGACCGTAAATGTCTTTATCTCTACACGTTAGCTGAAATGAACCGTCGCCTGCGTCAGTTGCGTGAATCAAGCGCGGTGGATGCTCAGGACGAGCAGGCGGTGCGTGCGATGACGGCGTCGGCGGATGCCATGACGGTGGATGTGCAAGGCCGGGTTCGTATCAAGGATGAACTGCTGGCGCATGCTGAGGTGAAAAGCAAAGTGGTTTTAGTCGGCACGCTCACCCGCATCGAACTTTGGAGTGAAGAAAATTTTGATATGGCACTGCCGGCGGTTTCGTCACTGGCAGAAACCACTTTTTACGGAGGTTATTAGGAAGCAGGTATGAGTATGAACAGCATCGCAAAATATATGTATTTTTCGCGGGCTATTGATCTGACACCGGAGAAGGACCGTTACCTTCGGTTACCGGAGGATGGAATGCGCCGAACGGTGTTGATGAGCGAAAAACAGGCGGCCACTTTTTCGGCGGCCTGCTCGCGCCGGGTGATCGGTTCGATGCAAGTGGCGTAATGGGGATGGAAGGGTGGAAGAATGGAAGGGAGGATTGATGGATTGGTGGAAAAAGAGATGAAACAGAACGGCGGTCAGTCTTTCTGCGGTAATCCAATGATCCATCGCTCCATCATTCCAGTCAAATTATGCACGTTCCGGTATTGCTGAATGAGACGTTGGATCTGCTGGTGAAGAACCCGGCAGGAACCTATATCGACGGGACGTTAGGACGCGGCGGACATGCGGTAGAGATTTTGAATAGGCTTTCACCGAAGGGGCGGTTGATTGGATTAGATCGCGATGTGGAGGCAATCGAACAGACAAAAGAGATTTTAAGTCCGTTCGGAGAACGGGCAGTACGGATTCATGGAAATTTTGCGGATATGAAAGAGCTTTGCAGACCAATCGGCGTGACAGACGTGGACGGGGTGCTCCTCGACCTTGGGGTCAGCTCGCCGCAGTTGAATGTCGCCGAGCGTGGTTTCAGTTTTGCCAAGGACGGTCCGCTGGATATGCGCATGGATCGCACAAAGGGCCGCTCTGCCGCTGATTTAGTGAATGAGGACGACGAGGAAACGCTGGCGAACATTATTTTCCGTTTTGGGGAAGATCGCGATTCCCGCCGGATTGCGCGGGCGATTGTGATGGAGCGTCAACAGGGGCGGATTGACCGGACTCTCAAGCTGGCCGAAATCGTTGAACGGGCTAAGGGCGGACGGCGCGGTGCGATTCATCCCGCCACACAGACGTTTCAGGCGCTTCGTATAGCGGTGAATGCCGAGTTGGAAAGTTTGGAGACGGGCCTTGAGGCCGGACTTTCGATGTTGCGTGACGGCGGGCGGATGACGGTGATCACGTTCCACAGTCTGGAAGACCGGATGGTGAAAGATTTTTTTAAACGTCACATGGTGAAGCGCGAATCGCTTCAGCAGGGTGGTGAAAAACTGGTTTATGACGAACCGGCTGTACGGTTGTTGACGAAAAAGCCGCTGACAGCTTCGAAACAGGAATTGACGGATAATCCGCGTTCGCGCTCAGCCAAACTGCGCGCAGTGGAAAGGGAGGAAGCAGCATGAAAAAGAGACAGAGAGTGACCAGTCGTAAATCTCAGGTACGGATTCCATTCCCGGTCGTATTGGCCAATATTCTGGTTTTTGTTGCGGTATTCGGTCTTAGCTATGTTTGGCTATGCGCCCGTTGCGACACCCTCGGACAGGAGATTAAGCGGCTGGAAACCGTACAGCGCGAAGCCCGTCGCCGGATGATTAATGAACAGGATCGTTGGGCCAGCCAGCAGTCACCAGGCGGTCTTGAACGTGCACTCAAGCGGCACAATCTGGCGATGCGCTTGCCGGATGAACAGCAGATTTTTCGCGTACGCAACGGGGCTGGTACTACGGCGGCAAGCCTCGCTTATAATAGATAGCGTTCCAGTGGATCTTTATGGATGAAGTATAAAGGAAGAACTGTATTAGCGTCCGTCCTGATCGTGACGGTTTTCATTGGGCTGGGTATTCGCCTGGCCTTTTTGCATTTACGGCCATCTCCAGGAACTATGGCGCGCATTGCAAATGCTCGGCGGCTTGAGCAGGAAACCCGCGGGCCGCGCGGGCGAATTTTTGACCGCAACGGCAAATTGCTGGCGGGAGATATTGCAGCCAAACATATCTGCGTTGACCCTAAGTTTATTAAGCAAAACGGAGATATTTCGGCGGTTTACAATGCCTTAGCCAGTCAATTTCCGGTGGATCGGGCCAATCTGTGGCAGGCATTAAATGACCCGGAGCGACAGTATGTGCGGGTTCAGAAATTTGTTCGCGAAGAAGCAATCGGTCCGTTACGGGCGATGAATATGAAGGGTGTTTTCTTTGAAGATGTTCCGATTCGTGATTACCCGAAAGGCGTGCTGGGCGCGCATGTGATCGGGTATGCCAACTACGAAGGGGTCGGCAGCGCTGGCGTTGAACAGCGCATGAATACGTTGATGCAGGGGGTTTCCGGATTGCGGATCAGTCAGAAAGATGGTCGCCGGAGGGAAATTTATGGTCGCCGGACCGTGGATATTGAAGCGCAGTCGGGAGCCGATGTTTATCTGACCATCGATCAGCAGATTCAGTATTTTGCTGAAAAAGCACTCGATAATCTGAATACCAAGTATCATCCGCACGCCGCCTGGGCTGTTGTGCAGAATGTCCGGACCGGTGAGATTCTCGCCATGGCCTCGTTACCGACCTTTAACCTTAACCGCTTTAGCACCGCGCCGGCCGAGTGGATGCGTAATCGCGCTATCAACTATACCTATGAGCCCGGTTCGACGTTCAAGGCGATGATTATTGCGTCGGCACTCGATTGCGGAGCCGTGCGTGCCACGGATATTTTTGACTGCGAGAACGGGGCCTGGTTTTATGGGGGAAAAGTGCTGCACGATTCACATCCGGAAGGCCGTTTAACGGTGGCTGATATTATTAAAAAATCGAGTAATATCGGGGCGGCAAAAATTGCGTTGCAGATGGGTGATAAAAAAGTTTATCAGGCGTTACGCTCGTTTGGTTTTAGTGAACGCACCGGGCTGGAACTTCCCGGTGAAGATGCCGGAATTGTTTGGAGCACCGATCGCTGGTCTAAGTTGAGTATCAGTCGAATCGCCATGGGCCACGAAGTACTTGTCACATCAATGCAGATCTTGAACGCGATCAGTGCGATTGCCAACGATGGTATTCGCATGCGGCCTCTTATTATTCGCAAAGTGGTAAATACCCAGGGTGAAACGATTTTGGCGTCGCAACCGACAGAATTAAACCGGCCGATTCGTCCCGAAACAGCGAAAGAGATGAGGCGGTTATTGGCGCGAGTTACCCAGCCCGGCGGCACCGCCACCAAAGCGGCTATTGCTGGATATCTGGTAGCGGGAAAAACCGGGACCGCTCAGAAAGTGGATTTGGAAAACGGCGGCTACTATAACAACAAATACATCGCCTCGTTTGTCGGATTTCTGCCGGTTGAGAATCCGACTATTAGCATTATTGTTGTTGCGGACGAACCGCAGCAGGGGGGCTATTACGGAGGAACGGTTTGCGCTCCGTACTTTCGAGAAATCGCTGATCAGACGGTGCGCTATTTGCGCATACCGCCTGAAGGATTTACCACGGAATATGTGACTGAGGTCGAAACCGCCGGGTCAGGCGAAGCAAACGTCTTAGACTGAAAATCTTATGATACTGAACGAGTTACTAGAGGGTATGGACGTGATAGAGGTTACCGGAGACCGCTCCTGTGACATCACGGGCATCGTGTATGATTCCCGTCACGTCGAATCGGGATCGCTGTTTTTGGCGTTGCACGGAGAAAAGACGGATGGCTTTACTTATATCGAAGACGCCATTCAGCGTGGTGCTGCAGCGGTTGTTTCACAGATGCCTTGTGTCTTCGGCGGGAGTTTCCCCTGTATTCATGTGGCGGATGCGCGGTTAGCTATGGCGCAACTAGCGGGGCGTTTTTATGACCACCCTGCCACACGGCTTTGCACGATCGGCATTACGGGGACGAACGGTAAAACGACCGTCAGTTTCATGTTGCGTGAAATTTTCAAAGCCGCCGGGCGGCGGCCTGGGCTACTGGGAACTGTACGGTATGAAATTGGCGATCGCGTGTTGCCAGCCTCACGCACTACACCGGAAGCGCCCGATATTCAGGCCATGTTTGCACAGATGGATCGCGTGGGGTGTGATAGCGTCATTATGGAAGTTTCGTCCCATGCATTGGCTCAGCATCGGGTGGATGGAATTCTTTACGATGCCGCCATTTTTACGAACCTGACGCAGGATCATCTCGATTATCACGGCACGCTAGAAGAATATTTTAATGTCAAATCACGACTGTTTAATCAGGTACGTCGATTTGCCGTTATTAACAGCGACGATCTGTGGGGCCGCCGGTTACTCAGTGATAAAAAATTTCTGGCGGGACGGGTTTCTTACGGATTTGAAGAAGGCTCGGAAGTGCGCGGGCTTAATCCGGTTACGGATACAAGGGGTTCGCGGATGCATGTTCAAAGTCCGTGGGGTGATATCGAAGTCACCTTGCAACTCATTGGTCATTTTAATCTCTATAACGCGTTGGCGGCCTTTGCTGCCGCTGCGGCACTGGGTATTCCTGTTCAAATTATTGTTAAGGCACTTGGGGAAATGCAATGTGTTCCGGGGCGGCTTGAGGCGGTGCCGAACACCAAAGGGAAACGGGTTTTTGTCGACTATGCGCATACGGATGACGCCTTGTTCAATGTGCTTGAAACCTTGAGAGCCATCACGCCCGGACGGTTGATTGTTGTTTTCGGCTGTGGTGGAAACCGCGATAAAGGCAAGCGTCCGTTGATGGGAAAAGTCGCCGCGCGGCTCGCGGACTACTCCATCATTACAAATGATAATCCGCGCAATGAAGTTCCTGAAAAAATTGCGGCTGAAATTGCGGCTGGGTTTGATTCCGAGCGTAAATATGAAATCATGCTCGACCGCAAGGCGGCGATTGCTCGCGGACTGGGCTTGATCGGTAAAAAAGATGTCTTGCTCATCGCGGGCAAGGGGCATGAAACGTATCAGGAATTTAACGGTGCTATTGTTCCTTTTGATGATCGTGATGCCGTTCAGGAGGCCCTTTAATGGAACAAGTCAAATACAGTGCGGCTGAATGCTCTTCATGGGTTTCCGAACTCTGGAAAAATTCTGCCACCAACTTTCCAATCCTTGGAATTTCTCATGACACCCGCACCTTAAAGCCGGGCGATGTTTACATTGCCATCAAAGGTGCGACGCATGACGGGCACACGTTTGTTCAGCAAGCGGTTGGGCAAGGTGCCGTCGGAATTATTGTTGAACGTGAATTTACAGACATTGGAAACGTGCCGCAAATGGTCGTGCCGGATACGATGGCGGCACTCTGGGCGTTGGCCGCTGGTGTGCGCCGCCACTGGGCCGGTACGGTGATCGGCATTACTGGAAGCGTCGGTAAAACGACCGTCAAGGAGCTGATTGCTTCCGTGCTGGCACTGAAGGGAACGGTTTGTAAAACGCCGGGTAATTGGAACAATGATGTGGGGTTGCCGCTAAGCATGCTGGCCGCGGATCGCAACGCGGATTTTTTTGTTTTCGAACTGGGTATGAATCATCCCGGCGAAATTGACCGATTGGCCGGGTTGCTCACTCCCGACTGGGCTGTCATTACAGACATCGGGAAAGCGCATATTGAATTTTTCCAATCTCTGGAAAAAATCGCGGAGGAAAAAGCCTCTTTGCTGACTCATGCGGATAACGCGCTGCTCGACGAAACGTCTGAATGGTTCGAGCTGTTCAAAAGGAAGTGCAAGGGGCGTATCGTTACATTCGGAAAAGAACCGTTTACGTTCACGGTGCCGTTACCCGGAGAGCATATGATTCGCAACGCACGGCGTGCTGCCACGTTAGGCCGAGAATTAGGCCTTTCGACTGAACAGGTGCAGGCGGGCCTGTCGGGTTTTCAGTCCGCGCCGATGCGCTGGGAACGTAGTTTGCATAATGGCATTGTGTTCATTAACGATGCGTATAATGCCAATCCGTTATCTATGCGTGCGGCGCTGACCACGTTTGCGCAATTGCCGTGTGAGGGAAGGCGCTTCGTTATACTGGGCGGGATGCGTGAGCTTGGCGGGACGGCAGAGGCTGAGCATCGTGATTTGGGGCAGTTTGTGGATACGTTGAAGTTTGATCGTGTCATCACCATTGGCGATTCAGGGGCACAGATTATTTGCGGCGGTATAGGTGGTGTGCAAAAAGCTGAAGCCGTGAATATTTTGCGCACACATCTTTGCGCTGGAGACATGGCGTTTTTTAAAGCGTCGCGTGGCGAACGGCTCGAAACCATTCTTGAGGAATTAAAAACAAAAATTTAACACGGAGAGTAATCGTATGTTTTACTGGCTTTATCAATTCAGCGACGTGGTTTCACCGTTACGCATTTTCCAATACATCACCTTCCGCGCCGTTATGGCATCCGGAACAGCTTTTATCCTCAGTTTAATTATTGGTCCATGGCTGATTGAAAAACTGCGTGTCGTCAAATATGGCGAACAGTGCACCGATTCGCGGGTCCCCGGCCTGGCGCAAGATAAGCGAGCTAAGGTGGGTACGCCAACCATGGGCGGACTGCTGATTATTTTTGCGACGGTTGCTGCGACTGTTTTATGGGCTGAGCCGGGTAATTTTTTCATGTTGTGTGCGTTGACGACGTTTTGTTTTCTCGGGGTGCTTGGTTTTGTTGATGATTATTTTAAAATCAAACGCAAGGACGAAGGCGGGCTGTCTCCACGCGTCAAGCTGCTGGCGCAAGCCAGCTGGACGGTATTATTATTTATCGCGCTTTGTTCGAACGAAGAAACCTGCTTGCGCACTCAGCAGCTGATGGTTCCCTTTATAAAAACGCCGGTAATTTCGTCCATGGGATTATTTGGAACCCTGGCGTTTGTTTTTCTTGTGCTGGTTGGTTCATCCAATGCGGTGAACCTCACCGACGGACTCGACGGATTGGCCATCGGTTGCACCAATTCGGCGGCGACGGCTTATCTCGTTATGGCCTACGTGGCCGGAAATTTTATTTTTTCGGAATACCTGCAGGTTCCATTCGTCAAGGGTGCTGGCGAATTGGCCGTTTTCTGCGGTGCATTGCTGGGTGCAGGACTTGGATTTCTTTGGTTTAACTGCCATCCGGCACGTGTCTTTATGGGCGACACCGGCAGCCTTGCCATTGGTGGCGGCATTGCGGCGGTTGCCATTTTGATTAAACAGGAACTGGTGCTGGTTATTGTTGGCGGCGTATTCGTCATGGAAGCCGCCAGCGTGCTGATTCAGCAAAGCTGGTTTAAGGTTACAAAAAAAATGTATGGGGAAGGGCGGCGGGTCTTTCGCTGTGCTCCGCTTCATCACCATTTCGAATTCATCGCCAGAGATCGCGCGGCGGCAGCGGGCCGTTCAGTTGGTGCCGCCGAAAATATGATCACCATTCGCTTCTGGATACTCTCCATCGTCTTTGCGCTGGTTGGCGTAGCTACCTTGAAGATACGGTAAGTGGTGCGTTCCTCTTTAACCCTTGTGAGAATATGAATGGCGAATATTGGACAAATCAACCGGTTGCAGGTCGTGCGGTCAACGGATTTTGGACTGATCCTTGACGGCGGCAGTCTGGGGGAGATCTTGCTGCCTAACCGGTATGTTGCCAAGGACTTACACCTTGAAGATATCGTCGAGGTTTTTCTGATGATCGATTCCGAAGACCGGCTGACGGCTACGACGCTACGGCCGCTGGCGATGGTTGGTGAATTTGCCTGTCTGCGTGTGGCTTCTGCCACGCGCATCGGGGCCTTTCTCGACTGGGGATTGCCGAAGGATCTGTTTGTGCCGTTCCGCGAGCAGAAAGTGGAGATGCGCGAAGGGCAGTCCTATGTTGTGCGCGTCTATCTCGACGAAACCAGCGAACGTGTTGCCGCTTCCGCCAAACTCGACAAGTTTCTTGACCGGTCTCCGGCGAAGTACAAAACCGGTGAAAAGGTTCAGTTACTGATTTGCGATAAGACGGATCTAGGCTTTAAGGCCATTGTCAACGGCAAGCACTGGGGCATTCTTTTTTATAACGAAGTTTTTCAGCCTTTGGAGCGGGGGCAGCGCATGGACGGCTTCATTAAACAGGTGCGTTCTGACGGCAAGATTGATCTATGTCTCCAGAAGCCCGGCTTTGAGAAAGTTACCGATCTTACGGATGTCATTTTGAATCATATCAAGGCGCAGGGCGGGTTCATGCCGGTCACCGATAAGAGTCCGCCGGAAGAAATTTACCGTCTGTTTGGCGTTAGCAAAAAAACGTACAAACAAGCCATCGGCGCACTTTATAAAAAGCGGCTGATTACTTTTGAGGACAACGGAACCCGGCTGGTAAAATAGCACGTCGAATCATCCGTGGCCTATGGCAGGAGTTTGGCATCCTTGATCAGTCGGCAGAATTCCTTTTTTGTGACCTGGTAAATTCCGCCATCCTTTGAAAACGGATGTTCCAGCGCCTTGTATTTAACGGCGAGCCGTTCGCATTCGACGATGCGGAAGAACTCCCCGTCTTTTTTCCATAGCTGGCCTTGTTGTAATTTCATA
>JBILEA010000279.1:0-3700 GCA_044352355.1 Pontiellaceae bacterium | reverse complement strand
GATCGACTGGAAAGCCCTTCCGGCAACCCGCCGCATCTATAAAAACGGAGAATGCGCGAAAACGTAGTGCCTGCGGCTTCGTAAAGCGTTGCGGGATAACAACTTATTTTTTAGGCCGCGGAAGTTGGGCTAATCCCAATGAAACACCTCTTCCATCGAGGCCCACCATTCACCGGCGGCACAATCCGGCAGCGGCTTCTGGCAGGGTTTGCAGACCGCCCACCACTCTTGCGTGACCGGATCGGCGGCCATCTTCGCGCAGTCCGCCGCGAAATCATCTCCGGTATACTCGAAATAGCTGAACAGATAATGCTTCCCGTCCGGCATTTTACGCAGGTAGATCGAGTAGTTGGTGATGTGGCATGCGGAAATCATGCTCAGCACCTCCGGCCAGACCGCCGCGTGCAGTTTCTTGTATTCCTCGATTTTTTCTTCGTGCAGGCCAATTACAGAACCATACCGTTTCATTGTCGTTTTCCTTTCAATGCTAGTGTGCGGAAGCCTGAGTGCCCATGTAGCTCCCGGTCGAGATCGTCAGTACCGCACCGACGAGAATAATCATGGAAATGGCGATCAGCCAGGCCGTCCGGGGTTTACAGGATTTCCACTCCTTAAAAATGACCCCGATGAGGCTGCTGAAAAGGATGAGCATGATCATGTGGATAGCCCAACTGACGAATTTGAAGTTCCCCATGCGAACATGTCCGAGACCGTAGAAAAGGAACTGGCCATACCACATCAAGCCGGTCGCGAGGGCCAACAGGTAGTTTCGAATCGTGGTTTTTGCCGGAACAGCCTCCGAGGGAACGAATTCCCGGAACGTTTTATGCCGGATCATCAAGATCAGGCAGTAGATCGAGGTGGTAATAAAGGCGCCGGAGTTGGCGAAGATGTAGCCCACATTGGTTTGCCAATGCCCTGCGCCGTGTTTGGCGGCAACCTCTATAATCGGCATGGCTGTGTCGTTCACGGCAATGCCGTATACCGCGGAAAGAATACCAGCCAGAATGCACAACGGAACTCCTTTAAGAATGGAGAACTCCCCCTTGTCTTTATCTTTTCCTGCCAGATCCAGTTCTTTTAAGCGCCCTGCAATCCCGCATAAAACAATGCCCAGCACTCCGATCACCAGTCCAGTGATGACCCATTCCGATCCCTTGCAGGAAAAAAGCTCGACCAGTTGTCCTCTGAGCACCGGACCGACCAGAGTTCCGAGAATGCAGGAGATACCGATCGCAAAGGCGTAGGTCAGCGAGAAGCCGATAAAGCGGATTGCCAGCCCAAACGCCGTTCCTCCAATTCCATAGGCCAATCCGAGCGCGAAGGTTATCCACATGGCGGAGGTTGGGGCTTCGCGGAGAACCGAGCCAAGCTCGGGGATCGTAAGCATGGCTCCAACGCTCGGGGCGATCAGCCAGCAGATGAATGCCTGGGAGATCCAGTAGGTTTGCCATGACCAGTTTTTGACCGATTTTTGCGGGGTGTAGCACGAGGCGGCTGACATGGCACCGATCGCGTGCAGTGCGGTTCCAATCAGTGGGGCATCCATAGTTTCCTCTCGTTAGATGGTTAGGTCGAATTCGCCAAGATCCAGCGGATAGGTTCCATGTTGACGAACCAGTTTAACAATATAGTCGCAGGTCTCGCCGGAAATGTTGCTGGCCACCGAGTAGTCGGACTGGAAAATGAACCCGCCGCCCTTGGCCGCATTCAATTTGGTCAGAACCTCTTTTGCGGATTTTTTCTTCTCTGACTCCGATGACGGATCCATATCGTTGGCTCACAGACTCTCCTTTCCGTTGAGTTTCTTAAAAACACGCCCGACGGGCGCGCCTGCGCGCACAAAAACCGGGAAGCGTTCAAGCGGAGCATCGACGGTTATGCATTGCCCTCCCGCGAACTCTGCACCGGTCCAGGCATCCGTCCAGTCCGTCCCCGCCGGCAGATACACCGCGCGCGACCGGCCCCCCTCCTTCACAACCGGGGCCACCAGAATATCCGGGCCGAACAGGAACTGATCCTCGATCAACGCCGCCGCCGGGTCATGGGCGAAATCGAAAAACAGCGGACGCATGACCGGCGTGCCCTTATCGGCCGCCCGCTTCATCTGCTCCATGATGTAAGGTCTCAGCCGCTCGCGCAAAAAGAGCAGTTCCCTGATGATCCCGTACGCCTGTTCTCCAAAACTCCACACCTCATTCGGTCCGCCCGAGGTCGGATCGCTCATGCCTTCGATGGAATACTGCGAATCACGCCAGCCGTGCAGCCGGAAAATCGGACAGAAAACACCGAACTGGAACCAGCGCACGATCAGCTCGCGAAACTCCTCGGACCGGGTCTGGCCCCCGAAGAACCCGCCGATGTCGGTGGTCCACCAGGGAATCCCGCTCATCGCCATGTTGAGACCGGCGCTGATCTGCCCCTCCAGCACCTCGAAGGTTGAATAAATATCGCCCGACCAGATGGCCGCGCCGTAGCGCTGGCTGCCGGCAAAGGCGCAGCGGCACAGATTCAGCACGTCGGTTTCTCCGGATGCACGCATCCCTTCATAAAAGGCCTGTTCCTGCATCATGGGATAAAGATTGCCGACCTCCGCCCCGTTGCCGATATGATAGCGCACATTATCATGATCATGACTGGTCAGCTCGGGTTCAATCGCATCCAGCCAGAAGGTCTTGATCCCGTGGTCGAAATAGTTCTTGCGAACCTGCTCCCAGATAAACGCCCGCGCCACAGGATGCGTCACATCCAGCAGATAGGGATGAACATCCATGCCGATCCGGTCGCTGTCCGTAAAGGACATACACGGCGCCAGCCCTCGATCCGAGCGCACGAGCAGCCCCCGTCGTTTCAATTCGGCAAAATTCTCGCTGTCGGGACTGACGGTCGGCCAAATGGAAACCATCACCTTGATGCCCATCTCTTCGAGTTCGGCGACCATCGCCTTCGGATCCGGCCAGCAGGCTGGATCAAAGCGCCAATCCCCCATCTTCGACCAGTTGAAGTAATCGATCACAATCACCGACATCGGCAAGCCGCGGCGTTTGTGCTCCCGCGCCACCGACAGCAGCTCCTCCTGGGTTTTATAGCGGAGTTTGCACTGCCAGAACCCGGAGGCCCATTCCGGCATGTCGGGTGAATGCCCGGTCAGATCGGCATAGCGCTCCATGACATCCGCATAGGAATCGCCGGTGGTCACCACATAATCCACCAATCGCGTGGCTTCCGCCACCCAGCGAGTCTTTGTGCGGCCCAGTTCCACCCGTCCAATCCCGGGATTATTCCAGAGCAAGCCGTAGCCGCGACTGGAAACCAGCCAGGGGATATTGATCTCGGCATTGCGCTGGCAGAGTTCAAGCACGCAGCCCTTCTGGTCCAGCAGCCCGTGGCGATGCTGCCCGAGACCGTAGATCCGCTCTCCGTCATAGGCGCAGAACGAAACCTCGCACGACCATAGATCCCCGCCATCCGCCTTGAACTCATGCGGCAAGGGGAAATTGGCGACCACAGGGATCTCTTCGACCAGCACCTCTCCGGTGGCAGACTTCAAAAACCTCACCCGTCCGTCATGGGCCACGGTGGCCGTCAGCTTGCCATTGGTCAGCACCGCCAGGCGACCCTCCTGCCGGACAACAGCGTTATCCGGTTCCGGCGGCAGCAACGCCCACGGCAGATCGGGCATCTCCGCATTCATCGTGGC
>JBILEA010000280.1:0-3700 GCA_044352355.1 Pontiellaceae bacterium | reverse complement strand
TTGCCGCCGGGTTGTACATCTCAAACCCCTGCGGAATCTCAAAGGTGAATCCGGAGAACCCGAGTGACGCATTTTTTATGAATCCATCCGCCACCATCGCCGGCTGCGTCGTCACGGAGGAACACCCTGCGAACAGCATCACGCCCAGAACTGAAATAATGTTTTTTAGTTTCATAGCATTTGTCCCTGTTTTTTCGCATTGTAGCCGCACCGCAGGATCTGCTCAAATAAGAAATCAGACGGAGAAGCCGGAATAATGGAAAGATGGAATGTTGGAATTATGATAAAAAAAACGCACATCAGAACACCAGAAGTTCCAAACGTCTTCCATCATTCCACGAATCCGTTATTCCACCATTCCGCACCCCGCTCATGAACCCGCTCGAAAATATTCGTATCGTACTGGTCGACCCGAAATACGCCGGAAATATCGGCTCCATTTGCCGCGTCATGATGAATATGGGCGTCACCGATCTGGCACTGGTCAACCCCAACGAAAACCTCGACTGGGAGGAAGCCCGCAAGCTCGCCTACAATGCCGAAACCATGCTCGACGGGCTCAAAACATTCCAGACACTGGAAGAAGCAGTTGCCGACTGTACCGTCGTCGCCGGAACCAGCGCCCGCACCGGTTTTTATCGCGATCACGCCTATCTGCCGCGCGAACTTGCTCCCGTCATTCTCGACTCCGCCGCACATCATAAAACCGCGCTAGTCTTCGGACGCGAAGATAAGGGGCTGTTCAACGAAGAACTTGCTGTCTGTACTCACATCATCAACATCCCATCAAGCGAACTCTACCGCTCGCTGAACCTTTCGCATGCCGTGATGGTCTGCTGCTACGAGTTTTTTCTGCTGGCAAATAATCCGTCATACGCTCCGCCCGAAGAGTGCTCACCGGAGGCCGACGGAGAGATGCGAGAACGGCTCTACAAGGCATGGAGTGCCATGATGCTCGAAACAGAATTTTGCGAACCGCAGAAGCTGGATCACATGATGCTGGGACTTCGCCGCATTTTCAGCCGCGGAAAACTCACAACAAACGATGTGAAGATTCTACTCGGTCTAGCCAAGCAGACCCGATGGATCGCTTCGGAACGCGAACGTTTACGCGAGAAGAAATAACTGCGCCCGAATCGGTCCCTCACCAACCTGCCAAATGTGCTCAAACTGTGGGTGCGGACGGTGGCCGCGCGCCCTTCCGCTCCAACCTGCGGAGCCACCGGCCCCGACTACAGAATACAAACCCCTGTTGATACACAGACGGCGGTCACGCCTCTCCGGAGAGCCTGCACTGCAAGAAGAGGCTCTGAATCTTCATAGCTTGGTATTTACAATTTTACGCCACTTAGCGAGAGCCTGCTGCCAGTCTCCGGCATCCTGCGGATGATAGGTTTTTGACTCTTGTTCAAAGGATTTACGAATGATCGCCCGGCCTTCATCCAGCGAAGCAATATCGCCCATCGCCAGCATCTGCATGATCAAATTACCGATGGCGGTGGCTTCGACCGGTCCGGTGATCACATCGCGTCCCGTCGCATCAGCAGCAAACTGACTGAGAATTCGGTTCTGGCATCCTCCGCCAACAATCCGTAAAAACTCCATCTTTTTACCGCTGAGGGTTTCGAGCGTGTCATAGGTGTCGGCGTAAAGCAGAGCCAACCCTTCGTAGGCCGCGCGCAAAATCTGCCCGCGCTCCTGCGGACGCTTCTGTCCGGTGCGTTCACAGTAATCCTGAATGCGCAACGGCATGTCGCCGGGGGCCACGAACACCTCGTCAGCCGGATTGATGAAAAATTCGAACGGGTTAGCTTTATTCGCCATCCCGGCCATTTCAATCCAGTCGCAATCAAAGCCCTGTTCGGCCCATGTGCGGCGGATTTCCTGCATCATCCAGAGTCCGGAAAGGTTTTTCAGGAACCGGATCGTATCGCAAACTCCGACCTCGTTCGTGAAGTTAGCAGCGAGGGACTGTTCGTTGATGATCGGCTTCGGCAGTTCTGTGCCGAGCAGCGACCAGGTACCTGAACTGAGGAACGCGCACGACTCGCCTTCAACCACTGGCACGGCGGCAAAAGCACTGGCGGTGTCGTGACTGCCGATATTCACCACTGGCAACCCGTTGTAATCGCCCAGCACGGTGCCGGGGTCAACGAACGGAGCAAATAGATCGGTGCGGATGTTGAGTTTTTTCAGCAGATCAAACGACCAGCCTTTCGTCACCGGATTATACATCTGCGATGTGCTGGCGAACGTGCGCTCAGTCGCCATCTTACCGGTCAGCCAATAGTTAAGCAGATCAGGAACGAACAGGAGCTTGTCGGCCTGCAAATACTGAGCATCGCGGGCCTGCGCCAGCGAGTAGAGCTGATAGAGGCTGTTCAGTTGCATGAACTGAATCCCGGTCTGATTGAAAACAGTTTCTTTACCGACAGCGGCAAAGACCTTTTCGGTCATACCGTTCGTGCGTGCATCGCGATAGTTGACCGGGTTGCCGAGCAGCTTCCCCTGCGCATCAATCAGTCCAAAGTCAACGCCCCACGTATCGATCCCCATAGAAACCAGTCCGTCGCCGAATTCTTTCTTCGCCAGCGCAACCCCTTCCTGAATATTACGGAAGAGATGGACAAAGTCCCAATAGAGCGTTCCGTTAATTTCGGTCGGCCCGTTCCAGAAACGGTTCATTTCCTTAAGGGTGAGCACCCCATTTTCCAGCGTTCCAACAATCGTGCGTCCGCTGGAAGCCCCTAAATCGACTGCAATATAATGCCTGGCCATAAGACTCTTCCTTTATTGAACTATGAAATCAGAAAGATGAATTATGAAAATGGTATTGTTTTGATAAAAAACCGCTTTCATCTTTCATACGTCATCTCTCATCTTTCCTTAAATCTGTTTCTGCCGGTAGGATTCCACTTCCCAGTTTTCAATAAATTCGCGGGCGGCGTCCGTCATGTACTCAATCCCGCCAAAAGCTTCCGCCAATCGGATGACCAGTGCGCCATCCTGAGCCAGTTCGAGTGCCAGATCCGCATTCTTCTGCGAAGTGCCAAGGCCGTAAATCCGGCGTCCGGCAACAATTACTTTCGGTGCATAACCGCGAACCGCTTTATATTTCGCAGCGGATTCTGCGGTTAACGTCCAGGCAAACGGAAAGGCCTTGGAATAAACCAAATGATCGGGTGTAATCGGACCGGGAGAAACAGCAAATATGCCGGACGAGGCAATAAACGCAGCATCCGCGCCGAAAATCTCTTTGATCTTTGCTTCGATTTCCGGATTGGAAGACGCCTTGGCAATTTCCAATTCCAGCGAGATACCTGCTTTTTTGTAGGCCGCAGTCAGCGCATCCATCACTTGGGTGTACAGAGCACGGATCTCTTCCGGTGTATCGGCGGCGATAAAAATGCCATGGTTTTTCAGAACCAGCAGCGCCGGTTCCTTGCCGAACCGGGTCTTGTACGCTTCGATCCGCTCGCGCACTTCCATACAAAGCGTGTAGCCGGGATCAATGTACTCAACCCACAGCGCGTCGGGGAACATCGCTTTACAGGCCGCTTCGCCGCCTTTGGCACAGGTCAACCCATTCACCGCGCACGGATGGGTATGCACCACGAATTTTGCTTCAAAAACGTTATGTAACGGTGCTTCGACTGACGGACGCCCGGTCGAGCCGGGCTCGACGGCAGCGGCCATCAGG
>JBILEA010000278.1:0-3708 GCA_044352355.1 Pontiellaceae bacterium | reverse complement strand
GATCAGTTCAGAAACCAGCTCCGGATGAGAGGCAGAAAGATCCTTCTGGCATCCCGGATCCACTTTCACCTGAAAGAGTTCCCAACGGCCCGGTGCCGTAACGCCCCAATGCATCTGCGCTGTCCCGTTAGCATAGGTGGTGGTGGTGAGCCCTTTGCGCACTGCACGCAAGGTGGTGCACTGGCTTTGGTGTTTTTCACATTCCGGATCGTCGCAGGCTTCACTGCGAACCAGCAGATAATTACCCTGCCGCACAGCACACATAGCGTGCTTATGGGATTCCGCCGCTCCGGACGGCCAGCGCCCGACATTATGGTACAGAAACCGGTCATTGTGCGCCCAGTCGCCGCCGTTCAGCAGCGGTAGCAGGCTGAACCCTTCGAGTTCTGACTGAAGTTTTTCCGGAATCTTCACACCGGCCAGCTCGCACAGTGTTGGCAGCACATCGAGATGCGCCGTCAGATTATCAGCTGTGCGGGGCTGCCATTTTCCCGGCCACTTCCAGAACGACATGGCGCGCGTTCCGCCCTGCCAGATCGTGCACTTGCAGCCGCGCATGCCGGCGTTATAGACATCGAGACCTTCCGTTACGCCATTGTCGTTCATGAAAATAACAATTGTATTATCCTCAAGTCCTCGCTGTTGCAGAAACGCTTCGAGGCGGCCGACGTTCTGGTCGATATTTTCAATCATGGCCAGATAGGTGGCATGTTTGTCGTTCAGCCCGTTGGCACGGTATTTATCGACCAGATCTGCCGGCGCCCCCAGCGGGGTGTGCGGTGAATAGGTGCAGAGATAAAGGAAAAACGGCGGCCTCTCCTGCCCTGAGCCTGTCGAACGGGTGCACTCGTCAATAAAAGTCATCGCCTCATCAAAGAAAACATCCTCCCGGAATCCTTTGGTTGGAAACCGTTTGTTATTCCGGATCATGTCGACGTCGAAATGATCCCGCGGACCGCCGGGGTTGGTGGCGCACCAGTCGAATCCGCGGTATTCCGGACTGTACCCCTGACCATCGCCCAGATGCCACTTGCCGATAAAGCCGGTTTTATAACCAACGGTTTTAAGCAACTGCGGCAGAATGACCGCCTCTTTATAAAGATGCTCGCGCGGCTGCAGCGTATGGGTCACGCCGTTTTTAAACTCGTGCATACCGGTCAAAAGCGCAGCACGAGTCGGCGAACAGGACGGGCTGACATAGAAGTTGTCGAACCGCACGCTCTGGTCGTGCATACGATCCAGATTCGGCGTATTCAGGAACGGATGCCCGTGCCGAGCGAGATCGCCATAGCCCTGATCGTCGGTCAGGATAAAAAGAACATTCGGCCGGTCGGCGCTGCGTGCGGCCAACGGTCCATAAAGAGCCAGTCCGGCTCCGGCGATTTTCAACAGATCCATCTCATCTTCCTTCCTGCATTTCGTCGGCGGTTACGACGCCGTCGTTCATTAAACTTTTTTTTCATCATTTCATTCCCCCTGCCGGACGGTCCATTGCAGGTTTTTAAATTCCGGAACGGCTCCCTTCCATTGCACACCGACCCGGCGAGTCGTTCCGTTACCCTTCAATGTTACCTCGGCACCCAGACGCAGATCTTTGATTCCCTTCCAACCCGCCAGTTCGGCATCGGCCGCATCCTTAAAATCAGAGGTCGACAGCACAATCGTTTGCCACTCCGAACCGCCGGAAAGATCGACTTCAGCTGCATAGCCATCGATGCCAACAACCAGCTTGTTGGCTTCCTTGGAGCGCACTTGCAACGCAAGCTTCGCCCCTTGCGGGGCCGCCCATTGCGGATCATAGACCTTATGCGTGCTGCGGCCCAATTCATCGGGACGATAAGTAAACCATTCCTTCTCCCAATCGCCCTTGAAATCCTCAATGAGAAGCGAGGGGTTCAACGTCGCCTTGACTCCGGCTTCCTGCAGTTGCTCCGGCATTGCCATCTGCACCAGCGAAGAAAGATTGAACTGCTCCGTGGTATAGGTGCGGTAATAGTACCCGGCACCCGAAACCGGACTGTCGAGCGGATAGACGACGTTGGCATAAACCCACAGCGGCTTATCGGTACTGAACAGCGGAAGATCGGCAACCCAGCGCCCGTCCTTCTTCTCCGCCTTCACATGATGCCAGAAGCGGGCTATCGTATTTTCACGGTCATCTTTCAATCCATCGATTTGGCCCTGCTGCGTATAGAAAACATCCACGTACAGCACCGTTTTGGAATCATCCGCCGCCACGGAGAACGACGGTATGCCGGAATCCGTTTTCAGCGCCAGCTTTGTTGCAGGAGTCTGCGGCCATGAAAATGCCCCTTTGAGAAACTGATCGAACCAGAGCTGGGTGGCCACTTCATAGTCAGCGGTGTCCTGATGGTTGTGGTGCGGCGCACAGGTGATGCGCCATTCTATGCTTTTAATCTCTGCGACTGCGGTCGGCAGGTCATCAATCTGCCCATGGAAATCATTGGCCGGGCTCAGGAAAATGATCGGGCAGTCAATCCGCTTCAGACCGGGGCTGTCGCCGACCGTGTTGCGGAACAGTTGGCTTGCGTTGTCGCGATCACTGATGCCTCCGCAAGAGGGCGCGGCGGCCTTTACGCGCGAATCGGATCCGGCGGTCAGCACCGCCAGCTTGCCGCCCATGGAGTGGCCGTATACGCCGAGCCGATCGGCATCGACTTCAGGCTGCCGCTCCAGGAAGGTCAGCGCGCGACGTGCCCCCAGTGTGCAAAGGAACCAGCTGTTATTGCGCGGGGACTCCACCGGATCCAGCGTCCACTCTGCAATCGGAATCACGACAAAAGCTTCCTTCCCGTTACGGCTCGGCGCATGGTAGGCATCAAGCGCACCCCAGTCGGTAGTGAGCTTGTAGCCGGGATCATTGGTCTTGCCGCCCCAGAACAGCTTCACGACATCTGGAGTCACTTGATAACCCGGCGCAGAGATTCGTCCTGCCCACGCAATGGAAATCGTCGCGTAGCCGCGTTTGGCATTCGTCAAACAGGCTTTATAATCGGCGTACTGCCCGCCGCCGTGGATCTGCACCAGGCCGGGAAGATGTTCCCCGCCTTTCGGACAGCCATACACCGCGGCCATCATCGCCTTCCGCCCCTTGAACACGCCGATACGGTAGCGCAGCACCTTCAGCACGACGCCGCCTTCTTCCCACTCCTTGAGGACTTCAACATCAAGCGGCTCGGCGCGCGGATCAAAACCGTCCCACATATCCTCTATTGTCTGTGGTGCAACCTGATTTGCCAGAGGAGGTATGGAGCTCTCTCCCTCCGCCGGCCTTTCATCCGCACGGGCCTGAAAAGGGTTCAAAGTCATCACTGACACACAAGCCACACTGACTCTAAAAAACATATTTGTCATACTCTTGCCCTGCTTTCACTGCATTCATTCATTCATGAACGCCAAGATCATTTTCAATTTCCTCCAGCGTACGGCCTTTGGTTTCGGGCACCTTGAAATAAAGTACCACAAAGCCGACGAGACAAATTGCGCCATAGAGCCAGAAGGTTCCCGCCGCACCGAGCGCGACATTGATCGGCTTAAACGAGATCGTCAGGCCGAAGCAGGCGATCCACAGCGCGGAAACCGCGAGGCTCATGGCCGCGCCGCGGATGCGGTTCGGGAAAATCTCGGAGAGCAGCACCCAGGCGACCGGTGCCAACGTCATGGCATAGCAGGCAATCGCCACCAGCA
>JBILEA010000277.1:0-3723 GCA_044352355.1 Pontiellaceae bacterium | reverse complement strand
ATTATTACGGCGGGGTGGCTATCCGCGGAGTCGGCGACCGGCTCAGTCACAGTCTGGTTCATAACCTGCCGGGCCAGCCGATTACCCCGAGCGGAAACCTGCAGCGCATAGAAGACAATGAGGTCTTCAACGTCGGGTTTGAAGAAGGCGACGGCGGAGCGATGTACAACGCGCAGGCGGTGTGGGGCGGTTACGGGCAGATATTCCGCGGCAACTTCCTGCATCACGTGATTTGCACTCCGCAATTCCATCCCCGGGGCGGGATTTATTTTGATCAGCTCTACGGCGGCGGAAAGATTGAAAACAACGTCTTCTACAAATGTGCCCACCGCACCGTTCTCATCAACGGCGGGGCTGGGGTTACGGTAAGCAGCAATCTTTTCCTGAACGGCTACTACGGTTTTTATAATACGGATGTGTATGCCCGCGATATTTACGTAAACATCCCGAAATATGACAGCGGCGAACTCAAGCGCGGCGATGTGAACGATTATCTCTGGCGCACCGAGCAGGCGGTCGGGACGAACGGCTGGACTCTGGAGCCCTGGGCAAGTGCCTATCCGCAGTTCGCCCGGATTATGAACAATTATGCGACCTGTTTCTATCCGGTGGAGAATGTGCTGCGCGACAATTATTTCGGCGGCAACGTTCAGAATATTGTTTTTCGGCATGGCACGAACAGTCTGGCCACGGAGCTGTACGACGCCGCAACGACCAACTGGCTGGACGTTCAGGGTATTCATGCGGTGGAATTGACGCAGTTCACGAACGCCGGAATTTTAAATTTTTCTGCATCGACTGCCGGAATGCCGGATTTCAGCACGGCAGATGCCGGACTGTTTGCAGATGAATTCCGGCAGAACGTGCCGGATAAGAATGGATACCGCACAGCCGTCCGCACCCATTTCCAAAGCATCCCCTCGTATGACCCGGCTGCTGTTTACAATCCGGATGAAATCAAGGCTCGCCGGCTGAACAGCGGGAAAATGCTGTTGTTCGTAACGGGTCTTGTGGAGACGTTTGATACCTTTAGTACGGGAACGCTTACGGCTCAGCAGAACTGGGCTGCGAATACCGGAGCGGCAGTGGTTGCGACGGCGGCGAGCGGATTCTATGCAGGCGGGCAGGCGCTTCTAATCACTAACAGTACCGATAAAACTTTGACCGGGACCAATCTTATCTTCGGACTGGAAAGCGGCACGACCGGCATCGAGTATGGGTTTGATTACAATTCAACAAACACGACGGCAGTAAACACGAAAATGCGTCTGGCTATAATCAACTCCGCAGGATCGGAGACCATCTCCGGCCTGAGTTTCGGCCTGACAAACGGATGGGTCAATATCCGTGTAGCAGGTGAGACCGGCACTGACTTTATCACCGGGAACAATCTGGCGAGTTCCTCCTATTACAACGCGAATCCTGTGAGCGGGCAGTGGGCGAAAGGCGACTGGATTCATTTTTCGCTGCAACTGACCAGGGCGGCCGGCTCTAAGTTTACCAACGCGACCATTACGGCCTATAATATGACGCGCGGATGGTCCATTGCGACGGGAGTTACGGATGTGAATCTGAGTGGCTACACCACCTTCAACACCACCAATGCGTTCAATGCAATCCGTATCCGGAATGCAACCGGAGGTGTCTTTTTGGACAATGTGTACGTGAAGGTGCAGTAATCGGTTCATCCGAAAGGAAGTGTAAAAATGGACGATGGCATAAAAAAAACAGATCCTCAGCAATCCGCCGCCGGTGACTGTAAAATTTATAAAATCGGCACGCTCGCCTACACGAAGGCGGCGCTGTTCGAAGTGCTCTTCTGGATGCTGCTTGGGGATTTCTGTCTCACGATGATGGAGGGGGTTTTCCCTACGGTGGTGCCTCTGCAGTTGAGGTGGGCGGGCGCGGGGGATCTGGTGGTCGGACTGGTGACCTTGAGTATACCGGCATTGCTCACGTTGGTGTTTAACCCGATTATGGCGATGCAGAGCGACCGGCACCGCGGGCCCCTCGGCCGTCGCCGTCCGTTTCTCCTCTGGTTCACGCCGATCGTCGTTATTGCGCTTGTCCTTCTTGGAACGGGTAAGCCAATCGCCCACTGGCTCGCGAACATCTTTGTCCCTGCAGGAGGCGCGGCCGCCGCAGACAACCTTACGGTCATTCTGATCGGTCTGTTTTCCATCCTCTTCAGCACCGGAAATATCTACATTCTTTCCTCCTACCAGTATCTTTTCAAGGATGTGATTCCCACTGAGGTGCTGGGGCGGTTTGTCGGGCTCTACCGAACCATCGGGGCTCTGGCTTCATTCGTTTTCAACCGCTACGTGGTCGGGCAGACCGAAGCGCATACCGCCCTGGTTTACATCTCCACCGCCATTCTTTACGCGGTCGCATTCTTCCTGCTCGTCTGGAAGGTCAAGGAGGGCGACTATCCCCCTCCGGAGGAAAAGAAGGGCGGGTTGCGGGCTACGTACATCACTTACCTGAAAGGCGCATTCGGGAACCCGTTTTACCTCAAGGTTTATGCGCAAGGGTTCTTTTTCTGGGGCGCATGGGCACCATTCATGACTTTCATCATTTTTTTCGCGACCGAATCGAAACAGCCCGGTTACGCCGCATCCCTCGGACTAAGCCTCGATGCGTTCGGAAAAATTAAAGGGTGGACCGTCCTTTGTCAGGCTCCGGTTTTTCTGCTGGCCGGATGGCTCACCGACCGGTTTCATCCGTTGCGTGTGCTGATTGCCGGCGGAGTCATGACCGCCACCACCTACTTTGCCTCATTCTTTCTGGTGAATAGCGCGACGAGCTTTTTGATCCTCTGGACGCTCAATACAGTCTCTTGCGGAATGTTTCTGGCCGCGTATCTGGCTATGCTGACCCGCCTGCTTCCGGCCGCCCGCTACGGACAGTTTTTCAGCGCCAACCAGATCGTCTTTCAGGGGGGCATTATGGGATTCGCTGCTCTCGTTGGCTGGCTTATCAACGCCGTCAAGGATTACCGCTGCATCTTCCTCTGGTCGGGGACGATGTCCGTTCTTGGAGTTGTAATGGGTGTCGCCCTCTACCGCCATTGGAAACGGCTTGGCGGTGATGAAGGCTATGTGCCGCCGGAATGAAATAACCAGGGAAAGAAACAGATGAGGATGACGACAAGACTAATCATTTCAGCCGGGATGCTGAGCGGTTGCGCATGGGCTCAGGATTTCTATGTGGCACCTTCCGGGAACGATTCGAACCGCGGGACGAAAGAGAGTCCGTATGCCACGCTGGAGAGAGCGAAACAGGCCGTGCGTGAATACAAGAAAAACACGGGTCGTCCTGACGGGGGTGTAACCGTTTGGATTCGCGGCGGGGACTACTACTTCGACAGATCGCTTGAATTCACGGCTCATGATAGCGGACGAAAAGGTGCACCGGTGGTCTATTGTGCCTGGCCGGGCGAGAAAGTGCGTCTGCGCGGCGGATTGGATATCGATCCGGCGGCGGTTAAGCCGGTGACGGATCAGAAAATTCTTGACCGGATAGTGGAGAAGGACGCTTGTCCGCATCTCAGGCAGATTGATCTGAAGTCGATGGGAATCACCAACTACGGGACGATGAGTGCCCGCGGGTTCCGACGGCCTTATGTGAGCCCCGGGCTTGAATTGTTCATCAATGGCAAAGCGCAGCAACAGGCCCGCTGGCCGGACAAAGGGTTTGTGCCGATCGGCAAAGTACTCGATC
>JBILEA010000276.1:0-3725 GCA_044352355.1 Pontiellaceae bacterium | reverse complement strand
GACGGTGTTGCTCGCGGTTATCTGAATCGTTCCGATTTAACCCGCGATAAATTTATCCGCAACCCATGGGGCGATGGGATGCTCTACCGCACGGGCGATCTGGTGTGCCGCCAGTCTGACGGTCGGATTGGTTTTATGGGTCGTGTGGATAATCAGGTCAAAATTCGCGGCTTCCGCATTGAACCGGACGAAATTGCCGCCGTGCTGGAACAGCACAGTGATATTGCCCAGGCCGTTGTGATGGCTCGCGACGACCTTTCAGAACAAAAGGAATTGGCGGTTTACTACATTCCAGAGCCGGGGTTATCTCCTGCTGTTATTGACTTACGTGCTTTTCTCGCCGCCAATCTGCCGGAGTATATGGTGCCTGTTGCGTTCATGGAGTTAGACGTGTTTCCAACCGCGCCGGGTGGGAAAGTTGACCGCAAGGCGTTGCCGTCGCCAATTAAAAATATTACCCGGTCGCGTGAAAATTATGTCGAACCCGAAACCATGTCACAGAAAATGCTGGCAGAAATCTGGTCGGCGGTGCTTGGCATGGATCAAATCGGGATTCGTGACAACTTTTTTGATCTGGGCGGACACTCCTTGCTGGCGATTCAGCTGGTTGAGCGGGTTCTTGCCTCGGGACTGTCGCTGACGGTTGCTCAGCTTTTCCAATATCCAACCATAGCGCAAATGGCTGAGATTGTTGAAATGCGCGACGATACAGAATACAAATCACTGGTTTGCCTTAAGAAAGGTTCGCCGGGGCGCGCACCGTTCTTTCTGTTACATAGCGCACCCGGCGATTTGCTCGGCTATGCAAACCTGGTGCACAACCTGCCGGCAGATCAGCCCGTGTACGGTTTCCAGTCGCTTGGATTAATTGATCCATCCAAAGTGCACTCTACGATTGAGGAGATGGCCGCTTACTATGTTTCCGTGCTGCGTGAATTTCTGCCGGACGGCCCGTACTTACTCGGCGGCTGGTGTTACGGCGGTTACGTCGCTATGGAAATGGCGCGCCAGTTAATGGAGCAGAAATGCGAAGTAAAATTACTCGCACTGATTGATGCGTGGGCCTATCCGCCAGCGGAACGCCGGATAGCCTTCTATTGGCGACGGTTCCGGCTTGTTCGACTCATTGGATTTAAGCCATGGCTGAACATTATTAAAAATCGGTTCAAAAACTTTTTCCATGACGAAGCCGCTGACGCTAAAAAAATGCTGGATGGCGTTGAGATGCAGGAAGGCGTTTTGGCTCATCGCGAAGAGGTGTATCGCCGTAATCGGGAAGCGGCGCTTCGTTACCAGCCGCATTTTTATCCGGGGCATGTCGCACTCTTCCGTTCCGATGATTTAGCCTCCTGGTTTTTGCCGGATATGACGATGGAGTGGGCTGTGCTCACCAAGGATCAGGATGTGTATCTCTCTCCGGGCTTTCATCGTGAAATGCTGCGTGAGCCTTCTGTAAAAGTGCTCGCTGCACGGCTCAACGTCAGTATCGAAAAAGCGCTGAATAATTTATAATCATCCCCTCTGTTTTACGCTTTTTCGCGGCGGACTTTCCCGTATTCTCTACCCAATGAAATTTGAACTGTTAAAAAAAGATGGCGCGGCACGGCGCGGAAAAATCACGACGGCACATGGGGATATTGATACGCCGGCATTTATGCCGGTCGGCACGGTCGGCACGGTCAAAGGTATTCTGCCTGAACAGTTGGCAGAAACCGGCGCGCAAATTGTGCTCGGCAATACCTACCATCTGATGCTGCGTCCCGGTGCAGAGCGGGTGGCCGCTCTGGGCGGACTGCATAAATTTATGAACTGGCCGGGGCCGATTCTAACCGACTCCGGCGGGTTTCAAGTGATGTCGCTTTCCAAGCTTCGGAAAATCACCGAAGAGGGCGCGATGTTCCAGTCGCACTTTGACGGAAGCAGTCACCATCTGACTCCCGAGCGCTCGATTGAAATTCAACATCTGCTCGATGCGGACATCACGATGTCGTTTGACGAATGCACTCCGTTCCCGGCTACCGAAGAGGTTGCCGCCGAATCCATGCGGCTTTCGATGCGCTGGGCAAAGCGGTCGCGCGATGCGTTTAAGGTACGCGACGGCTACGGCATCTTTGGCATTGTGCAGGGCAGTGTTTATCCGGAATTGCGCAAAGAATCCGCAGATGCACTCAAACAAATCGGGTTCGACGGCTATGCCATCGGCGGGCTTGCCGTCGGCGAAGGACAGGAGCTGATGTTCCAAACATTGGAATATACGGTGCCGCATCTGCCGGAAGAGCGTCCGCGTTATCTGATGGGCGTTGGTAAGCCGTCAGATATTGTTGGCGCGGTGCTGCGCGGCGTGGATATGTTTGATTGCGTTATTCCGACCCGTTCCGGGCGCACGGCTCAGGCTTTTACCCGGCACGGCACGCTCAATTTTATGAATGCCCGCCACGCCGCCGATCCGCGTCCGCTGGACGCAGACTGTACATGCTATACCTGCCAAAACTATAGTCGCGCCTATTTGCACCATATGTTCCGGTCGGGGGAAATGCTTGGTCCCATGCTGCTGTCCCGCCACAATCTGCACTATTTTCAGGAGCTGATGGCCGGGCTGCGCGGCGCAATTGAGACAGGGACGCTGGAACAGTTTTCAACGAAGTTCCACGCAGATTACCATGATGGCGATATAGAAGAATTATGAACGAGGAAAGATGAAGTATGAAAAAGGTATTGCTTCATACTTGTTGTGCGCCGTGCGCCGCGCCATCGGCTGAACGCTTAGTGCTTGATGGACATGAAGTGGTGCTCTATTTCAGTAATTTTAATATCCATCCTGTGGCTGAATATCTGAAACGGCTTAAGCACGCCCGGAAGCTGGCGGAGAAAATGAATCTGGTGATCGAGGAAGATCAGTATGATCACGATGTATGGCTCAAGCATATCCAAGGTCTGGAAAATGAGCCGGAGAAGGGCGCGCGCTGCCGAAAATGCTTTGAATTCAGTTTGGCGCGGACCAGCCAGATGGCGGAGCGGCTGGGCATTCCCGCTTTTGCCACTACGCTCACGCTCAGTCCGCATAAGGTGTCACGCGTCATCTTTGAAATCGGTGAGCAGTTTCCAAATTTTGTTCCGATTGACTTTAAAAAGCAGGGCGGGTTTTTGCGGAGCATTGCATTGACTGAAGAATACGAGCTCTACCGTCAAAGTTATTGCGGTTGTGAGTTCAGTGCGCGATAGGGCGGTATCTTTTCACCGTTCATTTTCCATCTATTATCTTCCAATCTCTTCTATTTCCAACCGCTGGAAAAAATGGCATATAAGCCTCTACGTTTTTGAAAAGGGAGGGCTTATGAGTAAACCGGCAGTATTGGATCAGGTATCATGGGAAGCGTTCAGCACGATGAGTGCAGTGGAGAGGGCGCCGTATTTTGTTTCCGGCGGTCGGTCGTATCATGCGTTGTCAGCCCAGCAATTCAGTCGCCCCATGTTGGAAGAACTCTGTTCGCTGGCCACTTGTGTGCGCCGTATCGCAAAAACCAGTGAAGGTAGCGCCTTTCTGCAACAGCGGCTCTTCGACAAGCGTGCCATGCTTTATTTCGCTCAGCCTTCGACGCGTACCTATCTTTCTTTCTATTCCGCCTGCCAGATTATCGGTATGCAAACCATGAATGTGCGCGACAGCTCAACCTCCAGTGAGATGAAAGGCGAGTCACCGGAAGATTCCGTGCGAACCTTTAGCT
>JBILEA010000275.1:0-3736 GCA_044352355.1 Pontiellaceae bacterium | reverse complement strand
GGTACGATCTTAGCCAGCAGATCCATGGTGGCCGGCAGTGAAATCGCCGACCATGAAATGAAGAACGCCGCGCCGAGCAGTACCGCCCACCAGGAGCGGATGAAGATGACGCACAGGTAGCCGATCATCGAGAGGGCGTTGAAGAAAAGCAAGGCGCGCTTGGTGCCGAGCCGGTCGCTCAGGTAGCCGCCGGGAAAGGAATAGAGCGCGGAGAGCAGATCGTCCATGCCCGCCAGCAGGCCGATAGCCAGCACGGCGGTCGAAGCCTGCGCCAGCTGTTGCAGGTAGAGCGGCAGAAAGCGCTCGGCCATGTGCTCGCCCATGCCGACCAGTATGATCATACCGAGCAGGCCGGTCATACTGCGTTTGTGTAAGGACTCTTTCATTTCCGCCGAGTGTGAAAACGGGAGCTATTTCTGTCAATCCTCCATCCAACATTCCACCATTCCACTATTCCAATCTTTCTCGCTCCGTCGCATACTGCGACGCAATGAATCTGATTTTCAACGCATCGGCAGGAACGGGCAAGACCTGGCAGGTCACTGAACTCTATTCCGCGCTGGTGCTGGGTAGAAATCATGAACACCTGCCGAACGACCGAAAACCAATCGATCCGCGCCGGATCCTTTTGATGACCTTTACCGATAACGCCGCCGCCGAACTGCGCGTCCGCGTTTCAGAGAAGATGCTTGCCGCTGAAAAGGCTGCACTTGGGAATGATGACGAACTGGCCGACCGCGCGCGACGGGTTCTGCGTTCGATGCCCGCCGCCAGCATTTCCACTATCCACGCCTTTTGTGCCGGATTGATTCGTGAACACGCGCTGGAGCTGGGACTTTCCCCGGCTTTCCAAACCTTGGAAGATGAAGCCCGTGATGCGTTGCTTAATGACGTTTTGCGCGGGAAAATTTTCCAGTCATTGGAAGCGGACGCTGACTTTCGCGACTTTTGTTCCGGCATCTCGATCCTTGGTTCGCCGGATAATCCGTACAGCCTGATCAATACCGTCCGTTCACTGCTCGAAAAAGCCGCCAGTCGCGGGCTTGATCTGGTCGATGCCGAAGCGATGCTTCCGCCGCCGGTGCGCACGGTTTGCAGGCAGAGTTTTGAACGGATTCGTGATGAATTGGATGCTTCAGGGTTGTCTCAGAAAACAGTTTCAGATGCGCTGGATGCGCTCAATGAATGTCTGTCCGGATTTCCCGCCGGGCTGGATGGTTTAAAAAAGTTCGGAAGAATCAAGGCGGTACAGCATTTATCGGATGAATTGTTCGAGCTGAAAGAGCGATTTCTGACGGAGTATTATTACGAACAGAATTTTCATAAATTCAGCGCCTTCGCGCGATATCTCGCTGTGGCGGCGTGCGGCTTTGCCGAAGCCAAGCGGTCGCGCGATGCGGTGGATTTTGGCGATCAGCTTCTGATGGCACGTGATCTGCTCCGGAGCGGCAAGTTCAAGGCGCTGTTTGACTGGATTATTGTGGACGAGGTGCAGGATACGTCGCGGGTGCAGTGCGATGTGATCGAGGCGCTGTGGGGTAACGAGACGCATTTGGTGATCTGCGGTGACAAGAAGCAGTCGATTTATGCCTGGCGCAGTGCTGATCCGCAGGTGATGCCGGAGCTGGAAGAAAAAATAACCGCACGCGGCGGGCATAAGCGGATTGATCTGAAAACAAGTTTCCGTAGCAAGGATCGGGTTATCACTGCGGTCAACGGGCTGTTCAGCGGAGTTTATGAGCAGTACGACGCGCTGGAAGCGCAGACTGTTCTTGCGGGTGAAGGACCGTGCGTTGAGTTTTTGATGCCGAAAAGCGATGAAAGTACGACGGACGATGAAATGGCTGCGGTCGCCCGACGTATCCGACTGCTCGTTGATGGCGGCGCCGAATGGCGGCCGAAGTATGGACACAACGGCAGAACTTTTACCGAAGGCGAACCGTTTAACTACGGCGACATTCTGATTCTATTGAAGCGCTCCACGCATCAGGCTGCGCTCGAGAAAGCGTTGCGCGACGCGGGGATTCCTTACACCAGCGGAGGTAAAGGATATGCGCTGTTCGAACAACAGGAAGTGCGCGATCTGCTTCTGTTTTTGCAGGTGCTCTGCGAGCCGGTGAACGATCTGGCGCTGGTCGGCTTCTTGCGTTCACCGTTCGCCAATGTGCCGGATGATGAGATTGTCCGGCTCGGCTGGGACGGCGAAACCTTCGATCATGAAATTCTGCGTAAACAGTTTTTAGAGATTGTAGGACACGGTTGCCACTTCCTTCGGGCGTTGCCTCGTAATAACGAGGCCTCTCTCCCGCAGGTCGAGTCCCGTATCCGGGAGCGTGTGATCCCTTGTCCTGATGAAGAACACAAGCTCTCTGAGTACAGAGAAGCTTGTCCTACAAGTGTGAGAGACGTGGCTGAACGCATTGTGCGCTACCGTGAACAAACCGGCGAAAAGCTGGCATCACAATTGATTCGCGAAATGGTGCGCGAAACAGCATTCGATGCGCAGCTGGCCGGACTGCCGGGCGGCGAACAGCGGTTGGCGAATTTCAAAAAAGCGCTCGACTGGATTCGTGCCGCCGAACGCGGCGGGCAGGTTCTTCTGCCGGATGTGGTGCGGCTGTTTGAAAAATATATCAAAACGCCGCCGCGCAGCGGAGCCGCCGAGGCGCTGTTGCCCGATCCGGAACAGAACGCGGTGACGCTAATGACGGTACATAGCGCGAAAGGGCTGACCAAGCGGGTCTGCTTTGTGCCGGATATCAGTTTCGGCGATCAGTCGGACAAGGGATTCGCTGTATTTTCCGCCAACACGCTGGAACTGAAGCTGACTGGATTGTCCGGAGAGGAAGTTAAAAGCCCCGGCTGGGACGCGACGCGGAAAGCGGATAAAGCCGTGCGCGATCTGGAATCGATGAATGTTTTCTATGTGGCGATGACTCGTGCCCGCGATCTGGTTGTTCTGTCTGGTGCCGGCATACAAAAGCCGGACGGCTGGCTGAAGTTGAGCGAAGCGTTTTTGCATAACGCTGATCCCGGAGTATTGTGCCGCAAGGTTTTTTCACAACTGCCGCAAGTAGACGAAGGCTTGAGGCTTGAGGCTGTAGGCTTGAGGGGGGAGGTAGAATTTAAACCGCTTCAAGTGCCTGCGGGCCTTGAGCGAAAACCGGTGACGAGTTTAGTTGAATTCCTAAAGCCTCAATCCTCAAGCCTAAAGCCTTCCCCCAACGACCGGCGATCGTTCGGCACTCTCGGTCATATGGTTTTAGAAGAGCTGGCGAAGAATAACTGGGCCGGTGATATTCCAAAACTGGTTGCGCTGTTCAGCGCGGAATTTGGCGAAGTGGAGGCTGATCAATTGATTCCGCAGCTTGAAGCGGCGCGTGAAGTTTTTCGCAAAGAGACAGCATGTGCGACGGCGCTGTTTACGGAACATCCGTTTGTGCTGAAACGCGGCAACGTGATGCTGGACGGAACGATTGATCTGCTTGCGCAACTTTCCGATGGTTGGAAGATTTTCGACTATAAATTCACGAACGAAACGCCGGAGTCGGCGCTGGAACTGTATTCGCCGCAACTCGAAGCGTATCGCGAGGCTGTTCAGAAACTTCATCCCGGCACGGCGGTTTCGGCGGCACTGGTGCTGATTGGTGAGTCGGTGAAAATTATTTCGGCGGGTTGATGCTGATAGAAAGTAAAACGACCGTCCCGGTCGTTTTTCTCCTCGGCGGATCTATAG
>JBILEA010000274.1:0-3751 GCA_044352355.1 Pontiellaceae bacterium | reverse complement strand
ATTAATCCAGTATTCCTTCATTCCAACATTCCGTGGGGTGCCAATGGTTCGTAAAAGCAAAAAATGGCTTATTCCAAATCGAGTAGGCGGGTTGCCCCGCCTCTCACACCACCGTACGTGCCTTTTAGGGCATACGGCGGTTTCCGTTAAGTGATTGACTCCAACTTCCTGTACCTGTCTGTAAATCCTGCAAGTCCGATTTCCTCGAACCACTTCGTCCCCATCGCCCGGTGCGCCTGCGGGGATAGTGCGATGCGCCACCATCCCTTTCCGCTTCCACCGAGTTTCCATGCTCCGTCGCGATCAATGCCCCGCTCCATCAGGAACCGGGCGATCCCGACCGCTCGTTTGCATTGCTTGAGTTTCAGACAGCGGAGCTTGCGACGCAACCACGCATCCAGATCGCTCATTATTCCTTTGGCTTGTGCCAGACGGAAGTAGGCGACCCATCCGCGGATCAACGCGTTCAGCTCCAGCACGACCGCTCCCAGGGATCTGCCCCGGTTGCGGCGGGTAATCTGCCGGACTTTCTCTTTCACCCGCGCCTCACTTTGCGGCGCGATTCCTAGCTTTCCGCCCATCAACAGCCGATAGCCCAGAAACTTCCGTTCCCAAACCGGCGCAACAGCGCTCTTCATTCGGTTGACTTTGAGCTTCAGCCGGGTTTCAAGGAACTGGGTCACAGACTCCATCACCCGTTCGCCCGCTTTCTGCGAGTATACGTAGATATTGCAGTCATCCGCATAGCGGCAGAAACAATGTCCCCGCCGTTCAAGTTCCTTGTCGAGATCATCCAGCAACAGGTTGGCCAGTAGCGGCGAGAGCGGCCCGCCTTGCGGCGTGCCCTCCTCCCGCCGGACGCATACGCCCGCCTGCATCAGTCCCGCTTGCAGAAACCGGCGTACCAGTTTCAACAGTCGCTTGTCATCCACATGCCGCGCAAGACGGCTCATGAGGATGTCGTGATTCACCCGGTCGAAGAACTTTTCCAAGTCGAGGTCAACCACGATTGCGCGGCCTTCCTCTACGAATGCACTTCCTGCCTTGAGGGCGTCATGGGCACTTCGTCCGGGGCGGAACCCGTAGCTTGAATCCGAAAACTTCGGATCAAGCAGGGGTTCGAGTACTTGCAGGATGGCCTGTTGCACCAGCCGGTCCTTGACCGTCGGAATGCCCAGTTGCCGAACGCCTCCACCGGGCTTCGGGATTTGCACCCCGCGAACCGGGTTCGGTTCGTATGCCCCGCCAAGAAGCTCTTCCCGCAGTTCGTGCCAGCCGGTTTCCAGCCAAGCCGACAGTTCCTGAACCGTTTGACGATCCACTCCTGCCGATCCCTTGTTGGCCTTCACCTTCCGACACGCACGGAACAGGTTCGCCCGTGTGGCGATCTGCTCCATCAGGTTTTCGGTCGCGGTTCGGTCTCCACTCTGTGCCACCGATGGTTCAAACGCCTCCACGACCCCAGACAAGGGACTTGAACCCTTATCCAAAGCAGGCAGGCATTCAGCAGACAGACTGAATAACTCCAGCTGCCCCGCCGAAACTTTCTGTTTGCTTGCATCCATGAACGTTGTGTTCCGTTTCCGACTCAATGAATTCAGCCCTTCATCCGCAAGGAGCGGACTACTATGGCCTCTGCTGACTCCTGCACACCCATCCGCCAGCCTCACGGACGGCGTAGCCCTCCGGGCAGATGTGCAGGTCTCTCAGAATAAGACATGCGGCTTTCCCTTGGTGCGGACTGGATTTACCGTCAGAGCTCCTGATGAAATACCGGGAGTGAGCGTCCATAGCCGTCTTTCCCGCCCCGTCGGCCTTCTATCCAGTTTCTGTTCGTTCCGTCCAAGTTTTGTCTCCGGCTTCCTTCCCACCCAACCTCGCGGTTACGCAGTTGCCTTTGACTATTCGATTCCGTTTCATCGCGGCTCGTCGGGAACTTTCATCCCAGTCACATGTCATGTCTGACGTACTAAAAAACGGGGAGAGTGCACTCTCCCCGTTTTCCACCCGCTGCAACACATTACAGTCGCCGGTTGAGGGCACCCCGGCAAATGCCGTAGAGGTTAAGAGACCTTCACAGACTCCCTGTGCCGGGCGGCATCCTCTTCCTGACCGCGCTCCGCCAACTCTTTAAGCGGCAGCCATGCGATGATCAAAATTCCCGGAATCGAAGTCACAATCCCCAACACAAACAGCCAGGTGTAGCCGACGGCTTCCTGCAGGATACCGCTGATTGCACCGCTCAACATCCAGCTGATATTCATCACGCCGGTCACCAGCGCGAAGAAAGTGGCGCGATAGGGTCCTCGAGACACCTCACAGTGCAAAAACGCAAAACTGGAAAAACCCATTCCGTATCCGAGGGCCTCAATCAACATCACCAGCTGAGCCCACCCATTAATTTGAGTGCCCATGAACGGAATCGTCGAATAAACCGGATGCTGCGCCAGCCAGACATACCCGAGATTAGGCACCGTCATCAGAAGGGCAAACGGCCAGATGGTTTTCCGCAAGCCATATTTTTTCAGCAACAGTCCTCCGACCACCCCGCCCATCACCATAGCCAGCATGGTCAGCACACCGTTCATCACGCCCACCTGCTGAAGCGTCAACCCCAGCCCGCCGTTTTCCGGCGAATCCATGAGGAAAGGAACCTGCATGAAATTCTGGAGTCCCTGACCGATGCGATACAGAAACACAAACGCCAGAATTACACCGGCGCGAGGCAACTCAAAAAAACGGGCGAACACCTTAAGAAATGGTTGTTGCTCCTCTGCAGGAACCGGCTTGTCCAGCACCGGATAGGGATAGATGAAATGATGGTAAACCATCAGCACCAGCTGAATCAGCCCGAGCAGCCCGAAACAGACAGCCCAGCCCGCCATCACCTTACCGGTCTGCGCCTGAATTTTACCGGCCAAGATCACCATGAAGCCTTGCGCAAAAATGATCGCCAGACGGACGAACGCCGAATTCACCCCGACAAAAAGGGCCTTATCGCGTTCATCCACCGAGGCCAGAAAAAAGCCGCCCCAGGCAATGTCATGAAATAAGGACATAAAAGACATCAGCGCAAAGATCATCATCAAGATCTGCATCTGAAAGGCGTGCCAATCAAAGAAAATACAGCAGGCACAGAAGGCCGCCACCAGCAGCATCGCGCCGGTGATAAAGCGCTGCGACACCAGCACCCAGTTTCGTTTCGTTCCACGGCCATCCACAAACGGTCCGAGCAGGAACCGGAATGACAGCGGCAAGCCCAGCAGCCCGGCCAGCCCCACCAACGTATTGGACACATCCATGCTCTTGAGCATAATGCCCGGAATGGTCTGCACCACTCCCCAGGTAAATGCGGCAAACACCATGGATCCGGGAATAAACAGCCATCCGTTTACGATCGCCCGTTTTTTCTTCAACATAAATGAATCCTTCCTATGGCCGGTGGGTCCACCGCACCCCTTTTATTTTATTACACTCTGTTTAAACCATCTTCAAAGACAGTTCTCCCTTTTCAAAATGCCGGGTTCAGCTTTTGAGCTGCACCGCCCCGAACAAAGCGGCGATATTTTCTGGAGGAATATCCGGTAAAATCGCCTCGTGGCTCGGCGAGATGATCAAACCGGTCGGGAAAATCGACCGCAGTTCGCGGACTTTGGCGCGAACCTCATCCGGGGTGCCGTTAACCAGCAGATTCTGCGCATCGACTCCGCCGCAGAACGACGTAGTTGCGCAGAAATCATCGTGTAGCCCC
>JBILEA010000005.1:0-39111 GCA_044352355.1 Pontiellaceae bacterium | reverse complement strand
ACGACGGGAATACGAGCCAGTTGAGGATACAGTTCCCGCCAGCCCGCACTGTCATAAGGCACTTGGGCACAGATTTCGGTTTCACTCATTGCGGGAATCGGCATGGGGGCCGGTTCCAGCAGTCGGTCGATCACCAGTCCGGCGGAATGAATCCACTCCGCGATAGTTGAGATGGGCCAATAGTGCGCCGCGCTCATGGTTTTGTCGTCTAACGACATACGCACATCCGGTTCAGGTCGGAAATAGTCCGGTAGAAATAAGCCTTCCTCGTTATCACCGATGTCGAGCCATTCACCGGCATAGAGTGGATGCCCGGTCGTCAGCAGAAAAATTCCGCCGGGCTTGAGCATGGCGGCGGTATCGGTAATCACCTTTTGTGGGTTGGAGGAAAAAGGTAGTGCGTAGGTTGAATGAATCAGATCGAACGTTCCGAGCGAGCCCAGTGCATCCATTGAAACACGACGGAAATCCACTTCGACCTTTTCGGTTGCGGCCAGCTTGCGTCCGTACGCTAGTTGCTCTTCAGAAATATCCGTGGCTATGCACCGCGCACCTTGCTTGGCTAGAAAAATGGAGTTCTGTCCTGCGCCGCAACCGATTTCCAAACATTGGAAGCCACTGCGTTGCGGCACAGGAGGGAGCAGGCCAAGGGTGGAATCTCCGGGAAGAAGCGGGCCATAATGAAAATCGTTCGTCGAGATGCGCGTTTCTTTTTGATAGAGTTCCGTAAGGTCATCCCAGTAGCGCGCACTGCTTTGGTCGTTGTTGCCTTTAAACTGCATTTGAATCAGCTCTTGGTGCCGGTGGAGACGAAGATGCCGACTGATCCCCAGGCGTGTGGAGCTTGTGCGGCGGCTTTGATTTTTCGGAGCTGGGGCAACGCCAGCAGTTTTTGAAATTTGTTGAGCATCTCTACGCGAAAAAGAACGGCCACGCCGAGGAACATCCGTACGCCGAGTTCCTCGGTAGTGATCGGACGGATTTTTGTACTGACGTTTTTAAACCCAGCCTCGCTTAACATCCCGTAGAGCTGACTGCCGATCAGCCGGTTGCCGCCTTTACGTTTTTGTCCGGCGCCGGACTTGCGGATGAATTTGACGAAGGCGTTACTTTCTGGTGAAAAGCTCGTCCAGTTGTCGTCAATGTCCATTATGCACAGGATGCCACCGGGCTTCAAAACGCGCAGAATGTTTTGGAGTGCGAGTTGTGGTTTTTCCAAATGTTGGAAAACAAAGCGGGCATAGATAAAGTCGAAGCTGTTTTCCGGTATATGGAGGTCGTAGAGATTGCCCGTGCGAAATGCGACGTTATCCACCTTTTCCGACACTTTGGCCTGATGGGCAACAAAGATCAGCTCTTCATTGATATCGACGCCCGTCACCGTTCCGTGTTCAACGGTTTTGGCCAGTTCGCAGGCGGTAAACCCCGGACCGCAGGCTACATCCAGAACGTTCATGCCGGGCTTTAGTCCGGCACCTTTCCATAGCTCCCGCTCCACATCAATTGCAACGGTGGCCTGCAATTTGAGCCGCGCAAGTTCCTCAGCATTTTTTTCAAATCGGCCGAACTTATACGAACCGGCATCAGACAGCGTATCGTCAGTCATGAATTCTCCTAAGGTGCATCGATCAGGCGTTGAAGCTTTTGCGACAGTTCGGTGAAACCGCGTTTCTGGGCGAAGCTGGCGGCGGTATCCCCATCTTTATCCTGCAATTTCGGATTGGCCTTTTTTTCAAGCAGGATATCGACCACGGGCGAAAGTCCTTCGGCGGCGGCGAACATGAGCGCGGAGAAGTGCTCTGTTTTATCAATGGCGTTAATATCGGCACCTCTTTCGAGGAGCAGTTTAACGGCTACGGGAAAGGGCCCAGAGGCGGCGAACATCAGTGGTGTGCGCTCGGTCATGTCGCGCTGATTTATATCTGCGCCGGCATCGAGTAGAACCTTCATGGTCTCGATATGGCCGTTGAAAGAAGCCAGCATCAGTGCGGAATTTCCATTGGTCTCAACCTGATTGACCGGCATACCGGCTTTGAGCGCGTCGGCAACCTTGAGCGCGTCCCCGTTGTAAGCAGCCTCAGTAAATGCCGCGATGGCTTCAGCCGTCGGTGGCGGCAGAACGGGATCCGGCTTTTTTTTGCAGCCGGTGAGAACGATAGAAAGAGCGAAAAACATCAGAACTGAACCGGGCATCGTGCGCATAAAATCTCCCTTGTTGATGGCAGACCATAAAACCGCCGCCGCCCGATTGCCAGCCATTTTACTCGTCCGGTATCTTAATGAATTATGCCCACAGCGCATGAATCGATCAGGGCAGAGCAATGGTTTACCGGTCATTTCTTGTTTTTGCCTTTGAACACCAGCCAAAGCCGGAAACGAAGCCGCTGCCAGAAAGACGGCTTGCTGGCACGAGGACGGGCCGTCGGCGCTTTCATGTAATCCCTGTCGTAAATTCCCATTGAGTCATTCCAATTTCAGCTGGATATCTTTTTTCTGAGTATTTCTGACTCGTAAGGTAGCGGGAAGCGCTTCGCGGTGGCGACAACTTTTTATGACGGCGAGGAGAGTTAGATAGTGCTAAGTGGTAAGTTATTGATCAAAAAAACCAACCTTGCCAGATTGGTTTCCGTCCGGGATGCCGTTACTGTGAAGTTCTGTTTGATGTAATTCACAACCGGAAGGCTTGTTATGATGAGGATGAAAATTAGGCTGTTCAACCTTTTAGTCGCCGGAGTTTTTATTACAGCGGGGTTCGCGCCTGCATTGCCTGATAAGCCGGTTTGTATTAAAAATGACCGCTATCAGCTGACCGTCTTGAATGAAAGCAAGGTGGTGCTGGAAGGGGCGGAAATCGGACGCCGCGAGTTTGATCTGGCTTTCACGGTTTTTTTTAATCTGAGCAATCCGGAGCTGAAGCTTCGTCCGATGGATGACGGGACGCGTTATAATATTACGACCTGGAAGGCCGCAGTTGCCGGGGTGTCGGCCGGACTTGCCGGCGGCAATCGTCGGGATGCTTTTGCCGAAGGCGACGGGTTTGATGCTTCGATTTTAAAAGGCGATAAATCAGGCCGGACCGACGATCTTTTTCAGGCGGGATCCGTGCTCAGTGTGCAGGCAGCCAACTGTTCCGTAAGCGGACGTACTCTGCGGTGGGCCTTCGATGGAAACGGGCGATTCACCTTGAGTGCAGAGCTGACGCTGCCGGAGGGGAATGCTTTGCCGGTTCTCACGTATTGCTTCACTCCGCTCCGGCCGGGTTATTATTCAATCGGGTATATCGGCGCGCCCGGGTGCACGATTGAAGAAGCCGATGAAATCTGGCAGCCGCTGATCTGGCAGGAAAAACGGTTTCCGCAGAAAAGTCACCTGACTCTGGCGTTTCATTGCCCGGTTCCTTCCGCCTTTGTGACACGCGGCGGAGTCACCGTCGGGGTGGTGGCGGATTCAAAAGAATTTCCGTTCGATCCGCTCCCGCTGGTCGACAATTCCCGGTTCGGGGTTGCTGTACGCGACGCCAAGGGGCTTGCCCGGCCGATGCTGTTTGCGCCGGTTCTGGGCGGGGCGGGATCTGAAATGAAGTCCGGCGTTCCGTTTGTTTTCTCTATGCGGCTGTTTGCGGGCAAGGGCGATACGACCGATGCGCTGGAGCAGACGGCCTGCGGACTGTTCGGATTCCGCGATTACCGCTCCAATGCGCCGGGGTCAATGAACCGGACCATAGATAACATGACGGATTACGGGATGAGTCACTGGAGCCTGTTTGATGAAGAGAATAAGGGCTGTAATTATTCCACCGATGCGCCGGGTGCGGTAAAAAATGTATCGAGCATTGATCCGTTGGATCTGGCCATTGTGATGGACAGCGAGGAACTGTTTAAGCGCCGGGCTTACCCTTACATGGAATACATGCTGTCGCGGGGGAAGTTCCTTTTCACAACGGATGAAAGTCAGAAAATACAATTTCCCTCCTACCGGCTGAACGGGCCGACCGCGCCAATCAGTGAGCTGGGCGCACTTTACAGCATGTTTCACGGAGCCAGTCCGGTCTTTCGAACTCTGGCAGCCGACGAATACGGCAAAAAACGCGTTCGTAATCTGGACGAACAGGAAGACGGAAAGAGTTGGTGGACCTCCCTGACGATGTACCGCGCTTCCGGAGACGGCCGCTATCTGGAGGCGGCTAAAAAAGGGGCGGATGAATATATTAAAAGCCGCATGGACACGCCGCAGACCGACTTTAAAGATCCGCAGGCCAGCGGATTCTTTTTCTGGACGGGATATGCGCCCCGCTACATTGACCTGCTGATGCTTTACGAGGCGACCGGTGAGCAGCGGTATTTAGAGGCCGCACACAAGGGTGCCCGCCGGTATGCGCAGTACATCTGGTTTGCGCCAGCCATTCCGGATGAAGATATTACCGTAAACAAAGACGGCAAAGCTCCGGAATACTGGTATCTGAAAGGCAAAGGACACAAGCCGGTGTTTCTTCCGGAAGAAACGGTTCCGGCCTGGCGGCTCTCTGAAATCGGGCTGACTCCGGAATCGTCCGGAACCAGCAGCGGACACCGGGCCATTTTCATGGCCAATCATGCCCCCTGGATGCGGAAGATCGGCTATCTGTGCAACGACTTCTTCCTGATGGATGTCGCCCGGTCCGCTGTCATCGGGCGCTACAGTAATTTTCCCGGTTATCACATCAATACGGCCCGCACGACCGCCTATGAAAAAGAGAATTTTCCGCTGATCGGGCACAAAGATCAGAGTGTCACCTCTTTCCATTACAATCATGTTTTCCCGATGATCTCCATGCTGCTGGATTATCTGGTGACTGATGCGCATGTTCGTTCCGGCGGAGCGATCGATTTTTCGTACAACTACAGCGAAGGGTATGCGTATTTGCAGAACAAAGCATACGGCGCCATGACGGGCCGGTTTTACGGCCATCATGACGCGCTGCTGTGGATGCCGCAGAGGCTGCTTGCCGTACCGGATCAGATCAACTACATCGCCGCCCGCGGAACGAACAGCCTCTATCTTGCGCTTATGAACGAATCGGCGGCGGATGTGCAGGCGAAGGTCGAGTTTAATGAGCAGTTGCTTCCTGATGTAAAGAACGCGGTGTATACGGCAGAACTGATCATCAACGGGAAGAAATCTAAATCCGTTGTGGTGGCCAACGGGAAGCTGACCGTCCCGGTGCCGGCTCGCGGGTTAAGCGCGGTCATCATCACCGGGCTGACGGTTAAGCCGCAGTTCCAGAACCGGATTGCCGATCTGAATCAGACGGCGGCCTGGGACTGCGATCTGATTGGTCTGGGCGAGGTTGCCGGCCGGGCGATGATTCTGAACCTCGGGTCACAGACCCGTACGGCATATGTTTTTCTGGAGTACAGCAAACAGGACTTTGTGAAAGTCGAGATGGTGTCCAACGACGGCAGCGGTGAACGGCGGACAGAAGACCGCAGCTTCCCGTGGGAGTTCACGGTTCCGGTTGCTGCGGACGCGCAGGAATTCCGGTTTATATTGAACGGGCACAAGCCGGACGGAACGGTTCAGCTCATCACCCCTTCGGCCGTGCTTAAACGCTACGCCACGGCAGAGAAAAAAAGGAAGGCGTTTTACCCGGGAGTGGTCTGGCCGGACGTCCAAGGGGAGCGCATTAATGCCCACGGCTTCAGCATCCTTTATCACGGCGGCCGGTATTACTGGTACGGAGCGCATAAGATTGAAGGGTTGACGGAGTCGCAGAGCAACGAGGCCGGTGTCCGTTGCTATACCAGCACCGATCTTCTGAACTGGGAGAACGCCGGCATGGTGCTGTCCAAAACGACCCAAGGGATGTCCCCGGAGGTGGCTCATGCAGGAATCCTTGACCGGCCCAAGGTGATTTACATTCCGGCCACGGGTCGGTTTGTTATGTATTTCAAGCTCTACGATCCAATCAGCCCCGAGGGCAAACTCGTAACGAAGGTAGCATATGTCGGGGTAGCAACGGCCACGCAACCGACCGGGCCGTTCGAATACCACGGGAAGTTTCTCGGCGGGGGCAGTGAAACCGGTTCCGGTGATTTTGCGATCTTTCAGGATTCAGATGGTGCGGCGTATCACATCGCTGTGCGCAAGCCGGACTCAGTAAGGAAGGACAAGCCCTTGGTTTGCGGACGCTTGACGGCTGACGGCCTGAAGCCCGCCGGCGAGTATGTTGTGATGAATGGCGTGGAGAATGCCACGGAGGCTCCGGCTTTATTCCGGCGTGACGGAAAGGTTTACCTGCTGGGCTCAGGCAGTAGCGGCTGGGCTCCGAATGCGGCGCGCCTGTTCGTTGCCGATTACCTCACCGGACCTTATAAATCCCTCGGCAATCCCTGCCGGGGCGTGAACCCGCACAATCAACTCGGGCCGGAAAAGACCTTCGGCGGACAAAGTACGTTTGTCTATCCGGTTCCCGGTAAGAAGGGCGCATATATTGCCATGTTCGATATTAATCAACCGGAGGATCCGATCAACGCCGGTTACATCTGGCTGCCGCTGAAGTTTACGCCCGGCGGTCCGCGCATCGAATGGCGGGATGAATGGGATTTGAGCGTGTTTAATCCTTGAAAGAGCAGTTTAACCGCGAATGTTTTTACAACCGCTGCGCTAGAGGGAGTCAGAGGGGCTCCGAGGGAGAGGGAAACATGGAAAAAAATACTAATGAACTTAATTTCATATAAGTGGCTGTTTGTATGTGTAACGGTGATGTGGGCGGCGTTGCCGTGCCATGCCGGACTTCGTCTGCCGGCGATTTTTTCGGATGGAATGGTGCTTCAGCAACAGCAACGGGTTCCGGTTTGGGGCTGGGCTGATCCCGGCGCGGAGGTGACCGTTGAATTTGCCGGGCAGAAAAAGAAGGGATTGACGAGTGCAAGCGGCAAGTGGCAAGTGGAGCTTGACCCGATGCATGCATCGGCTACTCCAGGCAAACTGGTTGTCCATTCATCAATCGGAAATCAACAATCGGAAATCGATAATGTTCTCGTTGGTGAGGTCTGGCTCTGCTCCGGTCAGTCGAACATGATCATGGGGATGAAAACGGTGACGGGGTTGGCCGAGGAGAAAAAAGCGGCGGATTATCCGGCTCTCCGTATTTTCCGCATCGGGCTGAAGGACTCGCTTGAACCGCAGGCAGATTGTTCCGGTGACTGGCTGGTCTGCTCTCCGGATACGCTGGAGCAGTTTGCCGCCACGGCCTATTTTTTCGGGGCGGAAATTCACAGAGAGCTGGGCGTTCCTGTCGGGTTAATCCGGGCGGCGTGGGGCGGGACGCATATTGAAACTTGGATTCCTGCAGGAGCGCATGAAAAATTTCCATCGGTCATGGCTTTTAAAGCGCAGGAAGACCGGAAAAAAGAGCAGGGTGTCGCGGATGCGCAGCCATGGAAGTACTACCCCGGCAAACTGTACAACGGAATGGTTCACCCGCTGGTACCGTACGGCCTGCGCGGACTGCTCTGGTATCAGGGGGAAGGCAATGCGCACACCGTGCATGATGCGATATTGTATCGCGAACAGCTGGGCTGTCTGGCCAAGGAGTGGCGCGCGGTCTGGGGATACGAATTCCCGGTCTATGCCGTGCAACTGCCGAACTTCAAGGCGGCGACCACGGAGCCCGATGCCTGGGCGTATGTCCGGGAAAGTATTTTAAATTTCAGCAGGGACGGTCCCAGCGCCGGCGTGGCCATTACGATCGACTCGGGGGATCCCGACGACATTCATCCCAAAAACAAACGTCCGGCGGGAGAGCGGCTGGCCCGGCAGGCGCTGGTCCGCACGTACGGAAAAGCGTTGGTGCCCGGCGGGCCGATCTATCGGTCCGTCCGGTTTGAGGGAAACAAGGCGGTACTTTCTTTTGATAATATCGGATCCGGTTTGACCGTTCGTGGCGGCGGAGAGTTAAAAACGTTTCAGGTTGCGGGGGAAGACCGCCGGTTTATTCCGGCGGAGGCAGAGATCGTGAACAATACCGTTGTTGTCAGCTCGCCAGGCGTGAAGAATCCGGTCGCGGTGCGCTATGCCTGGGCGAACAACCCGTCAGGATGCAATCTGTTTAATCAAGAAGGCTTTCCGGCCTCGCCGTTCCGCACCGATTCGTGGATGCCCGAGATACCGCCAGTCAGTTGCAAGCGCGGGATCGGGGGATTAACGGTTTCCAAGGTTCCGTCTGAACTGGTCGGGAGCACCTATGTGTATGCGGCGAGAGGGAACAGCAGCGAGCCCGGAATACCGTTTTCATTTAAAACGGATCGTGATGCGGTGATGTATGTTGCGGTTCAGGACCGCGGGACGCCGGAGATCCCGGACGGCTGGCAGAAAACGGATTTAACCATGGTCTGGGGCGGCAAATTTACCGATAGAGTTTACAAAGTTTCCTGTCCGGCCGGCGGAATAAATATTCCCGCGCATAATGGCAAATCGGGCGGCTTCTTCGGGGTTCCGCACATGGTGTTCCTGAAATCCGGAGATGACGGGGCTGTGGTCGTGACCGGGTTGCTGCCGTCCGGACAGGCTGAGTCGGGGATTCTTTCTCCGAAACTTTCAGGGAAGTAAAAATATGATCGGACTAAGCACGTGGCTGAGGGTTTCTGCGGTCGTCATTTCGGTTGCGGTTGTGCAGCTGGCCTCTGCAGCGGGGGATCCGGGATCGGCTCTGTTTCCTATGGACTGGGTGCCTTTTCACGAGACCCCTGATGAGATCAGCACCCGCGAGCAGCGGCTTGAGAAACTTGATCAGCAGTTTGTCGCCACGTTGCTGGCTGCAAAGGAGGCTGGCCGTCTGGATGTCTGGATCGAGAGCTTTCTGCCGGAGCTGGACTCGCGGGGCCGGCACGCGGCGAGGCGTAAGGCGGCGGAGTCGGATGACGACGACGAAAGCGCCGGCGGCCAGAGTGTGTATAAACGGGCCCACCGGTTGCTGGCCATCACCTGCTTTGCTCTCGACGAAGACTATCCGGAGCTTAAACCGGTTCTGGTTTCGAAGCTGCTCGCGCTTCAGGATATCGCTGGGAAGAAGTTTCTGGCCGAATGCCAAAACGACATCAACAAAGCCCGGGCCGGGGAGTCGGAATCTAAATATCTTGGCTACCCCTTTGACCTGAACACCTGTCAACCCTTCAACGCCATTCTTATTTGTGCCTCGGGCATGAAACTGCTCGGGGAGTACGATGGCGAACTGCGCGGCAGAACTGAAGAGTGGATTAAGACTTACATTGAAAACAAGGGGCGGTTCACCGGCCACTGGCTGTCCGGAGGATATAACAAAGAAGTCTTCCATATGGAGATTGGCGGCTGGATCGAGTTTCTTTATGCCGACACCCCGGGAAAGTATCCGGTCGCCCGTAAAACCTTCAAGGTCTGCTGGGATGGATGGATGCGGGATTTCGGGTATGACGGCGATAATTCACCTCACTATGATGCCGGCACCGGAATCCCCGTTTTAATGCGGTTGGCGTTTTTTCTCGGGAAGACGGACGACCTGCTCATCCGCAGTGATTTCCGCCGCATTGCGAATCGGATGGCCCATACGATCATGAACAGCGGGGAAGCCGCCAAATGGGGCAAATCCATGGGCGGGGGCAGGCCGCCGCATCCGGACGCCAGCTTGTTTGTCTCGGCTGGTGACGGCATGCCCTGGACACTGAAAATGGCGTACCGCCTGTTTGATGATCCTCTTCTGCTGTATGCGGCGCGCAAATATGAAGACCGCTTGCAGCAGGACCGTACGTTGCTCCCTAAAGGATCCCGGGGGCCTGATATCCCGGATATTTTCCCGGCAGGTATCAACCAGTGGCAGGTTCGCGGCGCGGCCTTTCCGCAATCCGCACCGCTCTCTTTGACAACCGCCCGGCTGACCCATGTGGAGGGCGAAAAGAAGGGCAACCGGATTGGGCGGGGGGATAAGAAAACCGGCCTGGTTCAGGACAAGCTTATCCTGCGCACCGGCACCCATCCCCGTTCCCCGTACTTTCTTATGGATCTGAGCTTCTCCCAGTCGAAGAACGCACCGGATCACCGGATCGGTATAGATAATCTGCAGTTCGATACCATCCATTCGGGCACGTATGTGGAGAGGCCGGGTAACGGCAATCACATCAACCAGCCCCTCATTGCGCCGGCCTGTTTTCCGTTTCCGCTCGTTCCGGCGTCATCAGGGGAAGTTAGCCCGTCCGGCGAATATCTGGAAAAGCTGGGGCGTACAGACGATTATAAGAGTTATGTCCTGCGGCGTTTTTCCGCCACCAATCTTTCCTCCGGTGCGGCCTTCGGAGTGGCGGACTACAGCCGGTTTCAATATGAAGGCGTCAGCGCCCGCCGCGAAATGGTTTTGCTGCACAATGGCGTGCTGGTTGTGCTCGATACGATTATCGCGGACTCTTCCTTTCGCGGGGATTTCAATGCGGGAGTCATCTATCAGATATGGCCGGGAGTCCAAACAACGTCCGCTGATCTCCGCTGGGTGCTTCAATCCCCCCATTATCCGGCGGCGCCGGAGCTGGCCCGGAGCACGAACGGATTCCCGACCCTTTTTCTGTTTCCTGAAACGGGACAGCCATTGGCGGCGCATCTGCAGAAAGATCCGATGAATCCGTCAAAGCGTGTGCCCGTGACGGCCTATTCCGTGCATACGGCCTTGACGCGCGGGGCCCGGCTGGTGATCCCCTCCATCGTGGCGCCGATCCGCAATGTATCCGCTGTTGCGGACTGGACCGCCGCTGTGGAGGTGACGGTTGATAAAAGCTGCGCGGTTATCCGGTTTCCGGTGGCTGACGGGGGCCGGATGGTCATTACCTTTAATGATGGCGAACCGGCCGAGGTGACGACCCGCTGAATTTTACGCTTACCGCAGTCAGGAAGCGGTTCAGGGAAACGCCGTAATGAGATTCATCAGGCGTAACAGTAAACTGCGAACACAGCGGGCGGAACCGAGGTTCCCGCTGCGGAAGTTTCGATTTTAAGCTGTTTGATTCTCGCGGGCTTGCTGAACCTGATGGTGTTTTGCGCCTGATGGTTGTCTTGAACGTCGGCCAGAACATTTCCGGCTTCGTCGATAATCCGGTACTGTTTCACGCAGAACGGAACTTCCCGTTCGGGGTGGCCCCAGAGCACTGTTTCCATCGGGTGGTCGTAATCGCCGTCAAAGAACAGATCGATGCGTGAAATGGTTTGCGGCTGTTTCCACTCAAGAGTTAGCGATGGATCTTTGTCTTCCGGCGCGGCAACCCAGGCGTTGGGCTGACTGACCGGACGGTTCCAGCCATTGGAAAGATTTTCAACACGGAAGCAATTCAGGGGAGGATTGATCTCAACCGCCGGGTTCTTACCGCCGGGGCGGCGTTGTGGAATCCAGAATTCAAAAGAGTCGATACCGCAGTTTTCCGGCGGAGTCTGCGCCGGGGTTTTGGCGACGGCGGCATTGAATTTCTGGTAAACTGTCAGGAGGCCGGTAAGCCGTTCGTCGCTCATTCGGACCGAGATTGCGGGGTTAGGCATCAGGCAGATGAATGCGTAACGCTCTGTATCGATCAGACTATTGAACCTGAGCGTGACGGCCTGTCCGGTTCCGGCTGCAAGCGGAAGTTCAATCGTTTCCAGCGTGACATCCGGAGTGTGGTTTTCCGGTTTGGAACTGACGCGCAATTCTGCGCGCAGGGTCGACGGTTTTGCGACATTCAGCCGATACGTGACGGCGGGTAGTGTTCCCGGTTTAACCGGCAGCATCAGCGCCTGAGCGTAATCGAGCAGAATGGAATCACTGCCGGGGGACAGCCGGCCCAGTGTACAGACGGACGAGACCGAGACGGTTGCGGAGGCCGCAAGGTTTGCCGGATCTTCAGCTTTGACGGACGGAATATACTGACCTTCGCGGATCAGCTCCTGTTGAAGTTTTTTCATGCGGGCTGTATTCAGCAGCTCGCGAGGGAGCAGGCCGTCGCGGAGGCACTGTGCGGCGGCGATTCCAACGGCCTGTGCGGTGTGGGCGCAGGTGGCCATGACGCGGGTGGAGCCGAAAGCGATATGGCTGGCGCTGATAATGCGTCCGCCGAGGAACAGATTGCTGATGTTGCGGCTGTAGAGGGTACGGTAGGGAATCTGGAATACGCCTTTGCTGTGCCACTGGGTACAGCCGGGCTTTTCGCTGAAAAGTCCTTCTACCGGATGGTGGTCGATGGCCCAGCCTCCGTATGAAACCGCATCAGCATGTTCGCGCTGTTCGATCAGATCCTGCTGAATCAGCATATAGTCGCCTTCGAAGCGGCGGCTTTCCCGTTTTCCAGGAATGTGGCCGATCCATTCCAGTGTCATCGTTTCCGCTTCGGGAAATTCGCCGGAGTTTTTGATGTAGTTCCAGACGCCGTACACCACGCGCCAGAGTTCCTGCTTGATTTCTTCACTCTGATGAATGGTGTCAAGATGGCCGCCGTACTCCATCCACCAGAAATTGCAGGCCTGCGATTTGGAATCAAAGCCGCGGTAGCGGTGGATTTTGCGGACCGCTTCCATGCCCAGCGCGTTGGAAGGCGGGATGAATTTAGTTGGTCTTCCGGTATTTTTGCTCATGAAGTAGAGCGAGTGACCGAGCAGATCGGCTGACGGTTTTTCCGGCGCGTAGAGTTCGCCGAATTCTTCACGGGACTCCTGTCCGATGCGGAAGGCCGCGCCGGAAAGAAAGCCGAGGATGCCGTCGCCGGAGGCATCGAGAAACAGCGGAGCGGAAATCTCGTAGAGCGTGCTGTTCTGACTGTTGAAGGCTTTGATAGCAGAGATGGTTTCGGCATCCTCCTTGATGACATCAAAGACCGCGGTGTTGAGCAACAGAGTCAGGTTAGGTTCGATGGTTGCTTTTTCGAGTAACAGGGCATCGAAAAGCAGCGCGTTTCCTTCCGGGTTGCGGTAGAGGTTTTCGGTCAGCAGTTCGTTAACCAGACCGCCTTCGCGGGCCCAGCGGTTGTTATTGCCCATGTGGGAGGTTGCGCCGAGCGTCCAGAGGCGCACTTCGCTGGAGGCATTGCCGCCGAGCACCGGACGGTCCTGAATCAGCACGACCCGGATTCCGGCGCGGGCGGCGGTGATGGCGGCGCAGGTTCCGGCCAGACCGCCGCCTGCGACAGCGAGATCCGCCACCAACCCAACCGTATGAAGCGACCGTTTTTCAGAAACAGAGCAGATTTCCATATTAAGCATTTCCGGGTTCGCGGGTCTTTTTTAAAACGGCAAAAATCCAAAGAGAAATAGCGAGCAGGCCAACTCCGAAGCCGATCAGGAGTCCCCGGACTTCGGGGCCGTTAAAGGCAGTCAGCGAGAACATCATGATGGCGAAGCAGACTAAACTTACTGCCACGACGACAGCCGGAGTCCGGCTGGCTTTGGTTTTGATCCCGGATTCTCTCGTTTTTCGTTCGAGGTGCTCGACGCGAACCCAGCCTTCGGCGGTGCCTTTCTGAAGGAAATGCATGATGCAGAGAATGGCAATCGGCAGAACGACCCCGATCAGAACGTCTACGGTTGTTCCGCTGAGTTTGAGGATCAGCTTGCAGACAATCCCGGTGGAGAAGGAGACTCCGGCGGTGATTGCAACGGCGCGCGCGGTAATCCGTCGGCCCAGCAGTCCCCAGATCGTCGGTGCCAGTAGCGGGCCGACCATCAGGCTGGTGACGGAGATGACGACTTTTTCAGCGCCGCCCAGATAGGGGATGCTCAGCGCGAAGCCCATGACTAAGGCTCCCAGCAGCACGGTAAAAATGCGCCCGGCTTTAATGAGCTGTTTCTCGGTGGCCTCGGGACGGAAAATCCGGTGATAGAACTGTTCAGTCAATACTCCGGCAAATACATTCAGCTGTCCGCTGACCGAACTGGCGGTGGCGGCGAACATGGCGGCCAGCATGCAGCCGACCATTCCGACCGGCAGGACTGATTTGCAGGCAAGAATATACGCCTGATCCGGATTAGCGGTCGGGTTGATCTGGCGGTAAAGAAGCGGCGGGAGCATCCAGAGGAACGGGCTGATCAAATAGAGTCCGCCGAACAGATAGATGCTCTTGCGGGCATCTTTGGCGGAGGATACGCAGATGAAGCGCTGGGCGAATGCCCATTCGGCGCCGATCATGAAGAAGTGAATGGCCGCCCAGCCAGCCAGGAAAAACCAGGTGTATTTACCGGGCAGTGTGAGGGCAAAAAAGTTTTCCGGTGCATTGTGGATGAAGTTCGAAAATCCACCGACGCTTTTTAATGACAGGGGAATTACAAACAGAACCGCAATATTCAGGATGATGAACTGCAGCACATCGGTCATCAGCACGCCCCACAGTCCGCCGACCATGGTGTAAGTAATGACGGTGGCTCCGAAGATCACGATGGCCCAGATCAGCGACATATTGCCGGTGACCGGATCGCGCAGGAAATGCCCTTCTGGGAGCGGCATCAGTGCAACGAGAATCACGGCCAGTGAAAAGAGAGCTACGCCGACGCTGACCAGACGGTAGAGCATCATGCTCCAGGTGTAGAACTGAACCGCTTTAGCACCGAAGCGGAGCGTGATAAATTCAGCCGGGGTACGGACGCCCAGCTCTTTCCAGCGGCCGGCGACAAACCGTCCGACCAGCAGGGCGGCCACGCCGTAACAGAGATTGATCGCGATGGCGACCAGCCCGTACTTGAAAGCGATGCCGCCCCAGACCACGAAGGTGCCTGCGGTAAACATGCACATAAAGGCGCTCAATCCGGAAGTCCAAGCCGGAGATTCCCCGCCCGCAGCAAACATATCGTTCGAGCTTTTTGTTTTGAATGACAGCAGGACGCCCAGCAGGAATACGGCCGCCAGATAAAGGGTTAAGACTACATAATCTACATTTTGCACAGAGAGCTCCTTGTTACAGATCCATAATCGACTCGAATACTATTTTCGGCCGGGGTAAAACACGAGCGTTTGCGGTTATCCGTATTGACTATTTTCTTAACTATTTTTAACATACACGCCTTTACTGCGCCGGGCCGAATCTCTCCTTTCACTTGTTTAGAATCAACCTTGCGGTTCCAGCTCCATAGCGGCCTCAAGGTTGAATAAACGGAATATTACGTACGGTGATTCTGTAAAAGTTTTTTTCCGACGGACTGTTGGTATGCACCACGGATGACTGCGGAGGGGTCAGATTCGTTTGGATGGGAATAAACGGCGTGGTGATGATGTTGGTGGTCCATTCGACATCGTACAAGCGGTTTGCTTTTGGATCCCAGCTCAACGAGCAGCTTCTGTTCTGAACAAGCAACGCGGCTTTAAAAACCGAAGTGGGATCATTCGGATTGGTTCCCGCCGAATATTCCGAATAGTTATCAGAGCCGTCATGATCAGGATCGGCTGTGGCTGTGCAATTACTGGCGGCGGCGAAATGCTGAATCTCCCAGGCGTCCGGGAGGCCGTCGGCATCCAGATCCGCAGTCCGCCCGTAAAAACGGATTTCCGACAATCCGCCAGACCCGCCGCCATAGTCGCTGTTCACCTTGATCGCAACCCAGCGGGCGGTTGCCGAAATGTTTATGGTGTCGGGTGCGACGGGGTTTGTTGTGCCGTAATCATTCGCTCCGGGCGCCTGCGTCAGGTCAAAGAAGCTGCGTGCATATCTCCAGTTGAGCAGGTTATCGACCGGATTACCTGGATCGAAGTTTGAATCGGAGTAGCACACCAACACACTTCTGGCTCCACGGTCGGTATAGCCGGCCCAGTTAAAATTATAAATCTTTATGTAGTCCAGATCGTAGCGTTGCCCGAGATCGATCTTGATCCATTTCGGCTCCGCACCGTCCGCCTGCCACATGAGATTGTTGGCTCCGGATGAAGTGTGCGTATCTCCAGTCATGCCCTCTCCATTGACCGCGTATACGGGCTCCCGGTTGGTAGAGCTACCCGATGCGGTTACGGTGAAGCCCGAATGAGGCGTGGCCGCATATTCACTGCTGAAGCCGGACTCGTTGGTCAATGTGTTAACCGCAGTAACGGCATAATAATGGGTCGCACCGTTGGTTACCGTGTCATCGAAATATTTGTTTTCACACGTATTGGCCAGTAACGTGTACGGGCCGCCAGAGGTTTTGGAACGATATACCTTGTAATACCACAGGGTCGATTCGGGATTATGCGCCCAGGAAAGCGCAGTGGAGTTGTTTCCTGGAATATCCGAGAGAGCGGTCGGCACCCCCGGAGAGTTCAGCAGACCCCGCCCACGGAACCGAACCTCGGAAAGGCCGCCAGCGCCGTCGCCATAGGTGCTGTTAATTTTCAGGGAAACCCACCGGGTCGGCACAGGAAAGCCGACGATATCAGGTGTATTGTAAAGGTCTGTGCCGGGCGCCTGTGCCAAATCAAAGGCACTGCCGAACGATTTCCAGTTGTCCGGGTTGTTCTGCGGATTGCCGGGATCCGACGCCGCATTGGAGTAATAAAGCTGTACGTTTTTACAACCACGGTTGGTATAGCCCGCCCAGTTGAAGTTGTAGATTTCGATCGAGTGCAGATCATAGTGTTGCCCCAGATCGACCTTGAACCATTTCGGCAACCCGCTGTTGTCACCCATCCACATCAGCCCGTTCGCCCCGGATGAAGTGTGTGTATCTCCCGTCATGCCCGCTCCATTGACCGCGTATACGGGGTCCCGGTTGGTATAGCTGCCCGATGCGGTGGCGGTGAAGCCCGTAGAGTTAATCAGTAGAGGTATCGATGACGGTTCATAAAAGGTCGTCGTCGTGAGCGGACCTCTCCCGTTCGGAACAAACGCGGGATCGGTCGTTAACAGGGCTTTATCGCAACGGCCGTAATAGGACGTATCAATCAACTCCAGCGTGGCCCGTTGACTCAGCTCGAACGAGCCTCCGTATTCCCAGACATAAACCTGATCGTGCTCACAGAAAACCTTGGTAGAGAGGGTTCCGTTCACCGCCACCGAAAAGCTACGAGTTACGCTCGATCCGGGAAAGTCACGGCTGCGCACCCACAGATGATACGTGCCGCTTTCCGGAACGTTAAAACTTCCGCGGGCAATGAGCTCTTCCGGCAGGCCCGGTGGATTTCCCCGGAGACACACAACTCCCTCAATATTCATTTCCTTAGTCCACCCGCCCGGCGAGGGCAGGTCTTCGGCTTGAATCCAGATGTCCGCTCCTGCGGAATGCTGACCTGCATTTACTTTCGCATCAAGATCCGAAACGATGCTGTTCCGGCGGACGATGAAGTCCGGGGAGTTAACATCGGCTTCATAACAGCGCAAATAATCGAACTGGCAAAGCCCCGCAGAAGTCGCATTCGTGCTCGTACCAATGCAGCTCAAATAGAGATAAAAGTCATTGTGCGGGATCTGGTGATCCGTCGTCCGCATATCAATGGTAACCAGTGCCTCTTCATTCAGGTAGTAGATCAGGTATTCAGGCGTAAACTCGAACGCAAAGCGATTGAACGAGGCGGTGAAATCAATTGCCGGGTTCACGTACTTCAGCCTCGCCATGGATCCGCGCACCGGATACCACTCGGTTTGACCGACGATGAACTCGTTTGGCCCGTAAGCAGCGAAATGTTGAAAGGGATCGATCTCGAGCCGGGGCCGGTCCGCCTCGGAACGCTGCTGAACCGCTGCGGCCCAAAAGGCTTCATGCCAGCCGTACCCGCCGTCAAACCGGCTGCTCACCTCATAATAGCCGTACCGGAACGGCCTGGCGGTGATGGTGCCTCCACCTGTAAATTTGTAATTGAAACCGTTCGTTGTATAGTTTTCTTTAAACAGCTGGATATCGAGCATACCGTTTGTGACCACGACATTTTTCTCCAGACAAATCGACAGAACATCCGTACTGCTTGCGTCGCGATACACCCATTTAGCCGGATCAAGCTCCGTCCCGTCAAACTCATCGGACCAGGTCAGGTTGTAACCGGGCGGCGGCGCGGCAGTTGCAGCAGCAATGGAAACGGAGGCGATGATCCCTCTCAAGCTCTTCTTTATGAACGGACGCACGGGACACCTTATTTTTTCAGACCACAGTTAAGAATCCTGACGGGTATAAGTGTATTGATGGCACCAAGAAAAACGAGCGTTTGCGGTTATCCTTATTGACTAATTATTTAACTATTTTAAACATACGCATGGCGACAGAGGATGGCTATGGATCAAGAACTCAAATACAAACCGTTGTACCGCGACTGGCTGAATCTCTCCTTTCACCTTTTGTGGTGTTATGAACAGCCGATGGCTCCGCATCCCCGGGATGTGTCGGTTTATAAGAACAATGCCGCATGGCTGATCCGCAGGGGCTGGGCCGAAGTGGAACACAACGGGCAAGTTTGGCGGGCGACCCAGGGGCAATGGCTGATTGTTAAACCGGTCGAGCGGCTTCAGCGCTGGTCTGCCGATGCAAAATTGCTTTCAGTGGCTTTTGATGCGCAATGGCCGGACGGAACCTCGCTGATTAGTGACGGGCTGAGTATGGTTCTGAACGCGGCCGATCATCCTGCTCTTGAACAGCATGCGCTGCCGCTGGTCCGGAGTATGAAAAAAGTGCTCCAGCGGGGCTGGGACGCCCGGCAGCATGCGGTCGATTTTCAGGGGTATATGCGGTTGCAGGCGCAATTGTCACTCTGGTTGACTTCTTTGGTGATGGCTCTGAGGGATGCCGGCCTCAAACTGAACGTCAAACAGAATATGGATGAGCGGGTCATGCAGGCTGTCCGGATCCTTGACGGGCTGTCTTACGCCGAGCCGGTGGATGTGGATGAGCTGGCGGAGAAAGTTGGAATGAGTACCGTGCATTTAACCAGGCGCTTCAAGGAGCAGCTGCAAATCACGCCGGTGGTCTATCAGAACCGGCTGCGCATCGAGCAGGCCAAGCGCAGACTGCATATGCCGGGAGTCCGGGTAAAAGAGGTGGCCATTGAGCTGGGGTTCTGCCATCTGTCGCATTTTTCCCGCTGGTTTAAACAATATGCCGGGGAGCCGCCCCGCCGGTTCTTAAAAAAAGTGCAGTAAGCGCTTTTCCGCTGCCGGGCAGGGCCCCGGACGGATAAAAAAGAATAAGCAAAATATCAAAACTGGCAATCGGAGCGGGTTGTTACTCTGCAGGGTCGGCTTTATTCTTATTCTCCTGAGGGGTGAGTCGGGATTTTTCTTCCCGACAGGGGAGAGCTGATGCATGGGTTGCTGGCATTTCTTATGATTTTTTCGGGGGCTTCCGACCCGCCGGTTGTTGCCGTCCCCGTCTCTTTGTACGGAGACTATCCCAACGATGGGCTGGACGATACGGTTGCCATCAATGAGGCTATTGTTGCCAAGCCGGGCTTTTGGCAGGTAGCCGATCCGACCAACCGGATTATGAAGCTGGAAAACAGCGCGGGGCTGGATATCACCGGAGTGCGCTGGGACGGTTTTGTGGCGCACGCGCCGTACGGCATGATTACCAATGTGACCAGTGCGACCGATTTTGTGATCAGTATGGTGGCCGGCACATCCGGACAGACGATTTATGCCGGCAGCAAACTCCGGTTTCTCGACGCGGCAGGAGCTATTACTGAACGGATAGTCGGCTCGAACGCGGTTCATCAGCTGATCAACGGCCAGAGTTGTTACAGTATCGTGCTGACCGAACCGTTACCCGCGTTTGCCGGTGCCGGAACCTATCTCAAAGTGGAAGACATCAGTCCGGACAGCGTGACGGTTACGGACAGCAACTTTGAAAATATTGCGGGCTGAAGATGAATCCGGTCACGGTCTCGGGATCAAATAATATAAGTAAAAGATCAAATAAGGCAATTCGTTCAAATTGCATTGCAAACGGAAGAGCAGATAATGATTGCAGAGTAGAAGAAGGAAAGTCCGGCAGGGTGCCGGGCGATCAACGAAACCAAGGAGTGAAATATGAGCAGAAGAATGAAGAGAGTTATAGGGCTGGTTCTGGGACTGATGGCCGGAGTGGTACAGGCCGCGGTGGTGGGCTTAAATACATTTACCAACGACTATACAGGAGCAAATGTTACAACGACATTATCCTCGGCTACGACTAATGGGTTTAAGATCACTTATGATACGGTAGCCAGCGGAAACAGTTTTGCAATCGCATCAGCCGGATTGTCCGGAGGACCGAAGACTCTTGCAATAGGCGAATCGGCGGTGCTTTCGTTCACTTATTCTTCTACAAAAACCACTACAATGGATCTTGGCTTCCGCTGGGGGATTGACTTTGGAGACGCCGTGATTCAGATGCGTGCAGACTGTCATACTAACGCATCAACTTTTCTTCAGGTAGCCTATATTACAGCAAATGGAAGTACAACCAACTATGCTGTTCCAAGTGGTTCTCCATACTCAAATTTTTCCACTCCTCTGCCGGATGCGGATTCCCAGTTTAGAGCTGGCAACAGTGTAGCGGTTACAACCACCATTACGAGAACTTCTGCAACCGAGTATACCGCCGAAGTCGTTTGGGGCGGGCAAACTTATAGCTCGATGAAACTTTTTGCCCCTGATCACTCCATTGACTCCTTCTTTATCGGTAATGGGAAAGATACAGGCGGCGGTGTAACTGCCGGCGATAATTTCACGATTTCGGGCGTTTCGCTGAAGGCCGGTCCGGTAAAAAAGATATCATTGGTCTGTATTCATTAGAAATCGAGAGTCATCTTGGCAAATGATAAAAAAAGTTAATTTAAAGATTAAAAAATGCAACCCGTAAAAATTGCATGAGAGTGTTTTAATATAGATAATTCGAAAGTAGAAGCGGGAAGAGGTGCGGCAGTACAAGCCGCAAGAGACAGAAAAAAGAAAAGAAGAAAGGAAGAAGCATGAATACAGGAATAAAAAGAATGATCGGGCTGGTTGTGTTGCTAATGATCGGTGCTGTGCAGGCCGCAGTGGTCGGGCTGAATACATTTGTCAACGACTATACAGGAGCGAATGTTACAACGACATTATCCGCGGCTACGACTAACGGGTTTAAAATCACTTATGATACGGTAGCCAGCGGCAATAGTTTTGCAATCGCATCATCAGGATTGTCGGGAGGACCGAAGACTCTTGCAATAGGCGAATCGGCGGTGCTTTCGTTCACTTATTCTTCTACGAAAACCACTTCAATGGATCTTGGGTTCCGCTGGGGGATTGACTTTGGAGACACCGTGATTCAGATGCGTGCAGACTGTCATACTAACACAGGAACTTTTTTCCAGCAGGCCTATATTACAGCAAATGGAAGTACAACTAACTATGCGGTGCCTTCTGGTACTCAATACTCAAATTTTTCTACTCCTCTGCCGGCTACGGATTCCCAGTTTAGAGCTGGCAACAGTGTAGCGGTTACAACCACGGTTACGCGAACTTCCGCAACCGAGTATACCGCCGAAGTCGTTTGGGGCGGGCAAACTTATAGCTCGATGAAACTTTTTGCCCCTGATCACTCCATTGACTCTATCTTTATCGGTAACGGGAAAGACACAGGTGCCGGTGTAACTGCCGGCGACAATTTCACGATTTCGGACGTTTCGCTGAATGTAATTCCCGAACCGGCGACGATCGGAATGCTGGGGCTCGGTGCGCTGGTTGCGCTGCTGTTCCGCCGTGCAACGAAGTAACAGAAAGCAGAATCAAAGCGGGTGAGAGATCGCCCGCTTTTTTATTTACCCGATGATGCGGTCATGAAAAGGTTTCTGAAGATTCATTCTGGTGCTGTCATGGCGAATTTATTCGCGGCCGGGCCCGTTGCTATGAAGCTGTCTGAGTTATTTCGCCGGTATCTTGCTCCTCTGTTGCTCTTGGTAGGTATGGCGGCGGGTGCGCGTGCAGACGTCCGCCTCGGCACGCCGTTTCAGGATCACGCCGTGTTGCAACGCGATAAGCCGCTGCCCGTCTGGGGCTGGGCCGATCCGGGCGAGCGGGTGCGCGTGACGCTCGGGGACGCTGTGCCGGTCGAGACGACCGCGGATGCGGAGGGACGTTGGCGAGTGACCCTGACCAAGCGCGCGGCCAGCGCGACGCCGGTGGAACTCGTGGTAGAGGGGAAAAACCGGCTCGTCGTGCGCGATGTGTTGGTCGGAGAAGTGTGGTTGTGCTCCGGGCAGTCGAACATGGAGTTCCGCCTGCGCGGCGCCGCGACGGCCACGGAGGACATCGCCGGTGCGGAGTTTCCGCAGATTCGCCAGCTCAAGGTCGCGCGTAATCCGCGGACGACGCGCCAAGAGGAGTCGTCGGCGGCTTGGGCTGTCTGCTCGCCCGCGACGGCCGGCGAGTTCAGCGCCGTGGGTTTCCATTTCGTGCGGGAACTATGGCAGTCGCTGCGGGTGCCCATCGGGTTGATCAACTGCTCGCACGGCAACAGTCATGTGGAGGGCTGGATGAGCGCGGAGGCGCTGGCGGGCGAGCCGGAGTTCAAGGTTGTCGCGGAGCGCTGGGCGGAGGTAATGGCCAAGCATCCCGCCGCGCTCGCGCGTTACGAGGCGGCGTTGAAAAAGTGGCAGGCCGACTCCGCCGCGGCGCGCGCTACAGGAAAGAAGGCACCGAATAAACCGAGCCCGCCCGTCGGCCCCAATCACCATCAGGAGCCGTCAGCGTTGTTCAACGGCATGATTGCACCGGTGGTGCCCTACGCGCTGCGTGGCTTCCTCTGGTATCAGGGCGAAGGCAACGCGCGGCGTGCGGCCGAATACGAGAAGCTTTTCGGCGCGCTGATCCGGCAGCGGCGGCAGGAGTTCGGTATGCCCGATGCGCCCTTCTTTTGGGTGCAGTTGCCGGGACTGGAACATATGCCGCCGACCACCACGCATGAGGATTGGATTGCGCTGCGTGAAACCCTTACAGCCAACCTGGCGCTGCCAGGAACCGGACAAGCCGTAACGATCGATGTGGGCGATGCCACGGACATTCATCCGACGCGCAAACGCGAAGTCGGCGAGCGCCTCGCGCGCCTCGCCCGGCACCGAGTCTATGGTGAGGCGGTCGAGGACCGCGGGCCGGAACTCGTGCGCGCCACTGCGCGGACGGGTGCAGTGGATCTGGAGTTTTCCCACACCGGCGGCAAGTTGAAACTCGGCGGCGAGTCCGCGCAGGCCTTTGAACTCGCCGGCGATGACGGCCGGTTCACCGCGCCCACCTCGGTCGAGATCCTCGATGGAACACGGCTGCGCCTGCTCGCGCCGTCAATCAACTGCCCCGCCGTTGTGCGCCACGGCTGGCGCGCTTACCCGACCGGTTGGCTGCTCAACGCCGACGGCCTTCCGGCCGCGCCCTTCTCCAGGAGAATTCCATGAAGTTCATCAACTCACTCACGCGGCTGCTCCCGCTTAGTCTGCTCACCTGCACCCTCACCGTCGCCACTGCCAAGGCCCAAGCGGCTGCGGATGAAGCGTCGAATACACTTTGGTATACCGCGCCCGCCAGAGAATGGGAAGAGGCCCTGCCGTTGGGCAACGGCAGATTGGGGGCGATGGTCTGGGGCGGCATCGAGCGCGAGAAAATCAGCCTCAACGAAGAAACGATTTGGGCCGCGACCAAGTCTTCCGAGACCACGCTTTCCTCCGAATACGTCTATGTGAACCAGCGGAAGCGCCAACTGGCCATCGAAGGAAAATATGATCAGGTTCGCAAGGTGACGGTGAAAAATGCCGGGATTCCGGCGGACGCGAAAATCACCCGGAAAGAAGTCGGCGAAAGTTATAGCAGCGCTATCTACAATCCGCTGGCGGATCTCTATCTCCACTTCGGCTCTACCGAAGCGATCCCGCGCGACTACCGGCGCGAACTCGACCTGAACACGGCCGTCTCGACGGTGCGCTACACCATCGATAATGTCATCTACACCAGGGAAACCTTCACGAGTTTTCCCGACCAGGTCATTGTGGTCAGAATCTCGGCCAATCAGCCCGGTAAGATTTCTTTTTCCAGCAAAATGCATCGGCGCCAGGACACGGACGGCGACGAGTATCGCTGGGACCCGAGTGTCGAACCCCGATTTCGCAAGAACATGCCGTTACCGGATCAGCCCGTGGTCACGGTGCTGGGTCCTGATCATTTTAGTTTCAACGGTGCCACCGCTCCGGCCAGCGTTTGCTTCTCCGCGCACGTCAAGCTGGTGGCCAAGAATGGTCAGGTCAGCGCGCTCCCCGCCGGCTTTCGCGTGACCAATGCCGACGAGGCGATCCTCTACATTACCGCAGCGACCGACTTCAAAGGCGAGGACCCTGACCGCAAGGCGGCCGAACAACTCCAACGGCTCTCGGGCTTCACTTACGATCAGCTCCTGCAGCGGCACTTGGCTGACTATCAGCCGCTATTCAACCGGGTCGAATTCGCGGTGGATCAATGTTCCGCTTCCGAACTGCCGATCGACAAGCGCGTGCTGGCGTTTCAGCGCGGCGTCACCGATGCCCGCCTTCAGGGCAAGGCCAGAGACAACGACTTCTTCAAGCTGCTCTTCAACTACGGTCGATACCTCATGATTTCCAGTTCCCGCGAGGGTACCCTGCCGCCAGCCTTGGGGGGAATCTGGAACGATTCGCTCCTGCCCCCGTGGAAAGGCAATCACACGACCGACATTAACGTCCAAATGAACCAATGGGCTGCGGATATCTGCAACTACCCTGAGTTTCATCGGGTGCTGTTGGATTTTGTTCAGTCACATGTGGACAAAATGAAGCCCATGACCGAAATCTGCTATGGCTCGCGCGGAGTGACCTTTGGAGGCATGACTCAGTGGGGTCTGCGCTCCTCTCCCTCAGCTGACTGGACCTGCTTCCCCGGGTGGCTCGGGCATCATTACTGGGAGCATTTTTTGTTCACGCAGGACAAGGAGTATCTCCGCAACGTCGCGTATCCCTACATGAAAGAGGTGGCGCTGTTCTATTTGGACAACCTTGTCGAATATCCCGGCCGCAATTACCTCGTCCATGGGCTGCCAGAGTATTCACCCGAGAATAAGTTTACTTATGTTGAAGACGGCGTGACCAAGGAAGGCCAGGCTTCGTTGGGGACCACGATGTCGCGCGCCATCATCGGCGAGCTGTTCGCCAACACAGTGAAGGCCGGTGAGATCCTGGGGACTGATGTCGCTCTCGCGGCCGATTTGAAGAAGGCCCGGTCCCGCCTGTCTCCTTTCCAGATCGGACGGCATGGACAACTCCAAGAGTGGCTGGAGGACTTCGAAGAGCCCTCGCCGGGACACCGTCATGTCTCGCATTTGTATCCGGTCTTCCCGGGTTACGAAATCACCGCCTCGTCGGATCCCGCACTGTTTGCGGCGGCCAAGAAGTCTCTCGAGCGCAGACTGGAAAACCACATGCTTCTGACGGAATGGTCGACTGCCTGGGCCCTCTGCCTGGCGGCCCGTTTCGAAGACAAGCAGATGACGGCCGCACTGCTTGAGGAATTTGCTTCGAAATTTCTGTTCTCAAACTTGTTCGCCTCACATTCGCGCCGAGGCGGCAATACCGCCTGCTTTCAGATCGACGGCAACTTTGGCTTTGTCGCAGGCGTGGCGGAGATGCTGATGCAAAGTCATGACGGCGGTATCCACCTGCTGCCCGCTAAGCCGGAGAACTGGCGCAACGGTTCCATCAAGGGACTGCGCGCCCGCGGGGCGTTTCTGGTGGACATCTATTGGAAGAACGGCGTGCTGCTGAAAGCGGCAGTGACTTCCACCGCCGGTGGGCGGTGCAAGATCCGCTATGGCGAGCGGATGATCGAGTTCGATACCGTCGCGAATGGCACATACGCGCTCGATGCTTCGCTGAAACTGAGCGGGAATTAATCCGCAGCACTGGACGCAGAATGTGCATATGAATTATGGAGACGTACACGGATATGACCAAGACAGCACTACGGGCACTCTGTGCAGGGCTGTTTGCGGCAAGTTATGCGCAGGCTATCACGATGACGGACTTAAATTTTGTCTATACACAGAACTTCGATACCTTACCGTCTTCGGGCACCAACCTGACGTGGGCAAACAACTCAACCATCGCAGGCTGGTATCGGAATTATACCGGCACGGCTGAACCGGTCAGAGATAATTCTGTTCAGACCGGTACGAACAATACCAGCGGGGTGGTGAATCAGGTCGGATTCATGAATACCGGCGAAAGCAATAATGTGGACCGGTCAGTGACCTTGCGCCCGGTCAGTTATATAACCAATCTGGCCGTCGGCGCGGTATTCCAAAACGCTTCGGGTTCCGCCGCAACCGGATTTTCGGTGGGCTATACTGGGGAACAATGGCGGCGAGTCAGTACCAACACCGCTTCTTCGCTCTATTTTGAATATGCCGTGGTTTCTTCACTTAACGAAGCAACCCTGGATATTCAGGCCGACAATCTTGGCTGGGTCCGCATCAGCGAACTCGAGTTTGTCAGCCCCGTATTAGGCACGGGCAGCGGGCTGAACGGAAGTCTGCCCGCAGTCCAAACCGCATTCAGTCCGGTGACAAATAATGTGACCGTGTCAAACGGGCACTATCTGGTCATCCGCTGGCTGATTACGGACTCGGCGCTGGCTCCGGTTTTAGGGATTGATGATGTCTCGGTCAGGCTGATCCCCGGAGGCCCGTCCGGATTTACCGCAGCGTATGTGGTGGCTGATTTTAACGATATGGCCCGCGGCGCGATGACGACTAATATTCAGCCCGCCGGTACCGGGCAAGGGTTCAGTTCCGATCACTGGGAAACCGGAACCTCTGTGATGACGGTTACGCGTGGGGATCTCTACGCATGGACCCAAACGGAATACAGCGTGGTGCAGGCCGGAACCTCCCAATGCGTCCGAACAACTTCCGGCCATGACCGCCGGCAGGCGCGCTCGCTGATCCCGGTTTCCGGCGACGGCCACGACATCTGGTTTTCGTTTCTGGTGCGGAACGTGGAACCGACCGATGTCGCCGGAATTGATTTTTTGAACAATACAGCCTCTTATACGGTGGCCGCTATCAACAATATTTATTTGCAGGGACAGTCGCTCATCGTCAACGGCACGGCAACGGATGTGTCCTCCAAGTCATTTCTCAACGAGAATACGCTGATGGTCGGGAAGCTTACACTTGGTTCAGCCGCTGATCCGGAAGGGCTCTCCGTCTGGATCAATCCGGTGCTTCCCTCGAAGACCGGACTGGAAGCGGTTGCTCCGGAGTTTGATTCGGCTGATCTGAACTGGAATATCAGTCAGCTGGAGGTGCTGGGCATCTGCAGTTATGACACCCGTGAGGAGTCCTCCGAAGGCGGGATGCTGGATGCGATCCGGATCAGCAACGGTACGGACGCCTTTGACTTCATCAAAGCGACGTCCGGGACGCTGCCGACGAATGAAATCAGCCGGGTCCCGATGGATCTGCACACGCCGCTGCTGATCACCAATGCGGCTCCGGCTCCCGGCTTGCGGGTGAAGGTGACGAATCCGGAATATGCCGGAACCGAGGTTTACCATGCGCTGTATCTGCCTGCGGACTGGGTGCCGGGTAAAAAATATCCGGTCATTGTCGAGTATGCCGGCAACGGGCCGTTCATTGATAAATACGGCGATGCCAGCAGCGGCGCGGTTGAAAGCAGCAATCTGGGATTCGGTATCAGCGGGGGGAGCGGCTTCATTTGGGTTTGCATGCCGTTGGTCAGCAGCAATCACCTGAAGAACGAGCTCAGCTGGTGGGGCGATATCGAGGCCTCGGTTGATTACTGCAAAACAACGGTTTCCAATATTTGCCGGGATTTCGGGGGCGATTCATCCAAGGTGTTTCTGGCCGGTTTTTCGCGGGGAGCCATCGCCTGCAATTACATCGGACTTCACGATGATTCCATCGCCGCTTTGTGGCGGGGGTTCATTTGTCATAGTCATTATGATGGCTTGTCTGAAATCTGGCCCTATCCTGAAGCGGATAGAGCCTCGGCTGCAGTCCGGCTGGCCCGGCTGGGAAACCGCCCGCAGTTTATCAGTCAGGAAAATTCCACGGCGGCGACACAGGGTTATCTGGCTGAGGCCTATCCAACCGGGAATTTCACCTTTCAGCCGATTTCTTTCCGGAATCATCAGGACACCTGGGTTTTAAGAGATATTCCGGAGAGAACTGCCGTAAGAAACTGGATAAACCGGATTCTCAGTGAAGGACGCGGCGGCAACAGATTTTGCTTCATGAGTTTATAAAGAGGGTCGTAGCGGAGTTATCAGGAGGACATAGAATGACTGGCATTGTAGGAAGAATAATTTGCGCCGGACTGATTGTTGGAATCTTTTCGGGGAGTTTTGCGCAGGCGGCGGTCACGATGACAGACTTGAATGCGGTTTACACGCAGGACTTCGATACCCTGCCTTCTTCGGGAACCAACCTGACGTGGGTGAATAATGTGACGATCCCGGGATGGTATCGCAATTATGGCGGTTCGATTGCGGAACCGGGTCGCGACACTTCGATTCAGGCGGAAGATGTCAACGCGAGCGGCGTTTCCTCTCAGTCCGGGTTTATTAATGCAGGCATCAACGGCAAGTCGGACCGCTCGGTCATCGTGCGCGCCCTTTATACCAAGCAAGCGGCGGTGGGGGCTGTATTTCAAAACAAGTCCGGGAAAGCCTCTGCCGGGTTTTCGGTCGGTTACACCGGAGAACAGTGGCGGCGCGCCGCCGCGGCACCGTCCGCGCTTTGTTTTGAGTATGCGGTGGTTTCATCCGTGAACGAGGGAACGCTGGACATCCAGTCCGATAAACTTCAATGGATCCGCGTGGACGCGCTGGAATTTGTCAGCACCAGCGTGGAGGGGGCCGGTTCGGGACTTAACGGAACCAAAAAGAATTTCCAGAAGATCATCAAACCGGTCACGGTAAAAGCCGACATTGCAAACGGCAGCTATCTGATTGTGCGCTGGCTGGCGGATGACTCCGTAAACCACCATGCCTTCGGAATGGATGACGTGCAGATTTCTCTGCAGTGACCTTTATTGGCGTTCTTGCACCGGGGACGGGAAGGATTTCATGAGAAAAAGTATCGGATCCGCCTGTGTACTCGCAGGCCTTGCTTGTTTGGCCGAGGCCGGTGAAACGGTTTTTTCGCTGCATCCTGCCGGGAAGCAGTACGCGCCGGCTTCGCCGGTTCGCGAACCGATGCAGCTGGTTTTCAGTGACGAGTTTGACGGTACGGCTCTTGATCCGGCGGTCTGGGAAAGTCAGGCGTATACGTCCGGTCTGTCGCGGGAAACCGTCCGGGGACCGGAAAATCTTGAAGTCGTCGACGGCGAACTCCGCCTGCATATCCGCAAAGAGGAGCGTGATATCGGTCGCGGCAGAAAAAGCAAGTGGACAGCCGGATTTGTTTACATCAGAGAACCTCTACCGAATAACGTTTATATTGAATCCCGGTTCAAGGCGTCCGCTTCCTCCGGAGTCAATAACGCCTTTTGGCTCTCGTGCGTCACGGCGGAAAGAAGCAGCTGGAAAGACCGGTACGAGATCGATATCGTGGAAGCCCGCCGGGGGACTAATCCTCTGATTGGCAAGGCGCATCTCGCCTGGCACGACTGGAAAACCTATGCCTATGCGACCAACTCTGCCGGCAAGAGCGACCATGTTGCTCAAGGAGAATCTGTAGATCACGCCTGGAACGAGTATCACACGTGGGGCTTCTGGTACGGCGAGAATGAATTTGTCTATTATCTCGATGGCCGGGAGGTGTGGAGCGGAACCACTCATGAGAAATACCACGAACAATGGGAAACCGGCGTCGGAAAGTTCAAACAGTGGTTTAAGGATGAAGAGAAGCGCGCTTACGGACGGTTCGGGCAGGACCTGTGGCGCTATTACGGCGGGTACACCGGCGACCGGATGAACGTAGTTTTTTCCACGCTGCCATGGGCTGAAAAATGGGCTCCTCTGACCGATGAGGCGCACGGAACCTGGATGGCCGTGGATTACGTCCGTGTTTTCCGTCCGGCCCGTTTGATGGCGAAAAATCCATTGCAACAGGCCGGCGCACGGGAGCTTGAAAAAAATTGCATCGTGCAACTGGCACACCCGGTGAATTTAAAAAACGCTGCGCCGGTTTACATGGCCGTCCGGTTTGCCCGTCAGGCCGGCGGTTCGCTGCATCTTGCTCTGTTGGGCGCGGATGAAAAGCCCGTCGGTTCTGTTGCGGTGGCGGCTGACGGTGCCCTTGAGATGACGCTGGGAAGTGGAACGGCATCCTCAAAGACCTCATGGCCCGCCTGCGAAAGCAATAAATGGTCCGCAATAGAGACTGCGGGCATGGTGCTGATTCTCCGGATCACGCCAAATCAGGACGACACGGCGCCGCTGCTAAGCGCCTGTCTATTTAGTGATTCCGCTGTTCCAGCAAGCGAACCGTATCTTTATCACAATGTGGATTCCCGAGGAAACACCAGTTACAATCAGGGCTGGGATTTGGCCTGTAAATCGGCTGCAGACGGGGCGGTTTCTGCTGTGCAAATCAAAACAACCGGAGTTATTACTTTGGGTGATCTCCGGATCGGAACCGGTTTCCGAAGTGTCACAAACTCTATGTTGCCTTGATCGGTGAGTGTGAACAGGATAGAACAATAGGCGCTCTATGAAAATTCGTGGATTTCGCTGGTGGATCGCCGGGCTGCTGTTATTGGCCTCTATCTTAAATTATCTGGACCGCAACACGGTTTCCGTACTCGCGCCCAGCATCCAGAAAGATCTGGGTGTCAGCGATCAGGAATACGCTCACGTGATGAGCTTTTTCATGATTGCCTACACCATCGCCTACCTTTGCTCCGGCTGGATTGTGGACGTGCTCGGGCCGCGCATCTCGCTGAGCCTCTTCGTCGGGTGGTGGTCTATTTCAAACGGGCTGACCGGTCTGGCGCGCGGAATGACCAGTCTCGGCGTGTTCCGTTTCATGCTCGGACTGGGGGAGGCGGGCGGATACACCGCGTCGCCCAAGGTGGTCTCCGAATGGTTCCCGGCGCGAGACCGGGGCATCGCAGTAGGATTATATTCGGTCGGCGGCGCGCTCGGCGCGGTGATCGCGCCCGTGCTGGTGATTTTTATCGCGGGCCATTTCGGCTGGCGTGGAGTTTTTGCTGTGACACCGCTGTTCGGACTGACGTTTGTTGCGCTGTGGCTCTGGCTTTACCGTAAACCGGAAGAACATAAATGGCTGACCGAAGAGGAACGCACGCTGATTCTGACGCAGCGCAAACAGGACGAAGGCCCGGTGGAAAAACTGAACTGGCGCACCCGCTGGGGCGGTATTTTGAGCAGTCCGGCCGTATGGGCTCTGATGTTTGCGCGGCTGCTCACCGATCCGGTCTGGTATTTTCTCAACTTCTGGCTCCCGAAATACATGAACACCGAACGACATCTGGAGCAGGGGCAGCTCGCGCGCATCTGTGATATCGGGGTCAGGTCTGGATATTAGACATTGACAAGGTGAGACGTTTTTCGATTTCCGTGAAGTATCATGCAGTCAGTAAGCTGCTGAAGCGCTTTGAGACGCGGTTAAGGTCGGAAGCTGAGTTAAAAGCGGCCTTGTCGGAGATTCGCGGACAACTGAATGTCTAATATCCAGGCCCCTCATGACCCGCATGACATGAGGCAAAATTACAGCGATGAAGACTCCCGGGCGAGGAAGGCCGGGAGGTTTGTTACGGTCAGGCTGTCGGACAAAATCGGTTCCGCGATCCGGCAAATCACCGTTTTCCGGTTTGCGCCGATCAGGTCAGCCACTTTGTCCAGTCGTTGGATCTCTTCACGCCCGGGTTCGCTGGTCAGTTTGATTTCAATGGCTTCCCGTCCTCGTGCATCATCCAGCACCAGATCGGCTTCCCATCCGTCATGGCTCCGGAAAAAGTGGACATCAAAAGAGCTGCCACGCGCCTGACGGGCTTTCAGGATTTCTTCAATGACAAAACCTTCCCAGCTGGCCCCGACCCATGGATGCGAAAAGAGGTTGCTTTCCGTATCCACCCGAAGCAGTGCGTGCAGCAGTCCGGAATCGCGCCAGTAGAGACGGGGGGCTTTGACGAGGCGTTTGCGCAGGTTGGCGTGGAGCGGGGGAAGGCGACGGATCAGGAAGGTTCCCTGAAGAAAGTCAAGATAGGTTTCGATGGTATGGTAAGACAGACCCAGACTTTGCCCCAGTTTGGAGAGATTCAGAATGCTGCCGTGTTCCGCCGCCGTCATTCGCAGCAGCCTTTCTGTCAGGGCCGGTTTGGCGGGCAGTCCCCAGTGCGGGAGGTCGCGCTCATACATGGCTCGTAAATAGTTATCCTGCCAGACAGGAAATGCGTTGCTGTCGGTGAGCACGCCGCCGTCGGGAAATCCTCCGCATCGCCAAAGGGTGTCGAGATGGGACGTTTCAAGCAACCCGAGCGGTGCAAGATCCACGACGGCCATGCGCCCGGCCAGCGACTCTCCGATTCCGCTCATCAGCGATGGGGCGATTGATCCGAGCAGAAGAAATCGGCCGTTTCGTTTTCGATCCCTGTCGATTTCCCCCCGGAGCCGCGAAAACAGTTCCGGCCAGTGCTGAGCCTCGTCAAAAATGACAAGCTCGGTGCTTTGCATAATGTCCGGCCATTGTGCATCGAGCCGAACCTGTTCCGCTTCGGATTCTATATTAAAATACCGTCCGCCCAGCGATTGGGCCAACGTGGTTTTTCCGCACTGTCGCGGTCCGGAAAGTGTAACCGCCGGGAACGCCCCCAGTCGTTGCCGGACAAGATGGGTGATTGCTCGTTTAATCATGATTTGAAAATAAGAAATTGATTTCTAAATTTCAATAAAATAAAAGGAGGGTTTAGTATGACTTAGCAGGAACACCATGAAAGGCCTCCGGAGGAGCGGATTTCGCTGAAGAACAAACTGGGCTTCGGGATCGGGGCGGTCTCAGAGTGCATCATAAGCAATTCCATCGGGCAGACGGCGCGAGGTCGCTCCCGTTTTTGCATTCGGCTCCTGTTGTTTGTGAACCTTGCGCTACTTGGGCGCGTTTTTCAAACCGTGTTTTGCACGAAGCGGTGTGCGGCAGAGGATGAATGTGGCGTGAGGAGGTACTTGATTTCATTAAACTTTATACGGGTTTCATTATTCCCAAACGCGAACGGATGTTTATACTCATAGAATTAATAAAATGATTCGGACGGAGAATATATATGAAATGGATCAAGAAAGAAAAACACAAGAATACACTGAGCAAAGTTGAAAAAACCGCCTGGGGTGTGAGCGGCAGCTCGGAAAACATCCTGTTCAACACCACCAATATGCTGGCCAACCCGATTCTTAATATCGGATTGGGCGTCAGTCCGGCACTGGTCAGTATTGCACTGACGGTTCCGCGTTTTTTAGATGCGTTTTTTGATCCGCTGATGGGACGTATCAGCGATAACTTCAAGTCGCGCTTCGGACGCCGCCGTCCGTTTGTTCTGGTCGGCGGAATTCTGACGGGGCTGGCGTTCTCGATGATCTGGATGCTGCCGCGCGGCTGGAGCGAGATGGCTGTATTCTGGCTGTTCCTGTCCTACATGCTGATCTTTTATGCCTGCTTTACGGTTTTCATCGTGCCGTATCTCGCGCTCGGTTTCGAAATGAGTCCGGACTATCACGAACGGACAACGCTGATGAGTTACCGGAGTTTCTTCAGCCTCGTCGGCGGCATTATGATGCAGTGGATCTATTGGGGCTGCACGCGGCCCTGTTTCACGGACACCGTTCACGGGATGAAGGTGATCGGTTCGTTCCTCGGCGGGTTTGTTATTTTGACCAGTGTGATCACGGCGCTGTTCTGCAAAGAGCGTGCGCCGCAGGTGAAAAAGGAGGCGGAGCGGAAACTTTCATTCTACGAAAGTTTCTCAGTGGCGTGGAAGGTGCAGCCGTTTGTGCGGGTGGTTTCGGTCTGTGTGCTGATTATTGTCGGCCAGCTGTCGATCATGCAGGTCGGCATGTATCTGAACATTTACTATGTCTGCAAAGGCGACCAGGCTTTTGCGGGGCAACTGCAAGGCGTAATCGGCACCGGCTACGTCTTAAGTTCCTTGCTGATTATTCCGGTGGTGGCACGTTGCAGCCGGGCCTTCGGCAAGCGCAGCACCCTGCGCGGACTAATGCTGATGGGCGCAACCGGCAGTCTGCTTTCTTTTATTCTAGTTAATCCGAATTACCCCTATCTGCAAATTCTCGGCTTGTTCCTCGGCGGTCCGGCCGTAACCGGCTTATGGATTATTGCTCCGTCGATGATCGCCGACGTGTGTGACTGGGATGAGTGGAAAAGCGGACTGCGCCGCGAAGGCTCATTCGGCGCGGCGTACGGCTGGTTCACGAAAATCGGCGGTTCTGCTTCCCTGCTGGTTTCCGGCCTCGTACTGGTACTGACCGGATTTCATGCGGATGCGGGGGTCAATCAGGCCTCCGGAACCATTTTATGGATGCGCATACTGATTGCACTGGTTCCTGCGGCGACATTTATTGGAGCCAATCTGCTGCTGCGCAAATATGAAATTACGGCCGACCTGCTCAACCGCATCAAAGAAAGTGGAGAGGGGCGTTCGGATCGCTAACCGAGCCGAAGGCGATCTGGGCTCCGCGAATGCGGGGTAACGAAGTGGCAATTGCGCTAAGGAGTCCGGTAAAAAATAAGTTGGGCATTTAACACAAAGTCACCAAGAAAACCAAAGGGCACAAAGCTCAATTATTCCAGTAACTTTGAGTCCTTTGAGCCTTTGTGGTGAATATTCTATCGTGTTCACGTTATGAATTCTAGCGTCCTAATCGACGCGAATCGGAAAAACATAGGAGAGGGGACCCTGAATTATGAGATGTTTTCTTTCGCGGTTTATTGCCCAGATCCTGTGTTTTTCGGCATTCTGTCCTGCGGCGCAAATCAACAATTCCGCGCTGATTCCCGCGATTGTTCCGCATGAAGGGGTGCGCATGGAGGGCCTGTCGCCGGACTGGGTCAAGTCGCTCATCATCGCTGAGCTTCGCATCGAGACGGCCACGGAAAAGGGCACCTTTGATGCCGCCATACCCTTGCTCGATCATTATGCGGAAATGGGGGTCAATACGCTGTGGATCGGGCCGATTTATGACCGGAAAACAACGGACGGCTATAACAACGGCTACAAGAATTTCGGTCCTCATACAGTGTGGCCTCAACTGACCGGAGCCACGTGTGTTGAAGAATCCTATAAAGTCATCCGGCGGTTTGTGGATGCCGCGCACGAGCGGAATATCCGGATCATCCTCGACATCATATCCTGGGGTGTTGCGTTGGATGCTCCGCTTATCAAAGAGAAGCCGGACTTCTGGATCCGGCTGAAGGATGGACAGTACCGCGTAGCGTACGACGGCCATCTGTTTGACTGGACCAAACAGGAGGTTCGGGAATGGTTCAAAACCCAGGCGGTGCGCCTGATCGAGGAGACGAATGCCGACGGGTACCGCGTCGATCTCGCCCCCGACACCTCCGGGTATCACTTCAAGGAAACCCGCGATGCGCTCTATGAGCGTGGCCGCAAGGTACTGGTTTTCAGCGAAATGCCCTCCGAGCCCAAAGGCACTTTCGATTTTGCACAATTGGGGGTCAATGGCTGGACCGAACTGCCAGCGTATGGCAAGCCGGATGTCTTAAAGGCGCAGAAGGAAAAATTTGGCGGACTGCATGACAGCTCGTTCATGTTCCGGAGCAACCTGGTCGACGCGATCAAAACCGGGATGGGAATCGGCCGTCCCCCGTTACAGCAAAAGGGCGATGGCGGAAGGTTCCGCTTTTATGCGGCAAGTCCCGCATTCCATGACAGCAAGGCGTTCGTTCGTGGCAATATTGTCCGCTTTGGCTACCTCGCCTTATCCCCATTCATTCCCATTTGGTATATCGGGGAGGAGTGGAATAACCCCATACATATGCCCAGAGGAGGCGATATTCTTTACTGGAATCGTATAGACTGGGCGGCCAAGTCCGCACGTGAAAACGCCGCGTTTTTCGAGGAGGTGAAGCGGGTGCTGCGCGTGCGCCGTCAATTCCCCGAAATTTTCGAATACTTCTCTGAATCTCTCCGCGATGCCAATATTGAAAAGGTGGAGGTTTTACGAGACGGGAAACCCAATCTGCTCCAGGCCTATATGCGATATGCCAAAGACAACGCGGTGCTGGTCGTGCCGAACTATGAGGCGGATCAGGCGGTGTCTGAATTTAAAATTGAGATCCCGTGGAAAGCGTGGGGCGTTGAGCGTTCCGGCACATTCCAGGTGACCGACCTGATGACGAACCGGGTGCTTTTGCGGGAAGCGGCGGCGGATCTGGGCTCGTTTGATGCGGTTCTGCCCGCAGGACAGCTCGGGGTCTATCTGATTGAAAGAGATGAGGGTACTTAAATTCGGATCAACTGCTTTTTTTCCGCAGATTTCGATCACAAAAAAAGGGGGGACCCTTTCGTTGACTCAAATTCTATCTTGCCATGCCCCAAGCCTTCTGTGCGATCTTCGTACCAGTCGAATGAGTTGTCCGGTCTTTTCTACGTTGGCAGTCCGGATTCCAGAGCATAGATCATACGCCAGATTCGATCAACTTCACCTCGTTCAATAACTTCAATGGGCTTCAATCCCTCAAAGGCTTGGTTGGGCGTTGACAGCCATTCAGCAAGATACGTTGGCTCGATTACTTTTTTTAAGGCGGAGGTCAGGCGGTTCAGTTCGTTGACTTCTCGGCAGACAGTATCGCTGAGGGGTCTTTTCGCTGCTTCCAAGTCCGCCAGCAATCTTTCAGAGACCGGCAGGAGGCGGCAGAATGTCTTTCGCGTGACGCCAATATCGTTCCGCAGATTTTTAATCAGGATTTTTTTATTTTCAATCATCGTGGTCATTTAGAGCCCCCTCATTAATATCGCCCCTTCTGATAGAAAGATCCCAAGATTGATGCATATATGCAAGCAAAAATGCATTTAATATTGCATGCAAACATGCTTTAATCAGGAACCTCAGACTCATTTATGAACAGGACAGGGGGTTTCCCATGAAAATTTTCAGGGAAAAGAACGAGGATAATGCCTGCCGGATCTGCTTTAGACGGAGCTAAAATTCCATCAAATCCGGTTTTGTGTGCGGCCCGTCCGATAGCCTGAGTCAGCGCTTCCCGCCCTTTGTCCTGTTCTTTGCGCCAGTCCGTTTCCACGATGCGTTTTTTGGAGATCAAGAGATGCTTTCTCATGATCCCGGAGGTCAGATCAAGGACGTTGGTCAAATCGGCCTTCATGGCAACTAAGCCCCGAGGGAACACGGTGTGCCCTTCTAGCCCGAAATAGTGCGCTTGCTCCAGCGATTCTTTCAGTGCCGTCTCGGAACTTAGTGCGCCGTAAACTGCGGAGAATGCTCCGCAAGCATTCCATCGTCCGCCGCTTATCAGGCTGCCTTTGCCTGAAAGTATATCAGCGCGATTTGTATATCTTAATCGCGGACTTCTGTAAAAAGTCCCGTGCCACGGTTTCCCCAGATGAGAACACCCATAAATACGTTGCAAAATTCTTTGATATTCTGGATGAGCGAACATATGGGGTTACTTAATTTTATCTGTGATTCTGAACGAATACGGGCCAATGAAATCAATCACCTTGTAATAAACACTTCTTAACCGTTGTTTTATAAGTGCGCAAGTAATTTTTGTTCTTAGTTGAGCGCGGGGAATTGTTGCCGCTACGCTTCTTTTTGAAATACAAAAAGCACTTTCAGAATACTTCAGGTCTACAACCGCTGCGGTGAACCGCTCCCTCCGGTCACTATTTTGGGGTACAAAATTATCTATCACTTCGTTTTCGGGAGGGACCCCGAGGGGGCAGAGGGAAAATTCAGAAGTCAGGAGTCAGATGGGAAAGAGAGTTTGTGGGTAAGTGAGTTTGTGAGTGAGAACAAGACAATTAGAGATTTGTGGCTCACACACCCACGCGCTCACACACGCACACACCCACAAACTACGTAACACATGCAGTTTTCGGGCGGGCCTCTGCCTTCGGCGGTCGTGTGATTCGCGATCAAAGAAAGTGGGCAGGAAGGCATACGCACAGATAGGCGGCTCCGTTGCCGTGGCCGATATGTGGTCGATGCATGGATATCTGCTGGGAATCGATTGACGCTATTTGGTGCCGGTGGTGACAAAAATACCGACTGAGCCCCACGCATTCGGAGCTTGTGCGGCGGCTTTGATTTTCCGGAGTTGCGGTAAAGCCAGCAGTTTCTGGAGCTTGTTCAGCATCTCTACGCGGAAGAGAACGGCCACGCCGAGGAACATCCGTACGCCGAGTTCTTCGGTGGTGATGGGTCGGATTTTTGTGCTGACGTTTTTAAATCCGGCTTCACTTAACATACCGTAGAGCTGGCTGCCGATCAGCCGGTTGCCCCCTTTCCGTTTTTGTCCAGCGCCGGACTTACGGATGAATTTGATGAAGGCGTTGCTTTCCGGTGCGAAGCTGGTCCAGTTATCATCGACATCGATTATGCACAGAATGCCGCCCGGCTTCAAAACGCGCCGAATGTTTTGGAGTGCGAGCTGTGGTTTTTCCAAATGCTGGAAAACAAAGCGGGCATAGATAAAGTCGAAGCTGTTTTCAGGTATATGGAGATCGTATAGATTGCCTGTACGGAACGAAACATTGTCGACTTTTTCCGATACCTTGGCCTGGTGGGCGACAAAAATCAGCTCCTCATTGAGGTCAACACCCGTCACGGTTCCGTGCTCAACGGTTTTGGCCAGCTCGCAGGCGGTAAATCCCGGACCGCAGGCGACATCCAGAACGTTCATGCCGGGCTTAAGTCCGGCGGCTTTCCAGATCTCGCGCTCCACATCAATTGCAACGGTGGCCTGTAATTTGAGCCGCGCAAGCTCCTCGGCATTTTTTTCGAACCGGCCGAATTTATACGATCCGGCGTCGGACAGGGTATCTTCAGTCATGAATTCTCCGTTAAGGCGCGTCGATCAGTTTTTGAAGTTTCTGCGAGAGCTCGGTGAAGCCGCGTTTCTGGGCGAAGCTGGCGGCGGTGTCACCATCCTTATCTTTCAATTTCGGATCAGCATTTTTTTCAAGCAGGATATCAACGACCGGCGAAAGGCCTTCGGCGGCGG
>JBILEA010000273.1:0-3775 GCA_044352355.1 Pontiellaceae bacterium | reverse complement strand
GCAGGTAGGAGATCTGCTCGATGGCGGTGAGCGGGTTGGAGAGTCCGCCGGACCAGAATTTGTCCCAGAGAGAGAGAATTTTTGAGCGTAAGGTTTGAGTGAGCATAAGTTGGGTTCCTTTTAGTTTTTAAGCCATTTTGCGCCGCGGCCTTTGCCGTGCGAGCTGATGACGCCTTCGTCACGAAGTTGGCGCAAAACGAGACGTATCATGTCGCGGCTGATGCCGGGGCAGTCGGATTCAATGTCGGAAATGGCGAAGGGGCCGATCTTCCGGTTTACGGTCTGCCGGATGAGTTCGGTTTTGTTGCCTTTGCCATCGGCGATGGTGCCGACGCGTTCTTCGAATTCGCTGTAGGCGCGCAGGAGGGTTCCCCAGAAATAGTTGAGCCACGGGTTGGGGTTGTGTTTGCCGTTGTGCCAGTTCTGCGAGCTGGCTTCGAGCGATTCGTAGTAGGTTTCTTTGGATTGCTCAAAGATGCGTTCGAGACTGATGTAGCGCCCGACATCGTAGTTGAAATGGTAGAGCATCATGAGCGTCAGCAGTCTGGAAACGCGCCCGTTGCCGTCGCTGAACGGGTGGATGCAGAGGAAGTCGAGTACGGCGAGCGGGATGATCAGTAGCGGTTCTTTGCGCAAATCCTGAAGGCCGGTTTTGTAGCGTTCCGCCAGATAATCCATGGCCTGCGGCGTGGCAACGGCGCTGACCGCTTTAAAGCGCACGCGGTGGACGGTTCCATCGGAGTTGCGTTCGACGATTTCGTTATCGCTCATTTTCCAGCGTCCGCCGTCTTCTGGAAGATAGCGATAGAGCATGGTGTGGAGCTGGAGGCAGACGTTGACGGAGCAGTCCATGTAGGCGGCGGATTCGTGAATGAGGTTGAGCACATCGCGATAGCCTGCGATTTCCTGTTCCGAGCGGTTTTGCGGGGTGGTGGATTCCATGACCAGCGCTTCGATCCGGTTGTGCGGGGCGGTGATTCCTTCGAGGCGGTTGGAGCATTCGCTGGATTCAACGACCGCCGCTTTGCGCAGGGTTTCGAGGATTTCCGGAGTCTGGTGGGCAAAGAGCTTCTGCTTTCCTTTGTATTCACCGATTTTGTTCAGCGTGGAGCCCTGTTCCGGGGTCAGGACGATTCGGTTTAGATAGTCTGGTGTCAGAGAGTGCATGGATTTCTCCGGGTACTGAATGGGGTAAAGATAGGCCTTAATGGGGTAATGTCAAATATAAATTACCCCATTGAGGCAAGCGACTACCCGATTGTTCAGGCGACCAGACGGGCGGCCAGCCCAACGATCTCTTCGACTTCCGAGGTTTGGAAGATTCCCCGGATTCCCTGCGGATGCAGGTTGGTGAACGGAGGCTGAATGAGATCCTGCTTTTGGAAATGACCGGCGTGCAGAATGAATGTTTTCAGGGTCTGGATAAACTGGATTTGAAGCGCCGTGAAATCGTTATGGCGGGCAATGAATTCTTCAAAGGCCTGTTCCACTTCTACGGTCCAGGTCGAAAGATTCTGGATGCCGAGAATGTGGCGGATGAAGTCGATGAAGTGCGCTTTTTTGTTGTCGTAAATTCTCTGGAGAAGCTTTTCGGTTATATAGGGGTCTTCCGATTCGAGTTGCTCGGCCAGAGCAAGGGTTTCGTGGATGGAGATTGGTTCGCCGTCCCGGATTTTTTGCAAAACCGGACTGCGATCAAGCAACTGTTGAATTCGTTCTTCAATCCTGCGGCGATACTCGGCGGTGGTCAGCCGTTCGTGACCGGGGCCGAATTCAACGATTTCTTTCACTGCAACTAGGTCTTCGAGTGTCAATTTCACCAGCCCGGTCTTTTTCCGCTGGCGGTACTGCATCAAGGGAGCGAGTCGGTCGATGAGTTGCTGAAACTTTTCTTCGTCCGGGGTCGTCCACCAGGCTTCTCGCTGTACGTCCAGAATGAAGGCCTCTTCTTTGGCGACCACGTTAACGGTTAGCGGCAGTTCGCCAATCTGTACAAGCAGGGAAGCTTTGATGGCTTCAAAGGCGTCGTGATTTTCGGTCAGCCATTCGGTTGAGAGATCGATCACATCTTTTTCAAAGCGCATGGCTTTGAAGTCAATGCCGGAGCGGGTTCGCAGGATCGGTGCAATATGAGAACGGAGAAAGCCGATTTTTTCAGCATCCGGACGATGCCAGAAGTTGTCGTCAGCGGTTTTGTCCAGATCGGCTTTGTGATCCATTACGACGATATTTTTTTGCGGCAGACCGGCAAGATCGGCACGGAGTGTCGCGGTGATGGACGGAATCAGATCCGTGCGGCCTGCGGCGATGGCGGCTTCCAGTTTATCGAGCCGGGATTCAAAGAGACGCACCGGCAGAGCCACCTGTGCGCCGGGTTCGCGTCCACGAGGTTCCATTTTGAAAAAGTCGAAGTTGCCCCAGCAGTCAATGATCAGAAATTTGTCTTTTTCGGGGCACCATTTTTTGCGTTTGGCGGGGTTGTCTTCCAGCACGCGAGTGCCGCGCCCGATCATTTGCCAGAATTTGGTATAGGAAAAGACCGGTTTGGAGAAGACCAGATTGGTGATTTCGCGGACATCGATGCCGGTATCGAGCATGTCCACGCTGATGGCTACACGGGGCATGTTGTTGTTTTTGAACTGGTCGAGCAGGCCGCCTTTCCCGTGTACGCGCGAATCATCGGAAACAATAACCCGCGCGAGGTTGCCTTTGTATTCGGGGTACATGGCGTCGAAAAGCTCCTGCAAACGGTAGGCATGCGCTTTGGAAATGGCAAAAAAGATGGTTTTGCCGGGCAGGACGCCATTGGGATCTTTAATCGATTCTTCCATGAATTCGCGGACGATCAGGCTGTTGGTTCCCGAGTTGGTGACCTTTCGCTCCAGATCCGTCCCTTCAAAGTCAATTTCCGACGGGTCGCGCCCTTCGGCGATCAGCTTCTTTTGCGCGGCTTGCGGCAGGCATTCTCCTTGAATGCCTTCAAGCTGGAATTTTGAGCGGACTTTTAAAACCTCGAAGTCGCAGAGATAGGGAGGGATATGATTGACGGCCTCGTCATAAGAATAGGCGAAGTCGGGAACGCCGGTTTCGCAGGTGAAGATGTCAAATGTGTCGTGATCAATCCGGTCGGTCGGTGTGGCCGTCAGGCCCAGTTGCAGGGCATGAAAGTAGGAAAGTACGTTCTGGTAAATGTTGTAGATCGAACGGTGACTTTCATCCGCAATGATCAGATCAAAGAAAAACGGGCTTGGCCCGTCCTCTTTTTCAATGATGTTGAGCATGGTCTGATAGGTTGTGCAGTAAATCCGTCGGTCGGTTGCAGGTGTTCTTTGCAGGCATCCAATGCCTGATTTCTCAGCGCGATACGGTCAACCAAAAAGGCGACGCGTTTGACCCGGCGGGCTCGCATCAGTACATCAATCAGCGCAATGGCGGTCCGAGTTTTTCCCGTCCCCGTGGCCATGACTAAAAGCATTTTTCGGCGGCTTTGTTCAATGCGCTCAAGAATGGTTCGAATTGCTTCAATCTGGTAGGAACGCCCGGCGATGTCGGAGTTGATCAGTTCAGGCGAGAGAGGACGTTTTTCTTTCCGCCGAAACTCCATGTGCTCCAGATCATCACGGGTCGGGAAGCCGTATACTTTTTGCGGCGGGTAGTTTTCCGAATCCCAAAAAAAGATATCGTGTCCGTTGGTGTAAAAGATGAAGGGCAAATCCCCGCCTTGGGTTTTCTGAATGTTCTGAGCGTATTGAAGAGCCTGTTCCTGTCCAAGTTG
>JBILEA010000272.1:0-3796 GCA_044352355.1 Pontiellaceae bacterium | reverse complement strand
GCTCCGCAGTCAACACAGTCGGCCGCTTTAATGAAGCGTTTGCCATCCACTTCTGAGATGCACTCCACCGGACAAACGGGTTCGCAGGCTCCACAGTTTACGCATTCTTCTTTATTGATAATCCGTGCCATATCAAACACTCCTTTCAGTCGTGTTCTCCGGAATATTGGAATGAAGGAATAACGGAATGATGGGAGATATGATCCTTCAGCCGGAAGGCCTGGCATCCGGTTTTTATAACCTGCGCTCTGATCTCCCACAATTCCAGCATTCCATCTTTCCGCATCCCTTCGGGATGCTGTTGTTCATGAGATGAACAGATTGGCCGATGAACGGCTGAGACTGTCGACATACATCGCCACGCCGCCTTCTTCCACTCCGTCAATCAACTCTTCTTTTTTGATTCCCATCAAGTCCATGCTCATGGTGCAAACAATGAGGCGCACGCCGCTGAGTTTTGCCTGAGCGATCAGCGCCGGAAGCGGCATGACGTTTTTATGTTTCATAATGCCTTTGATCATCGCCAGCCCTGCCCCGCCCATATTCATCTGCGAGAGTTTCAGCCGGGCTGGGCCTTTTGGCATCATCAGTCCGAACATTTTCTCAATCAGATTTTTCTTCGCTGTCACCGGCCCTGGTTTTCGCAGAATGTTGATTCCCCAGAAGGTAAAGAAAAGCGTGACTTCATAACCCGCCGCGACCGCACCATTCGCAATAATGAACGCCGCCATGGCTTTATCAAAATCATTGCTGAACACCACGTTGGTCATGGCTCTTTTTCCGGACATTGGTACCCCGCCCGCAGCAGGAGCGCGTTTGATCACGGTGGCGCGGTAAACTCCCTTCTCCGCCGGTTCCAGCGAGACCAGCTCGTGGCCGGTTGTATTGCACCACGCGGGCGCATCCGCCACAAAGCCCGGATCGGTCGCAGTAATGCTGACCGCTTCGCCTTCGTTGATGTCATCCATGGCGTTTTTGAGCTGAAGAATCGGCCCGGGACATTGCAGTCCGCAGGCATTAATGGTTTTGACGAGTTTCATAGTCCGCTCCTTTTCTAAATCCTGACTGTCGGTATCCTGCTCCGGTTTGTGTTTTTCGAGCATTTCAGCGGCCGGCATTCCTGCTGTGCGTTGATAGGTGGTGTACCCGCCACTGAGGTTCCGGCATTTAAATCCGTTCTGCATTAAAATGCGGCAGGCGAGATATCCGCGCAGTCCGACTTTGCAGAAAATCAGATACTCCTTTTCCTTCGAAAGCCCGCCGAGGCAATCGCGTAATTCATCGAGTGGAATATTTTTCGATCCCGGAATCGTACCGGCAACCGTTTCGCCGGACGTGCGTACATCGAGCAGTTCCTGATGCGATGCCGGATTAATTACATCTTCCGCATGGCAGAGCTTCACGTCGCCGCGCAACACATTCGCCGCAACAAAGCCCGCCATATTAACCGGATCTTTGGCCGAGCCGTACGGCGGGGCGTAGGACAGTTCGAGTTCTTCGAGATCGAAAGCCGTCAGCCCGGCGCGGATCGCGACGGCAAACACGTCAATCCGTTTATCCACGCCGTCGGAGCCGACCGCCTGCGCGCCGAGCACTTTTCCAGACATTGGATCGAACAGCATTTTAATGCTCAGCGGCGCGGCACCCGGATAATACGACGCATGACTGGCGGGATGCACATAAACTTTTTCATACGCAATGCCCGCACGCTTCGCCGCCTTCTCGCTAAGCCCAGTCATGCCGATAGCCAGGTTGAACACCTTGCAGATCGCCGTTCCCTGTGTATCTTTGTAACGCGAGTCGCGTCCGAAAATATTATCGGCGGCAATGCGCCCCTGCCGGTTGGCCGGTCCGGCCAGCGGAATGAGCGCGGGCTGGCGGGTGACGAAGTCAGTAACTTCCACGGCGTCCCCGACGGCGTAGATGTTTTTATCTGAAGTTTCCATGCGGTCATTCACTTGGATGCCGCCACGCGGGCCAAGTTCAAGCCCAGCCGCTTTGGCCAGCGCCGTTTCCGGGGTAACGCCAATAGCCAGAATTGCCACACCGGTCTCCAGCGTGTCGCCGGAACTCAGGGAAATCTTCAGACCTTTCGCTGTTTCGCTGTAAGCGACGACCGTGGTGTTGAGACGCAAATCGACGCCGTTAATCTTCAGCTCCTGATGAAGGATGGAAACCATTTCCGGGTCGGCTGAACCCATCACCTGTGCTGATCGCTGAATCAGTGTAGTCGCGATTTTGCGGTGACGCAGCGCCTCAGCCATTTCGAGTCCGATGTAGCCGCCGCCGATAACCGTCGCGTGCGTTTTACCGTCCAATGCCTGGATAATGCGATCCATATCTTCCATATTGCGAAGAGAAAGAACTTTCAGGCTGTCAATGCCGGGAGCCGGCGGACGGATCGGATGCGCGCCGGGACTGAGAATGAGTACGTCATAGGATTCACGGTAAACTTTTCCGGTCTCCAGATTTTTGATTTCGACTGTTTTTTCCGAAGGCTGGATGGCGGTCACTTCGTTGCGTGTCCGCACATCCAACCGGAACCGGGCGCGGAGCTGCTCCGGCGTGGTGACCAACAGCCGGTCGCGGTCGGCGATTTCGCCGCCGATGTGATACGGCAGTCCGCAGTTGGCGAACGAGACATACGGTCCTCTCTCCAGCAGAATAATTTCCGCTTCTTCGCTCAGCCGCCGCGCGCGCGCCGCCGCGCTGGCTCCGCCTGCCACTCCGCCAATGATGACAACTTTCTTTGATGCCATGATTTCAACTCCTTTGATAAATTTCAAACAGGCCGCTCAACGTCACACGGGGCACGGAATGATGGAATGATGGAATGCTGGAATAATGAGATCTTATCTACTCCACGTCTCCCCATTCTTCCTTCATTCCAATTTTCCATTATTCCAATCTTCCTAGTCCTTAAAATGAAGAAACATGCGCAGGTGTTTATGCATACAATCGAACAGCTTCAGAAAGTCGGTGTTCTGTAACGTGCAGTATTTTTGCGTTCCTTCCTTGCGAATCGACACCAGCCCCTGCTGGCAAAGAATTTTCAACTGCTGCGACATGAGCGACTGACTGCATTCCAACTGCTCAAAAAGTTCCGTACAGGTTTTTTCGCCGTCGGCCAGCAATTCGATCACGCCCAGCCGCACCGGATGCGCCATCGCCTTGAGTACGTTCGCGGTCATTTCCCGCTCCTGATGATTCATAGCCCCTCCCAAACATTAAAAAATTATAATTTTTTAATTTTAAAACAATCAAAATCGCCAGTTTTCTGCTGGTCTCGCCAGCGTGTCCGGCTTAAAAACCTTTCTCATGCAACCTAAACAGTCCGTTAAAAAGCAATCGTGGAAGCCCGGCAACATGCTCTCGCCCGTTCCGGCAGTGCTCGTCAGTTGCGGAGGAACCAAGGAGTGGAAACCGAATCTGATCACCATCGCGTGGGTCGGTACCGTCTGCACCAATCCGCCAATGCTTTCTATCTCCGTCCGCCCCGAACGCCATTCCTACGATATCATCAAACAAACCGGTGAGTTTGTGGTGAATATCCCTGCGGCCAAACAGGCAAAAATCACCGACTGGTGCGGCGTCGTTTCCGGACGCGATCACGATAAGTTTGAAAAAACCGGCCTGACACCTGCACCGGCTTTGAAAGTCAAATGCCCGGTCGTTCTCGAATGTCCGGTCAATATCGAGTGCCGCGTCACCCAAACATTGGAACTCGGCTCGCACGTTCTGTTCCTCGCCGAAGTCGTCGCCGTACAAGCCTCCTCGGAACTGCTCGATGCCAAAG
>JBILEA010000271.1:0-3806 GCA_044352355.1 Pontiellaceae bacterium | reverse complement strand
GAGTCTGACGCGGATTAATGATTCCTATCCCGGCGGACTGACCGGTTATATTTCCAATGCCCGGAAACTTCTTGCTGAAGCAAAAGCGGGCGGGAATCCGTTCGAAGGATTTGTTCCTCATCAGCCGGACAAAGTGGATCTGACGCAATTTGATGCGACCTATGACCGCTACGAAGCCTTGGGGCTGGCGCATTTTGATAAAGCCGCCGTTGTGCTGGTGGCTGGCGGGCTTGGCGAGCGGCTGGGATACTCGGGCATCAAGCTGGATATTCCCGTTGAGGTAACAGAATCAGTTTCTTATCTCGCACAGTATGCGGCGTGCCTTAAAGCCATGGAGGCCCGCATGAAAAAACCGCAGGCCGTGCCGTTTATCATTATGACCTCTGAAGATACCAACGCCAAAACGGTTGCGGTGCTCGAAGCGAACAACCGGTTCGGATTAAAAAAAGAACAGATTCATATTCTCAAACAGGAACTGGTCCCGGCGATTTCTGATAATGAAGGCCGGCTCGCGCTGGAAGAAAAATATAAATTGATCCTCAAACCGCACGGCCACGGCGATATTCACATGCTGCTTCACAGTAGCGGGCTGGCCGCGAAGTTAGAGAAGCAAGGGATCAAACATCTGCTTTTTATTCAGGATACGAACGGGCAGGTCTTCAATGCCGCTCCGGCCGCACTGGGGGTTTCTGTAGAAAAAGGCTTCGACTTCAATTCCATCGCCGTAAACCGCATTCCCGGCGAGGCGGTCGGCGGGCTGGCTAAACTGGTCAAAGGGAGCACCGCGCTGACTCTCAACGTGGAATACAATCAGCTCGACCCTCTGCTCCGCGCAACCGTCAGTCCCGAGGGCGACGTGCCGGATGCGCAGGGTTTTTCTATGTTCCCGGGCAACATTAATGTGCTGGTGATCAAGCTGGAATCCTACGTAAAAATCCTTGAGCGTACTCAGGGAATTATTGCCGAGTTCGTTAACCCGAAGTACAGCGACGCCGCCCGGAATTCTTTCAAAAAACCGACACGCCTCGAAACCATGATGCAGGATCTGCCGAAACTTTTTGGACCGGATGAAAAAGTCGGCGTTACTGTTTTTGACCGGCGCTGGTGTTTTTCAGCCAACAAAAACAATATTAAAGATGCTGCAGCGAAGCATGCGGTGGGCGGACCGCCCGAATCCGGCGCAACCGCTGAATCCGATTTCTATCTGGCAGGCCGCATGCGGCTGGATGCTGCCGGAGTGCAGATGAAAACAGCAAAAGAGGAGTTAATCCTTGGCATCCCATTTACGCCCGGTCCGCGTGTTTTGCTGCGTCCATCGTTTGCCATGACGCTCAGCGAAGTCCGCGCTAAAATCAAAGGCGGGAAAATCTCCGGAGATGCCACGCTCGTTCTCGACGGCAAAGACATCACGCTCGAACATGTTGAAATTGCGGCAGGATCAGCACTCGTCATCAAAGCCGTGGACGGCGCGAAAGTAACCGTCAAAGACCTTAAGGTTGAAAACGACGGCTTCCAACTGGTTCCGCTGTCGGAAGAAGAGCAGAACAGTCCGGCGACACCGGAATATTTGCGCATTCGCGGTTACCGGATTGAGAACCGGTCCGCCGCCGTTTATGAGATTTCAAAACCCGGCAATTACACCATCGGCTGCGACGGCACTTTATTTGCAGACAAGTAGCCGGGGCAGAGTACAGCCGTTTGCTCGTCAAACGGCGTCTCATGCCAAGTACGGCTTATTTCGGTAAAAAGTAGAACGACCGTCCCGGTCGTTTCTCGCCTTGGGAGGATCTGCCGGAGGCAGAAAAGCAAGCGGGACGCTTGCGCTACGTTCGAGAAAATACCGAACTTCAGCCGCATTGGGTATCACCCGTTAGAAGGCACTACTCTGCCTTTGTCTGTTGAGCTTCCAGCTGATGCTGTTTCTGCAGGAGTCTCATCCGTTCCAGCCGTTCTTTGGCGGCGGCTTTTCGTTTGGCGGGCATCGCCTTGATCGGTTTTTCGTGCGGCAGCAGCTCGCCGCCGACCGCTGAGGCCCCGCCGTCCACGTAGAGCGTTTGGCCGGTGATTTTTTTGGAGCCATCCCCGAGCAGGAAAAGCACGGCGTTGGCCACTTCCTGTTTATCTTTCACTGTATCCCACGGAAGCGGGCTGATCCGTTTCCAGGTGCGCGCCAGATGTGCGAAGTGCGGAATTGATTTAGCGGCCTTCGTGGTGAGCGGGCCGGCAGAGACGGCATTGACGCGGACGTGTTCGCGGCCGTATTCACGGGCCAGCGCGCGGACCAGCGCTTCGAGCGCTGCTTTATTAACGCCCATCCAGTTGTAGTAGGGGAAGGCGACTTGTGAGGCAAAAGAGAGCGTTACGATCGAGCCGCCTTTGGGCATGTGCTCCTGTGCGAACTGCGACACGGTCGCCAGCGAGGCACAGCTAATGTGGAAGCCTTGCTTAATATCTTCAATCGCATCCGTGTAGATGTGGTTGCCGAGGCAGGTTTTCGGATTGGCAAAGGCGATGGAATGTACAACGCCGTCTATAGGGCCGATGCCCGCGAAGAGCGCTTTAACTTCACTTTCGACTGTGACTTCGCAGTAACGAATGTCCAGGGTGTCCTTCTCTTCTTGCGAGAGATCGGTGCAGCCGCGGTCAAAAAAGATTTTTTTGAGGCGCTCGTTCTGCGCCGTGTAAATTACCTTACCACCTAGCTCCTCAATCATTTTGCCGGTGGCATAGGCGATGGAGTCCGTATTGAGCAGGCCCATCACAACATAAGTTCCGCCTTTTTTAATCATTCGTGAATCCTTTCAGTGAATGGTTTATACGCGCGAAAGCGCGGGACAATGCCAGACTTTGCCTGAAAAAAAAGCCTTAAGTTGACTAAAAATCAACGCGCAGCAACGGGCAGGTACTGAAGCGGCTTTCCTTGACGGTATTAAACAGACCGATCTGTACGCCGTCCAGCCGTTCGCAATGATTGAACAGGCCGAGCTGCAAGCCGCGGACATAACGGGCATGATTGTAAAGCAGACTGATTTGCGCGCCGTCGACATTTTCAAAGACGAAATTCCAAAGCCCCGCGATTTCGAGTCCTTCCAGCGCACCGGCCATTGTACTGATACCGCCGATCTGCAAGCCGTCTGATTTGCCAATGACATTGGCCGCCACGAGCGAAAGCTGCAACCCCTTCATTTCGCCGGCTTCAGCAAAAATGATCGAACCTTGCAGTCCTTTAGAGACGGTTTCCGACTTAGCCATCACTCCGCCGATCTGAATGCCGCGGGTTTCCTTGGATTTAGCCGTCAGTCCGCCGATCTGAATACCGCGGGTGTAGCGCGATTCGTTAAACAACAAACCCAGCTGAGTTCCGTTAGCGTACCAGCTGGCTTCTGTGAAAACTCCGCCCAGCTGGATACCGGCAAGATTCTCGGCTTTCGTTTCGTAGAGACTGGCCTGAATACCCTTGGCCCGGCACTTGTCAGTCTCGGATTCCGACTCGGCGATCAATCCGCCGATCTGAATACCATTTACTTCGCGGGCCTTGCCGAGCAGACCGGTCAGCTGAATGCCGTAGAGATCTTCCGCATCCGTCGTAACCAGCGCGGCCTGAAGGCCGCCCGTCTGCTTGGTTTCAGCGCTCCACAGTGCGAGCTGAACACCGCCGAAATCATGTGTTTCATTACGGTAGATAGCCGCCTGCAACCCGCTGGCATCTTCCGACACGTTCCAGAACCCGAGGTCAATCCCGTGCATATAGCGGTTATCCACAAAATAACAATTCAGGCGCAGACCGTGTACGCCGTAATCTTTGG
>JBILEA010000270.1:0-3818 GCA_044352355.1 Pontiellaceae bacterium | reverse complement strand
TGACGTGGGATGAAGCGGAATGGGGCAGAATTAACGGGCGAAAAAAAAGTGAAGATTGTTCTAAACCAAGTTTGATAAATCAAACAAGAGGGGCTCGTCAGCCGACTGTAGGCCGCCGACTTCAGGGAGAAATGAGCCGAATAGCCGACTTATTCGGCTCAACGAACGGTAGTTCAAAGTGCTCCGGCGTTTTTTTCAGAGCATAGCCCGGACTTCATCGGCGATGTTGTCTTTCAGCCACTTCGGGCTTTTGACTTTAGCGTAACGGCCATAGGCCATGACCCAGCGCTTGATCTCAATGTCCCCTTTGGCCTCAAAGCTGATTTCCACGCCTCCGCCCTTGAGATTCTTCACCTTCTGTTCCGGATGCCACTGCCGTTCTTGGACGCTCACTGCAATCTCTGGGTGAAACTGTACAGTCACCAGAAACGCTTTATTGTCTCCCGCAAACTTCGAGAAGGTATTGGACAGCGCTTTCTTCGGGTCGAAAGCTCCGGAGAGCTCTATCTTTTTGCTGAGTATCTTGATGCTTTGGATGCGGGCCAGAGCGAGTTGCCGGAAGTCATCGCACCCCTCGTACTGAGCAAAGAGATACCAGTCGCCCTGCAAATTGGCCAGATGTACTGGGGAAACGCGCGAGGTCTTTTCTCCGCTCCAGTTGCGGTACTGAATTTCAATCATTTGCCGGTTTTCCAATGCCTGGACAACCACAGTCCAGACCTTGGCAGAGATCGGCATGGCGGGCGGGGAGATAAAGCTGAAATGCGAAAACAACTCTTCGGGCCGGACGGTAATGTTGTCGGGCAGGAAAGCAGAAAGCTTCTCGAATACCGCCGTCAACTTTTCAGCCATAGGAGTTCCCTGAAACTGCTCAAGCGCCTTTGACCCCATCAGCAAGGCGGCCAGTTCGCCCTCGTTCATCTGTACGGCGGGCAGCATGAAGGTTGGTTCTGTATAGTAATAGCCGCGTTTCAAGGCGTCGTATTCAATGGGTGCGCCCATGCGGTCTTTCAGGTAGTCAATGTCGCGCTGAACGGTCTTGGTGGAGGTTTCCCATTCCTCTGCAAATGAGGTGCAGTTCGGGTATTCGCTGTTGCGCAGTCGCCGGTCGAGATCGAGCAACCGCTCCGCCTGAGTTTTGCTTCTTTTCATGATTCCAGAGTTAGTCATACCCGGAAGAATAAATCAACCCCTAGGACGCTAGGTGTCCTACCGGCTGTGTAAAATCGGAGGCATGAACTTAAACAGAGAACAGTTTTTAAAGGCGGTGGAGATCGGGCAGGCCTTGCTCAAAGAGCTGAAAAAGGATTATCCGGAACTGAGCCTCACGCCGGTCTTTTCCCGCTTCGGTCCGCGCTCGGGACAGTGTGCCCTGACAGTTAATCTGCGGCAGATCCTTTTGGACTTTCCCGAGATGCTCGCTAGCTCGGACGACACCAAACGGTTGCGCGGACTGCTATTCGACCTTAAAAAAGTCGAGAAGGAAAAAGAGGAAGAATCGGTTTCCAAGCTTCGGAAACAATGCGAGGCGCTCGAAGCCAAATTGCTTGCGCCTGATCTGCCGCTCTACTGCGGCGATATAATGGTCGAATACCGCCCTGGGAATCTGAAATACGAATCACTCCGGCGGCTCCAGAAGGATTCTCGCCTGCCGCCCGGACTCAATACCGTCGGCAACATCCGCGTCATCGCCGGGGCGATGGAATTTTTGGCAGAGGACAAAACGAATAACTAAAAAGGGAAGCATGAAAAAATATATCGCTGTTGCATTAATTCTAGCCGTGGGACTCATTTCCTCGGCTTACGTCGTATCCAGATTTTATCTCCGCATTCGCAAGGAAGATGCGATTGCCGTGAAGGGAACAGCACATCGCTTGCTGGTTTCGAGCACCGGCAAACTTAGCTTCAACGTAATTGATACCGATCCGGTTTTGAGCAATGCGCTGACCCGAGTCCGGGATCATTACAAAAACCTGACGGGTCGAATCGGGCAGCAGTATGGCTCGCAAATTCGGCTATATCTCGAAGAGCCGGGGATTAAGCGGGTAATGGAAACGACATCTGAAGGCAAAGAAACAGACCGGTTGGCCTATTACTATGTTGCCTGCCAATGCGGGGTCATTACCACCAATGTAAATCTCATTGCGAAGATTGCTACCATGCTGACCGACTACGCCACCGAGAACATTCTGGTGCAAATGGCAGCTCCGGAATATCTGCTCAGTGACCTGCCCACGATAAAAGTCGAACTGTTGCAAGAGGCAACTCAGGACGGATGGAAGCGAGCGAAGGCATTAACGCAGGAAAAGGGGCGGATCGGTCGGTTAGTTTCGGCCAGACAGGGTGTGTTTCAAATTACAGCCCCGCTATCGACCACAGACAGCCCCAGCGACTGGGCCGGTGAGTATGACACGTCCTCAATTGAAAAAGAAATCCGGGCGGTCGTTTCGCTCGAGTTCGAAGTGAAATAATAGAAAGGGAAACGCCATGTGGAAAATGGTGAAAAATCATCCGGAGGCAACGGAAGCATATCCGTTTGCGATTGTTCAGAAAGGACAGGTGGTTGCGCTGGTTAAAAAGGAACGGGACGCCCGCTTCATTGCGCAGTCGGAAGGACGCATACACGATCTGGAAACGGACTGTTCCAGTTTGACGCTTCAGAAGTACGGAAAAAACATAACAGAAAGGAAAGTATCATGAGCAGTTACAAGCCGATCAAAGACAAAGTGGGGCACATCACCCATTATAAGAAGACCATGTCATCAGGTGAGATGCGGATCACCGACAAGCCGCAGCGCCGTGTCTGGGTTACATCAAGAACGGTGTCACCTATGACCATAGCAACCACATTCTGTCCCGCGAGCCGCGTGTGGATTTGATCATGGGGCAAAAGCGGTAAAAGCACTGGCGTTCCGCCCCGCCGCAAGGCGGGGGCGGGACTTGATTCAGAGTGGAATGAAAAAGAAAACGCTCGAGGACATTGTTACCGAGATCAACAGGATCACTATCTGTTCATCAAAATTTCCGCGCGGCTTTACGGAACATGGTGATGAACTGTCCGGTGCGGAGAATTTTCGGCAGAGGATGCTGGGCGGCGAGCCGCTCCAGCCGGTTGCCGCTGTCATCGACAGTGAAGATGCAAATGCGGGCGATGAAATATCCAAAGTGGTTGTCGCTGTCGGCATCAATCTCGGCCAAATAAAAACACCCGCCGGAATAAACGCTCCGTACGGCAATACCGCCATGCGGCAAAAGCTGATCCGGACATACCAAAAGCTGGCGTTGTCCGAATTGGCGGATGGACTGGCAAACAAAAGCGTGGTTTTAATCGCAACAAACTTCTTTCCGTGGAAAATGCCAGGTCGGCAACGGATGAACGCCATCGAAGAAATGCTGCTGCTCTATCACTGCGGATTTTCTGAATACCGGCGCGGCAATCCCTTTGCGAAACTGACGGAGCTGGTGGAAAAGGTCAAACAGGCGGGGGCAACACCCCATCTCGTTTTCCACGGAGAAAATAATAGCGTTCCGTTACTGGGACGATACGCGCTGGATACGGCATTGGTCGAAGAAGACCGGCGCAGCGTGGTATTTTGCGACAACCTTGCCGACAACCGGAAAATCCGGAATGCCGTCTTGTCGGAGGATGACCCGATGTTGACTCGCGGTTTTCCGGATGGAAGTCTGAGTACAATTCAGTAAACGAAGGAGGGATGGATAATGAGTGCGCCAAGCAAAGCGTGTAACAGGCAGCCGGTTAAAATCCGGCACGGCCAAAGCCTAACCAGCAGGCCGTTACCAAATGTGCATCTGGGGAG
>JBILEA010000269.1:0-3847 GCA_044352355.1 Pontiellaceae bacterium | reverse complement strand
CCATGAGATACAGCACCTATGCGATTAAACCGGGGAAGCTGCACAAAACGCAGCTGAATAATTTTCTTATTGCGGTGACGGACGTCCCCGAACACCCCGACTATCCGGAACACAGCCACGAATTCACCGAACTGGTTGTGGTCTATGAAGGCAGTGGCATCAACTGCGTGGACGGATTTCAATACCCGATGAGCGCCGGCGACGTGTTCGTCATCCATGAAGGATCCAAGCACTCCTACCGGAAAACTGAACACCTGCACCTTTGCAACGTGCTGTTTGACAGCTCCCTGCTCAACATCCGCAGCGTTGATGTAAGCCACCTCCCAGGCTATCACGTCCTGTTTGAACTGGAGCCGAAGATGCGCAAAAGAAACTTCAACAGCCGCCTTCATTTGCAGATCAAGGAGCTGACCAAAACTCGTGATATTATTGAAAAACTGGAAAACGAAGTGGACGAAAAAGCCCCCGGATTCCGGCTGATTTCACAGAGCCTTCTGCTGTTGCTGATCGGCGAACTCTCCCGGCGGTACGACAAGAATGCCGAAACCCATTCAAACAAAGTCATGCTGATTGCCAAATCCATCGCCTTCATGGAACAGAAGTATTACGAACAAATCGACACCAGACAACTTGCGGAAATGGCCGGCATGTCCGAAAGAGCCTTCTACCGGATTTTTCAGGAGGCCACCGGCGAAACCCCCAACCAGTACCTGACCGACCTGCGGCTGACCCATGTAACTGAACTGCTCCGGCATTCCGAAATTCCGGTTACCGACATCGCTTTTGAATGCGGCTTTCAGGACAGTAGCTACATGGCAAAAACTTTCAAAAAATACAACGGAATCACCCCCCGCGACTTCCGCAAATTAAACGGCCTGTAAATCCTTTACCGGAAGATTTTTACTCACCGCCGTATTCCCCCTGAGCAGCTCATCCATCAGCAGGAATGTGCCCAGTTGCGTTGCCCCGTTGGGATTGCTCTGACTGTCCGGATTATCCGGCGCGGAATATTCAGGATACGGATACGGCCACGGTCGTACGTGTTGATCACGCTGTCCTGTGGTTTGCCCGTCGGATGAAAGGCAACGATCCCGCCGCCTTGGGCAAGATCGACGGTAATCTGAATCGTGCCGTTGTTAAGCGAACTGGTTGCTCCCATGACCGGAGAGATGAGTCCGGCGAAAATGAGCGCGAGGGCAGCGACGCGGACGAGATCCTTCACGGCGGCGTGCGCGTTCCTCGATAACAATCGACCAGGTCCTGTAACCGCCACCATGGAAGATGTTGCATCAGCTGAGAAAAAACCGTTGCCCCGGAATACATCGTTCACCTCCTGTAAAAGGGAACGATCATAGCCCGAAACCCGGTTTAAGTCGGTAAGAGCCAATTCTGGGTGCAACACTAATATCAGGTCATTTGTGCCAACAACGTTTAACATACGCGGGCACCTTCACGCTGTATTGCATCGTTTCCCGAATACGGGGTTACGGTCCTACATTTCTCGGGCAAACGGTCCTGCATCAATTCAACATTGTAACTAACGCTTACCTGCCAAAGGCAGGAAGCGGTGGTTGTCCGATCGTCTCGTCTTTGCAGGAACGCTTGCCTGAAGAAACAACCCGTCAGCCTTTGGTGGAACTCCGGCTGTTGTGGGCGTTTACTTCTTCCTCGGTCAGCACACCGTCCCCGTTCGCATCGATTTTCTGAAAAAGGTCAGACAGCGCCTTGCGACCTGGAGATTTGCCGGTTTTTTTCATCTGCGCTTTTGTGCGCATTTCGATGAACTCCTCTTTTGTCACCTTTCCGTCTTTATCCACATCCATCCAGCCAATCGCTGACTGAGCCTGTGCACCGGCAGATAACATCACAGCAACCGCCATCATCATCATTTCTTTTTTCATCGTATCCTCCCTTTCAGTTTTTCTCCTGCTTCGCTTCGATACTCAACATGCCGTTCGCCTGATTAACCCGGCATTCCGTTCTTTCCGAAATCTCTTATAAAGGAATCTAATGGAGAATAATAAGCTTCAACTTGCCACCGCGCCGCAAAACGGTCAGTGTGCCGTTGCCGCTGTACGTCCCGCTGCCGAGGGCACTGAGCTGCGCCGCGGTATAGGTGCCGGGAGCCACCCACGATATGCCGCCATCGAGTGAAAGTGTTTTGACCGTCTCTGTGCCTGCAAAGTCGAGCTCCAGCGCGGCGGAAGAAACCAGGGTCAGCTCGCTATCATCGCCCACCGTCTGATTGGCCTTCAGGCTCAGGGTTCCGCTCGCAACGGTCGTCCGTCCGGAATAGGTATTCATTCCCGAGAGCTCCAGAATTCCGTTACCGGTCTTAGTCAGGCCGCCACCGCCCGAAATAACCCCGCTTGCTGTCAGCCGGTCGTGCGTGCCGGCTACGTAGGACCCGACATCGAAGATCGCATCCTTGTTCAGCGTGATCGCGCCGGCCAGTGTGGGGTTGCCGGCTGTGGTGCTCATCAGAGCGATGGTGCGCGTACCGGCCCCGTCCGCAACCACGAGTCCGCCGGAGTTGTTCTGCACCACGACCGAGCCCACGCTGAATTTGGTGTTGTTCGCGCCGCCGCCAATGGTCCACGTTCCGGTGCCCATGGCGTTGCCTTGGGAAAAGACCGAAACTTCGCCCTCATTGATATTCATCCCGCCGGACCAAGCCGAGTTGTCCCGCACCATGCGCACCAGACCCGCGCCGGTTTTGTTGATCGCGCCAGCGCCTGATACTTTGCCGTCAAACTGGAAACCGGTGGCGTTGAAGTAGGTGTTGCTCTGGGCGAGATCGAGATTTGTGTTCAGAACAATATTGCCTTGGTCTTGTGTCCCGCTGCTGGCCGATCCCAAACGGATCTGCGCCGTGCCGGACGTGCTCTGGGCAACGTTGATCGACGCGTTGCCGGATGCGTTGGTGAACGTCAGATTCCGCGCGGTGGCACTGAAGGTCTCGTAGGTCCGGATATCGAAGGTAACGTTGTTTTGGGTCTCGTAGTTGGCGTTGATCGTGAGCGAGCGGATGGTTCTGGCACCACCGATGGACATCGCGTTATTGCGATTCACGACATCCGCAGAATTAAAGATGATATCCGCCGTGTTATTGAAGGTCGGCGTCGGATTGCCGACCCAGTTGGTGGGGTTGCCCCAGAGGTGCGTGTTAGCACCGTTGTCCCACGTGTACGTTGCGGCCTGTGCGCCTAAGTACGCGGCGAGCAATGCTGCCGCGATGATCATTATCTGCTTTCTCATCTCTTTTCTCCTTGTTTTGTCCGGGTTCCGGAACTCCTAGGAACAGCTTATAGTTATTCCATTAAACACGATGAATAAAAAAAAATCCGGCACTATTCTGCCAACTTTTAGAACAATCCTGCCAAATCGGGGGGATCACCGTTTCCTGAATATCACAGAAGGCAACCAAGAGAACAAAGAAAACCCCTTCGTTTATACCCCATTTACTTAAGTCCTATCAAAACACCCGCTTCGCTTAAGGCACGAAGCACACAATTCTTTGTACTACTATCTATCCACTTCTTGTTTTTTATGCACGTTTTCTTTCACAACTCTTTACTCATCAAAAGCTAAGCAGGACGGTTTTTGACAAAATCATTACCGACAAAATCATGAATAGATCATCTTTATCCGGATGTTTTCGTGCCCTCAGTAAATCTGCCCAAACGGAAAATGATTTTGTCGGTAATGATTTTGTCGAAATTCTTTGGTTGCGGCTTTGCCGCGCTAGGTTCATCTGCGGATAAATCATGCGGTTAGAAACCCATTCAGATTCATTTCGTATCAGGGTTGAAGGCCTGCATTTCAGGGAAGCGTTGGAAACAAAAAA
>JBILEA010000268.1:0-3851 GCA_044352355.1 Pontiellaceae bacterium | reverse complement strand
CCCGGAACATCAAACCAGAACAGATCGATTTTCCCGTAGTTGGTCAGGAGTTCCTCGATCTGGGTAAACATCCGTTTCAAATACCGGTTCCATCCATCGGGATCGAAGCGGCTCGGATATTTGGGCGAAGAAAAACGGATCGACGCCGGCATGGCGGAATAATCCTCATCGGTCCAGTCCGGCAGTGAAAAATACAGACCAACCTTCAGATCCGCCTTGCGGCAGGCCTCGACAAACGGAGCCACCAGATCCCGTTTCGGTCCGATTTTCGCGCTGCTGAAATCCTTGGTTTTGGTATCCCACATGCAGAAGCCGTCATGGTGCTTGGTACCCATCACGGCATATTTCATACCGGCCTTGGCTGCCAGCTGACACCATGCATCCGGATCATAGTTTTCAGCCTTGAAACGGGGGGCCAGCGCTTCGTAATCCGCGACCGACCACCCCTTGGCTTTCGGATCCACGTCATCCTCGCTGCCCATGAACTTCATACTCCAGGACTCAACAATTCCTGCGACCGAATAAATTCCCAAATGGATAAACAACCCGAAGCCCGCATCCTCAAACCATTTTGTATTCCCCGACAATGTATAGCGATTAGCCATTTAATTTTCCTTTGATTAATTTATTTCTGTAACTGTTTCTCAATCGCGTCGGCAACCTGTTCAGCCAACTTCAAACTTCCTTTGGTGTTGCAATGAACACCGTCAGGCGCCTGCAAGGCGGCCGGATCGGCCGCTACCACCGCATTGAGATCATTGATTAAAACGCCGCCCTCCTTCATGACCCGCTCAGCGACTGCGTTGTACTGCGGAACGAGGACGGGATCATATCCGCGATAATACTTCGCGATCGGCGTTGTATTGCCCCAGATCAGTTTGGCACCGGTTGCTTTCAGCCGGCCGCCCAGTTCCCTGAGATTTTTTTCATAGTCGGCAAGCGAGGTGCGCGGGGCTCCGGTTTCGGCGGTCGGGAAGCCGACTGTATCGTCGCCCATTTTATAGGGATCACCGTCAAAGCAGTAGCGCAGATCATGCACGCCGTGATTAAAATGGATCACATCCCATTTCCGTCCGTCGAGCCACTTATCGAGATCGCGCACGCCGATGAACGTGGCACCGCAATTGGCATTGGGGCGATGGACATTCACCCGGTCGGTCAGCAGCGCGCGCACGACCGGCGTATATCCCATGGAGATCGAGTCACCGATGATCAGAACGCGCGGCAGCGACGGATCCGCCACTTTGTCATACTCGGGATCCAGCACCGCAGCCGAAAACACCGGCCAGGCACTCAACAGCACAACGCAACTGATCCACATGGATTTTAAAACACGCACAACTTTCATTAACCGACCTCCTGATTTATTTAATTCCTGAACGATGATTTGAAATGGCAAAAGAAACGGATAAAACCAGCAATACAACGCCGGTCGCCAGCATCGTAATCCAGCGGTCGCCGCTGAGCGGTGTCAGCATCAGAATGATAACCGCCAGCATGCTGAGGCCCCAGGTTACAACCATCAGCGGGAGACGGGATGCACTGCCCTGCGGTTTATCATCCGCACGGGCTTGTGCAATTGCATCCTGCAGATGCTGACACTCTGGACGCACCCTCCGGCCCGCCAGTTGAGCAATCGTTAAAACAATCAGCGGAACCGCTATACCGACCAGCAAGTCCGTTTCGCGCGGATGAGCCTGAACAAGTGCTGAAAGATCTGATAAGGCCGCCACCCCGCTGAACCAGCCGTTTTTGGCAAGTCCGAGCCGAACCAGCAACCCGGCGGCAAGCCCGCTGAGCAGGGTCACCCAGACTGTGCCGGGCCCGATCCGGCGTGAACGCAGAGCCCACAAAGTGGGAAGCAGCAGCGATGAGCCAATCACACTGCCGACCACAATGATGATATCGCGAATACTTCCCAACCTTGGAAGAATCAGCGCCCCGGCCAGCACGTACACACCGATCAGCACGGTGAAAATACGTCCGGCACGCACAGTCTGAGAATCTGTTGCATCCGGACGCCATCTGCGGCGGTAGACACCGTCCGTCAGAACCCCGGCATACATATTAAGGATGCCGGCCAGTGAACTGGCGGTTGCGGAAAACATAGCCGCAGCCATCATACCGATCATTCCGGGGGGCATCACCAATTTACAGGCCCGAATATAAGCCTCCTGCGGGTCAACATTCGGATTGATAGACCTTAAAATCATCGGCGGGGCCATCCAAAGGAAAGGTGTCACCAAGTACATACAACCGAACAGATACATGGCTTTGCGTGCATCTTTAGCCGTCGGCACACACAGGTGCCGCTGAACAAAGTGCCATTCTGCGCCGAGCTGAAAACAATTGATCAGCATCCAGCCGAGCAGAAAAATCCAGGAAAAGCCGGGAGCGGTCGGTCTTAAAAACCCTTCCGGTAAATTGGATGCAATTTGAGCAAACCCTCCGGCCTTGATCACAATCAGCGGAACTACGACCATTACGCTCAATGTCAGCACCAGAAATTGAAGTGTATCGGTGACCAGAACGGCCCATAGTCCGCCTGACATCGTATACGCAATGACAATTGTAGTTAGAATGATACAAGCCCAATCGATCGAGAGATTCCCTGTGGCGGCATCCCGCAAAAAATGTCCTTCCGGCAACGCCATTAACGGGCAGATCATCACCGCCAAAGCGTACAACATAAGACCGAACATACACAGCATCACCCCGCGATAGATGGTGTAAAAATTAAACGCCCATTTGCCGAACCGGAGCCGGATAAACTCTGCGGCGGTTGAAAGCGCAGTGTTACGCCAAACGCCTGCAAAAAAACGGCCGGCAATGAATGCGGCGATCCCGTACATCGAGCAGATCACGGCCCCGACGAGCCCGTGCTCATAACTGATGCCGCCCCAGACCACAAAGGTGCCGGCTGAAAACATCGCCATATAGGCGGAAATGCCCGAGAGCCACCACGGCGAGGAGCGTCCTGCCACAAACATTCCCGAGGCCGTTTGGGCCTTTCGCGAAAAAATCGCGCCCACCGCCAGCAGACCCAGAAAATAAAGAAAGATCACAACCCAGTCTATTAATGCCATTTTAACTCCTGTTCGTTTACCTGTTTGATTATTTTCTGAAACGGTGCTGCGGGCAGACCCGCCGTGTTGTAAAGCGTACTCGCCGGATTATCCGACCATGCATAACGAATTGCACAAGGGGCATCAATCGAAGCGGAGGAGACGACTGCAGTCTCTCCGGTTAATACAACCTGCGCTGGTTTAAAAACACCATCCGCCCCGGCCAGCTCAAAACCTCCGGCTCCTTTCAAAACCAGCGTCTGGCCGGCCCCTCCGGCATCAAACGAGAGCACTGCGGAACTCCCGTCAATCCGCACCGCGGTCGGACGGGGGCCGGATGAAACGATCTCCTGCCGATAGACCCGATCCAGCGCGACCAGCGCCAGACGCCGGCCCGCATCCTGTTTGTTTTTCGGATGGATATTTTTCGGATCGCCGATATCGATACCGGTTGCCAGCCAGACCGCAGGCACGGAGTCGGCCACCTTCTGCTGCGCCGCACGCAGAACCGCCCAGCTGTCCGCAGTGCCCCAGGTGGCTCCTCCGCCGCCGAAATTGACCAACTGCATGATAACGAACGGAAGATCCGGCTGATTCCAGTCCGTGCGCCAACCGCCGACCAACATCTTCATCATATCGACATACTGATTCGCCCGGGTGCAGTTGCTTTCGCCCTGATACCAGACAACTCCCTTGACCGCCATGCCCGTCATTGGTCTGACACGGGCGTCATACCCGCTGCCGGCCGAGTCGGCATGGATCGCAACCCGCACCTGCTCATCCTGC
>JBILEA010000053.1:0-13196 GCA_044352355.1 Pontiellaceae bacterium | reverse complement strand
GCGTTTAGGATTGGCATAATCCGTCATGAATGCACGCAAATATTACCGATCGGTATGATTCGTGAGTTTCAGGCCGATGATAACCGGAATACTACCGGTCGGTAATAATTGTTCGCAATCCCTGCTCCAATGGCTGCGGACGGCCCAACGTTTCTTTGAGTCCTTGCATTTGCTGCAGGGTGCGGAAATGAATGCACACACGAAGTCCGTATAAATGGTAACAGACGGCGGCGGCTGAGATGAATAAACACCAACACGGTTGCATCTATCCGGCCTTTCCACGTCAGGATGGGTTTTGTGAAAAAGTCAGTCGCCACCAGCGTATCCATATGCGAACTGACAAACTGTTTCCAGTGGCCCGGTGGATGTCCGCCCCCTTTATCTGGAACCGGATATCCTGAACGGACACCTTATTGGATAATCTGACCGGAGAACAGGTTCGTATTACCGTCCAGCCGCACCGACCACGGTTCGTATTGCCGTCCACCGCACCGACCAGGAGCTGGCGGAAACGCACGGGGTCTCACGCATCACCGTGCGCCATGCCCTGCAGTTGATCGAAGAAGACGGTCTGATCCTGCGCCGTCCAAAGCTTGGAACCTTTGTCAGCTCTCAGCCGCAACGGCTGGTTCCGGTCTCCATCGACTACACCGCCAGTCTTCAATTGCACGCCCCCGAAGCCGAACGTACCCTGCTGGTCTGCCGGACGGATACCGCCGGAACGAAGGCTGACCTGCTGAAACTGAGTGAAGACTCGGAGGTGCTCTACTCCGAACGGTGTGACCGGCTCAACGGCATTCCATTTGCGTGGGACTGCGGAATCATTCCGCTACGCTACGTAAAGAAAACTACCGAAGAGGAACTCGCAGATGTCGCGCTGATCGAACGCTGGTCCACCAGGGAAAACCTGAAAATCAGTTCGATTCAGCAAATGGTTGAAACCGTCACCGATCCGGTAGCAGCAAAACACCTCAAGCTCTCCGCAAAACATCCCCTGCTGAAAACCACGGAATGCTACTACGATCAGCGCAACCGCCCCTGCGGAGTTTTTGTCACCTGCTACAATCCCGAGCTGGTGCAATTGCGCATCCGCTATGCCGCCGGAATGTCAACGAACTGACGAAGGAAACGGATAGCACCAGCAATGTCTACTGACGGATCTGATCCGGTTTCGCGCTCGATGGTCAGCCAGACGTGAACCCCGCAGTCGCGCAAGGCATTCAGATAGGCACTCCACAGAACAGCCCCCTGCCCGAGCGGAGTCTCTTCGAACGGCTGTCCGGTGCGGGCGAAAAGTTCATCAAACCCGCCTTCGGCAAAGGCATCATAAATCTGCTCCGCATCACACAGTTGCAGGTTGCGTCCGTCTTTGGCGTGCGTTGAAACAATGTACGGAGCCAGCGTGTGCACCGCTTGAACCGGATCATCACGTACCACCATGACGAGATTGGCCGGATCGAGATTGACGCCGATCCCGGGCTCGTTCAGATCATCCAGAAATCTCCGCAGGGTTGTTGCGGATTCTGGTCCGGTTTCGATTCCGAAACAAACGCCATGCTCAGCGGCATAGCAACCCAATTCGCGACAGGCGGACTGCATGACGGCATAGCGCGGACTGTTGCGGTCTTCGGGGATGACGCCGATATGCGTTGTAATGATTTTCGTTCCAAGATCCGAGGCCAGCTCCACGATCTGTTTGAGCTGCGGTATCTTCCATATATTTTCATCGGGCCGCTGCCAGCCGTGTCCGCCGAGTTCGCCAATCAGTGAGGCGATCTCAATCCCCGCATCGGCGCAACAGCTCTTAAAATCGAGTCTCTCTGCACGCGACCACGCCACCGGCCCGGCTCCGCCCGTTACCGCATAAAAACTGATCCCGTCTGCGCCGAGTTTTTTGGCTAGCACAACCGATTCACGCAACGGCACACGAAAGGCATCTCCTATAACGCCCAGCTTAAAGTTTTTCACCGGCACCTTCTTTCGTCTCCCGAATCAGCGCTTCGATGATTTTAATCGAGGTCTCAATCTCCTGAGGCTGGAGCAGCGGTTGAAAAACGGGCAACTCCGTATCAGGAACCATGCAGTAGGCGACAAAATCGGCCAGCTCATCTTTGATCTGATTGTTATCGGATTTCACCCAGAAGGGGACGGCGCAGGAAACCGGCTGCCCATTGATGTGTAATGTTTTGCCGACAAAGTCTCCGACCGCCGCGACGCCATCCGTGCAGGTGATGCGGACTTCTCGGCATTTCCGGCTATCCGGGAAAAGCCAGGAGACAAAGAGGGTTCCCTCCACCCCGTTCGCATGGCGCAACCAAACCGTTGCATCCTGCGTCTGCCCATTCATCCGCGTTGAATCCAGCAGGCGGTATTCGGTGATGGTGCCGAAAAAATATTGGGCGAGATCCAGATCATGGACGATCTTATCGGTGACAATGTCATCAGCGATGCGAGCATCGTGCGGCTGGGTGCGCTGGAAGCGGTACCCGGCGGCGGCGGGCATTCCAAGCATTGCATAGACCACCGCAGTTTCAGATCCGTTAGCGCGGAGACGTATTCGCGAACTCTGTCATAAGCGGGATCATTCGGCCAATACGTTCGCATATAAACTCCCGGACCATCCAACTCTTCGCGGTAATAGCATCGCCTCAACCGTTCGCATGAATTCATACGTTGCATTAACCGGAAATTATTCCCAATTGCTTCGCTGGATTTTCCCGGGTCAGGTTCTGAATATCGTCGCTGTTAAATCCCGCCTGCTTCAATATCTCCACGCACCGTCGCATGGTCGCGGCCGATCCGACAAAATACGAATGGTCGGCAGACCAAGCCACTTGAGATTCATCCACTTCGACCACCTGTTCGCCAAGCGTGTAGCGACCCGGACCTAACCCTGCGGCAGACATTGCATCGGTCACCACAAAGCACCGATCTATGCCGGCCAGTTCAATAAAGTTTCGGAGAGTATGCAACGGCAGGTGCGTTCCATCTGCGATAAGTCCATAATGTAAATACCGGTGCAAACTGAGGGCTCTTTGAATGATGTTATCGTGCCGGTGCATTTGTATCGGGCATCCGTTACCCAAATGGGTAAACAGACTTAGTCCCTTATCAATACACATTTTCAGCTCGTCCAGCGAAGCATCGGTATGCCCGGCAGCAACCAGAATCCCTTGCCCGGCAAGAAACTGTGAAACTTTCCCGTCCGGATCACACTCTGGCGCCAAAGTGAACAAACGCACGATCCCGTCACCCGCTTCTAGAAGACTCGCCGCCATATCCTGTTCCGCCACACAGACCGCTGCGGGCGGATGCGCGCCGACGTAACCGGCTTTGGAGCTGATGAACGGTCCTTCAATATGGAATCCGGTAATCACCTCCTTCGTCAAAGGGTCATTTTCCCTCGCCTTCACCAGCTTCCGAAGACAGGCAGTCATACATTCTGGTATCGCAGTGATAATTGTGGCCAATATATGCGCCGTTCCGCCATCCTTAAGACGTTGAGCTGCCGAGTGAATCTGCTCCGGAGTTATGCCTGGATCATTAAAGTCCACGCCAGCGTACCCGTTGATCTGAAGGTCGATATAGGTGCCCACGTTCATCTATCCAATTTCTAATTTACTTTGAATAATACAACAGAATTTGCGATGTTACTTGCCGCCCGACTCAGCTGGATGCAGTTTCTGGTCAATCACTTTCTGAGCTGGAAGTGCGATAAACGGCTTTAACCCGGGAGTGCTTTTCGCCAGTTGCTCGATAATAAATTCAGCCCAAACTCGGGCACCGGCCTCACAGTAATGTGATTCGATTTTTCCGTTTTTGTATACATGCATAAAATCGCACCCCTGCAACCCAAGCTTGGAATAAACGGCACAGCTGTAAGCTCCCAAATCTATAACCGCCACATTCATCTGCTTGGCCACCGTAATGGCGGCTTCAGCATAAGGCAGAGTTTTCCGGAGCGGTACGGCATCACGAAATTGCGGCCGCTCCATGGAAGTCACCATGATGGGAATAGCTCCGATTGATCGGGACTGCTCAATGTAGGTGCGGATGTTATTGCGATACCAGTCTTTGGGATCGCTGCCGACTCCTTCAGCAGGCAGTTGAACAGGAACCTCGCCCGGCAAAGTCTCGCGTAACGGCCCTTTACCGATGATGTCATTCGCAGCGAACTGAATGAAAATGTAATTTGGCGCTGGCGAAAGCTTGAGAACTTTTTGCCAATGCCCTTCCAGTATAAAACTCTTAGAGCTCCGCCCGCTGAGAGCACAATTGATCACCTCGACCTGTGGACGCATAAAATAATCCGGCAGAACCTGTCCCCATCCTCGAAGCTCACTTTTAGCCGGATCGAAATTGCATACAGTGGAATCTCCGAGAATCGCGATACGAACCACATTAGACTCTGCGGGCACAGCGGGCTCTCCTGACACCGAGTCAACGGTCATACCGAAAAGACAAAAAAATGTAATCAGACTGCTGCCGTTTATATGCGGTAAACAAAACATAACCTTCTATTCCTTTTTTAGACTATAAGTTCTGATTCCCAGACACCCCATGCACAAAATAACTGCCATGGATAACCCGACACACAAGGCATTCAATTTCAAAAAATGTGAACAACTACCTTAGTGATTATTTTGAATAATGGCAGAGAAGCTGATTTCGACAAGAGTTATATTGCGAATGAATGTTATCTTTTACGAACTATGTGCGACTTGAAAGGATTCTCGGTACAAGTCGCCGGAAACTGAACACTCCGGATTGTTCGATGAAGATACTTCGATCACTCAGCATTCTTGATTCCATACCGGGTTCTTCACAAACAATAAGGAGAGGAACCGCCATTATTATAAAAGAGAAAACCGGCAGCGTGGTTCTCGATATCCCGAGGAATTCCCCAAAAACGTGAACTACATCATTGGACAAAGCCGCGAAGCTACCGACCGGAATTTTGCGCAATGCACCGTCCAGAAAAACGGCAACTGGGTCGGTACAAAATGGAGTGTCTTGTTTGATCTTGATACCCCAGTCAAACCCGGTAAGGCCACACTGCGCATGCGCTCGCTGCCGCGCACAAAGACGTATTGCGAGTCTTCATCAACGGCATACCGGTCCGCATTACTCTTGAACAGTAAGGCGGTCGCAGTACGCAGAGAAACGTGATGTATGACTGCCTTCGCCTGGAAGCAGCCGAAGTCTCTGGCAATCTATGACCTCTTCACCTTAAACATCGCATAGAAATTGTCCAACAGCGACAGCATGGTCGCTGCCAAACGGAAAAATGATCTTAAATTCGCCTGTAGCACTGTTGTGCAGCATTTTTTTATTTAACAAGAAGTTCTCGCGACTGCTGTCTGTACTTCGACGGGGACAGGCCCATTTCGCGGCCGAAAACGGCGTCCATCGCGTTGTGACCCTGAAACCCGCAAAGATCCGCGATTTTGCCTATAGACATATCTGTGTCGCTAAGCAGTTGACACACCCTCCGAACGCGAACCCTCAGAATATAAGTATTTGGCGATTGTTTCAAAGCCGCGCAAAACCGGTTTTCAAACTGGCGCCGCCCGATCGGAAGCTGCTCGACTACATCGGTGACATAAACCGGATCGCAGGCATGCTCATTGATGTATTCTACGGCCTTGGCCACAATAGGATCATTAACGATAGTCGCATCGGTCGATTGCCGTTCCGCAATACGGTCAGGGGGCACCAGTTCGAAAGGAACGACTTGCCGCCCCTGGAAACGCTGGTCTAACACGGCGGCAGCTCTGTAACCGATCGTTCGCCATGATATTTCGATACTGGTCAGCGACGGCTGAGTATGAAGGCAAACCAACGGGTCATTATCACATCCGATTACGGCGAGCTGGCTGGGTATTTCGATTTGCAGCTGATTTGCGGCGGCCAAAACACGGGCTCCGAACTTATCATCAGCACACCATATCGCAACAGGCTTTGGTAAACGCTGCAGCCACTGCATCAGCTTGCCCTGAAAGGTGACCCAGCTTCCACCCTTAGGCATATATTTGGCCTGAGAAAACACATGACAGCCGATACCCTTCGATTTCAGCCACTGCCGATAGGATGGCATCGTCATGCAGCTGCGCGGATCCTTGCTCATGTTGTAGTAGGCGAAATTTTTATAGCCTCGCTGAAGGAAATACTCGCCCACCCGCGCCGCCGACATATCCAGATCCCGCCGAACACTCGGAATCTCAAACTTCGAAGCTGCGAGGGAGATATTGACCGCATTAAGACCGGACTCAATCACACGGTTGGCCAAATCATGGTCGCGGATAAATCCGATCACGCCATCTCCCTTCCACTGCCGAAGGTCTCCTAATGACAGTCCCACGATACTCTGCGCCGTGAAAAAATCCCACGTTCCAATTTTTGAAGCGTATTCATAAATACCCTCGAAAACCTGGCGCTCAACAAAGTTTTCATAGTCCAGTATGAGTGCAATTTTTTTATGGTTTTTTTTCTCTGGTTTATTTTTTTTCATATCTACCTGTTTTTCATAAAACTGACTTACCGGAAGCAAAACGGTATTTCGTAATGACGTACACCATATCGCAATATATGGCTTGCCGCAAATATAATATCATTTCACAATGTTTTAGTTTTTAATGAAATGCGGAACGAAGTGACGACTATTTACAAGGGTTAGTTAAATGTCAAAATTGGGAGTATCCATCATAGGCGCAAGCAACCGTACAGGCGCGGTGCTTCGATATTTTAAAAAAGTCCCGGAATCTGTCCAGGTGGTCGGAATTTACGATCTGATTCCAGGCCGGACCCGTCATATGCTTGATAAGTTCTGTGACGGCAGCGGGAAGGTGTACACCTCCCTGCAGGAAGCTGTCACAGACCCGGAGGTCTCAGCCGTCTTTGTATGCACACCGGACTGGGCTCACGTCGAAAGTGTCGGAGCGGCTTTAGCTGCGGGCAAAAACGTGTTTTGTGAAAAACCCCTGGCGACCACACTGGAAGATTGCGATCAGATTATTGACGCGTCACGTAACGCAAAAGGCATCTTTTACTTAGGCATGAATCTGCGGCATGCGCCGGTTTATGAGAAAACCTACGAACTGCTTCAACAGGGTCTGCTGGGTAAGGTTTTGACGATTGAAGCCAATGAACATTATTACGGAGGGCGAACCTATTTCCGCCGTTGGAACCGGTTGCGGCAATACGGCGGCGGGCTCTGGATCACGAAGGCCTGTCATGATTTTGATATCTTAAACTGGCTTGCCGGCGGAAACCCTGAACGCGTTTACGCCAGATGCAACCTCAGTCATTATATCCCCAATCCAGAGGCCTCTTCACATTGCCGTTTCTGCAAATTAAAAGATAAATGTCCTGATTTTTATGACATCAATACTGCAAATGACGAGTGGGATCAGTTGGCTAAAATCGATGAAGAAGCCAGCGGAAAAATGAGTGATCTATGCCTTTTTAACTCCGACAAAGACACCTTCGATAACGGCATTGCACTCATCGACTATGACAATGACATCCGCGCGACGTATACCGTAACAGTTGTGACCGCCAGACGAACCCGGCAAATACTGCTTACCGGAACTGAGGGCTCTGCCCATGCTGACCTCGAAACAGGGTTGGTCACATACTGGAAGCGGCACTGCGATGATAAGAAAATTTTTGATTTTACCGCAGAGATGAAATCCAGTCACGGAGGCGCTGATGATAAAATTTATGCTGATTTTCTGGATTGCTGTCGCAGCGGACGCGCACCCCGCAGCAACTGGTTTGACGGACGATTAAGTGTTCAGGTCGGTCTGGCTGCAACGCAATCTTCCGACACCGGCATGCCCGTTCTGCTGAAACCCGCTGAGCATGATCTGCCGAGGCCGAATTCTTCTTTGCACCGGTCACCAAAAAGCGATTTCGCAAATAACAACTTCGCTACGCTATATAACAATTGACGTATTTTAGATATTTTCAGAAGATACCAGCATTAGTAATGAGATTGATTGTCTTTTTACGGGATCAGATCACTAAAAAAGAAAGGGAAGAAGGTATGAAAATAAACAGAATGGTTCCATGTTTCACAGCGCTGGTTTTTGCTCTTGCGGAATCATCCGCATCTGCCGCGCTGACTCAAAATTACACGAAGACTGCAGGTAGTTATAATTGGAGTGATACAACCATCTGGAGTCTGGGCACGCTGCCTACCGCTGCAAATTCTGCACAGATTCGCAAAGGCACAATACTCAACGGGGACACCGACGCAACGGTGGGTGAAATCCGCATATTCGAAAGCTCAACCTTTTCGGCTGGGAAAGATATTACGGTGAACGGTGGTGTAGGCGAAAATAGTTACACTTTGGTGGGCGTTGCGACAACCGGAACACTTAATGTAGTCACTGGCGGCTCGCTTACCGGACCGCGTGTGTATTATGGGTACACCGGCCGGGGTTATGGCACTATTTCAGGCGGCACCCTTACAGCTCCTGATCTGTACATCGCTAACGGCGCAACGACTGTAGCTGACGTCACCCAGACCGGCGGTAATGTAATCGCAAAAAACTCTGTACATCTCAATTACACCGCCGGTGCCAACGGCATCTATCATCTTCAGGATGGCACATTGACAACAGGGGTCTTGGCATTCAGAAATAAAAGTGGCGCAATTAACGCGTTCGACTGGACCGGAGGCACCCTGAAAACGGCTAGCATCAACTATTTAACGGAAAATGACCCAACGTTTAACCAGAGTGCAGGCATTTTAGACCCAACAAAGTTCAATGGTGATGGGTCGGTTAACGAGATATCCACGCTAAACTTCAACGCTTCGGTAGGTGCTGCCAGCTACACCTTGTCCGGAACCGGACAGCTGAAAATGCAACTTGCAGGCACCTCGGCAGGCATTTCTTATGACCAGCTTTTGGTCGAAGGCGGCTTCACAGCAGGCGGCACACTTGATGTGACCCTGATCAATGGCTTTAATGTCACACAGGGAGACTCCTTTAATATCATTGACGCGGCAACATTCGCAGGCCAGTTCAGCCAGGTCAACCTGCCCACACTGACCGGCGGATTGGGGTGGAACACGGACCAGCTGGCGACCGCCGGTATACTGGAAGTGGTAGCAATTCCCGAACCTACCACGCTTGGACTATTCCTGATCAGCGGCATAGGTACTCTTTTTTGCCGTCGGCGTTTAAGAAATACCTAGGCCTTGTCAATGAAGTTGTACTGATTGAAAAAGAGGCCTCGACATTTTTGTGAGGTCTCTTTTTTTTGTAAGTATGGTTCGATGAGGTGCGAAATATGGATGCCGACCCAAGTGCGCGGATGCGTAAACGGGTTATTAAATAGCAATTAATGTATTTATACTGCTTCTGAATAATCAGCTTTGCCTGCAAGGTGCCAAGCCCTTGGACTGCAAGGTTCAAGCAGTAAGGAGATGTCATGAAAGTAAATATAATGGGTTTATGTTCCGCAACGTTGATTATTGCACTTACGGGCTCGTCTGCATCTGCCGCATTGGCTCCCAACTACACGAAAACTGCTGGCAAACAAAACTGGAGTGATGGGGCTATTTGGTCCACTTTGGCATTACCTAGCCAAAGTAATACAGTGCAAATCCGGAAAGGGGCACTGATCACGGTCGATACGAATGCGGTGGCGGGTGAAATCCGTGTGTTTGAGAATTCCACTCTTATCCTCAACGGCTCTGCAAATGTTGTGGTGGATGATGGCGCAGGCGGAAATAACCCTGTCATGATCGGTTATTTGACGGAAGGCGTTCTCAATGTGAATGGCGGTTCACTTAAGTCCTCTCGCCTGTATTTGGGATATAACGCCACAGGCAGCGGCATCATATCGGGCGGCATCATTGAGTGCCCCTTTATATATATCGGCTACACAGCAACCGGTTCCGCCAACGTAACTCAAACCGGAGGTCAGGTGCTCACAAAAAGCTCTTTGAACATCAACTATACAAGCGGTGCGAATGGAATCTACAATTTGCAAGGCGGCACCTTGACGGCTGGCAGCCTGATCTTCAGAACTAAAAACGACGCAACGCACTCCCCGTTCAACTGGACAGGAGGAACCTTAAAAACAGCGGATATTTCCTATATGGATACTTGGGCTGAACCCAACCCAGTATTTAACCAGACCGCAGGCATTTTAGATCCCACGATGATCAATCCGGACGGTTCAATCTCCGAGATCGCTGCGTTGAGAATCCGCACAACAGGGACTGGCGATGCCAGTTATACCTTGTCCGGGGCGGGACACCTGCAAATGCAACTGAACGGTACATCTCAAGGCGACTATGATCAACTTTGGGTCGAGGGCACCTTCACCGCGGGCGGCACACTTGATGTGGCCTTGGCAACTGGCTTTAAGCCGAAACTTGGCGACCGCTTCACTCTTATTAAAGCCGCCACAATTAATGGAATTTTCAGTCAGGTCAATCTGCCTGCATTGGAAAACGGGCTGGACTGGAATAGCGACAACCTGCTGACCAACGGAACCCTGACCGTATGTGCAGGCCGGGTGGTTGGCTGCCTTCTGGATGATTTCAGGACAGGGGATTTCTGCGAAGGAAGTTTTTATCAAATGGTTCGACGGCGTTGGAATCAGCCAAAGACCATTGCCCAAATTCTACCGCTGTAATGGAGCCCTTCGCATTGCAGAAAACGTCCTCCTGTACTAACGGAAAAACGGCGGTTGGCCTAAGAACTATGTTACGGCAAGTGATACCACTGACTTTACCATTTACTGAAAATGACGAAGAGTCATTCCCATGGTGAAACCAGAAATTCAAAATAACGTACATTCATTCGCGATTGACATATTGACGAATATGCCGACAAAACTATAGTGAACAGCATAGAATAAATTCGAGTTGTCAAAACCAGAACGGGAGTTATGCGCTCCTGTCGGTGTCGAAACGATCACCCCTAACGGAGAGAGTCTATTATGAATCTGCACTGGCTTGACTGGACGATTGTAGTAACTGTGATGACTGCGCTGACTGCATTCGCCATATTTACCAAACGGTATATGATCAGCGTAGCTGACTTTCTGGCTGCCAACCGTTGTGCCGGCCGGTATCTGCTGGTTATGGCCGAGGGTGCCGCATCATTAGGCGCCATCACAATAGTCGCTCATTTTGAAAAGTTTTATGAGGCCGGTTTTGCCGGACAATGGTGGCTGCTGATGATGACCCCTGTTCTCATGGTGCTTGCACTGTCCGGATGGGTAACCTATCGCTTAAGGGAAACGCGGGCACTTACAATGGCCCAGTTTTTCGAAATGCGCTACAGCCGGAATTTCCGCGTTTATACCGGTGTCGTCGCCTGTATCTCTGGTATTTTGAATTACGCCATCTTTCCGGCTGTGACGGCGCGGTTTGTGATTGTTTTCTTCGGGCTGCCGGTTCATAGCATCACCCTCATGGGTCTGGATCTGAACCTGACGCTGGCGATCGTCATGGCGCTTATGCTGGGCTTGGCACTTTATTTTACATTTTTGGGGGGCCAAATTACGGTTCTGCTTACGAATTTTATCCAGTCCTCGCTGTTCAACATCACTTTTATGATCATCATCATTTTTTTACTATTCAACTTCGGATGGAACAATATCGTCGAGACGATCAAAACCGCTCCGGCAGGACATTCATTGCTAAATCCATTCAAACAAGGCAAGCTGCCGGATTTTAATTTCTGTTTTTTCCTGATGCAGGCGGTCATCACTTTTTACGGGTTCCGGGCATGGCAGGGTAATTCAGGCAGCCAAAGCGCGGCCAAGTCGCCGCACGAAGGCAAGATGGCCGGAATTCTGGGCGCCTGGCGGAATGCGATGTTATTGATGATATACATGCTGGTACCGATCTGCGCCTATGTACTGTTGCACAACCCGCACTACGCCACACAAGCTCTGACGGTGCGAACAGCTTTGGATGCGCTGGGCGATCCGCAATTGAGTACACAAATGACCTGTCCAATGGCTTTAACCCAAATGCTGCCGGTCGGTGTATTCGGTTTGATGTGTGCTGTGATCTTATGCTCGGCCTTGTCCACAGATGACGCCTATCTGCTTTCATGGGGCAGCATCTTCATCCAAGATGTAGTTATGCCATTCCGTAAGAAGCCACTGGAGCAAAAGCAACACCTGCGGTGGTTACGGAATTCGATATTCGGGGTTGCGATATTTGTGTTTTTATTCAGCCTTTTATTCCCGCTGAAAGAATACATTCTCATGTGGTTCGCCCTCACCAGCGCGATCTTTATCGGGGGAGCCGGCTCAGCCATAATCGGCGGGTTGTACTGGAAACGGGGCACAACTGCCGGCGCATGGGCGGGCATGATCACCGGATCGGTGATTGCTGTATCAGGAATCTCTCTGAGAAGTTTTCTCTGGGTACCCCTGTTGTCGTCACTCCAGCAGAGCTGGCCCGATGTCGTATGGCTGCAAAATCTTCCGACGGCGTTCCCGTTGAACGGCATGAAGATATCTTTTACGGCGGCGGTATCAGCCATTTTTGCTTACGTAACGTTTTCGCTGCTGACAAAACCTGATCCGGACTTCGATATGGACCGTATGTTGCACCGCGGCAAGTATGCCGTGGTCGGAGAGCATCTCCTTCAATACAATTCGCGATTCTGGAAAGCGCTGGGAATCGGAACAGAATTTACACCGGGCGATAAAGCCATCTATTTATTCAAGCTGGGCTGGACCATGTTTTGGTTCATCATCGTTGTCATCGGTACAGTATACGGACTGAAGCATGAAATTTCTGATGATGTATGGGGCCGGTGGTGGTGGATATTCATGGTTGCGTGGATCACGATCGGTATCATTTCGACCGTGTGGTTCCTGGCTGGCGGCATCCGTGATATGATCGTTCTTTTCCGCATTTTGCGTGCGGCCAAGCGCGATGACAAGGATGACGGAACGGTTGTAAAGCACGGCCTGCCAAGCGATCCGCCGGCGAATAAACCCGGTCCGGCTCCCGCAGAAACAGAGAAATGACTTTCTTTTTCAAAATCCTCTATGATTTTCACCTTATGACAGGGCATCACCGTAACCCGTCTTTCGCTGTTCGCGGGCTGAACCGCCTTTTTTCTTCGAGTTTGACTCAAAGGTCTTCACTACATTTCTTTTTCAGCTCTTCAAGTCGCGGCGGCGGTTGCTCCGGCAAGGTCAGGCTC
>JBILEA010000267.1:0-3872 GCA_044352355.1 Pontiellaceae bacterium | reverse complement strand
TTTTAAAATCAAAAAATACCGCTTTCATAGTTCATCTTTCATATCTCATAGTTCTTCCGGGAACAACATTTGGGTGGTTGTTTTTTATTGAATGCTTGAGTTTGCCTCAACGGAACTGACTTGCGCCCGCCGGGCTATGCGTTCCGGATAAATGGTTTGAGTTTCATGCGCCGCAGTGTAAGCTTCGGCGCAGACGATCACAAGTGTGCTTGACTTGGATAACTAAAAAACATTAGTAAAGCGGTAATGTTTTAAATAAAAGGGAGGATACGACGATGAAGAAGTGGAAATGTGAAGCGTGCGGATATATCCATGATGGCGATGAAGCGCCGGCCAAGTGTCCAAAATGCGGAGCGCCGAAAGAGCAGTTCATCCAGCTTGATGAAGCGGCGGCCAAACTGGTTGAGCGTTCGCGGCACACGAATACATTGCATGCACACGTTGTTGATCTGGCGCGGCAGCTTGAAGCGGCCTGTAATGCAGGAATCAAAGATGAATTGGATCCCGGATGTGTCGATGTATTCACGAAATCGCGGGCAATGGCCTGGCAGATGATGAAGCTTTCTATGACTGAGCTGCAGGGGCACATGAAAAAAGGCAAGTGGGGCTGAGAACCATTGCCGAAGGCTGATTGCCGATAGGGCGCTTCGGGAAACCGGAGCGCCTTTTTGCCGGGGTGTCGTGAAGCACAAAAAACCCCGCCAGCGGCGGGGTTTTCCGATGTTTGGAACCTTTGTTATTCTGCGGTCGGGGCTTTAGGTCCTTTTTTTGCTTTTCCGGCGCCCGGTTGTTCTTGGCGTTTTCCGTCGAATGGAACCAGAGGCTGGCCGGCTAGAATCCGTTTAACCTGATCTTCAATACGGGCCGCTTTATTGGTTTCATAATCTGCTATCCGCTCTTTGAGTTTAGGCAGTTCTTTTTCGACCTGATCGAGCCGTTTTTTTGCTTCAGCCTGCATTTTGTCGGCTATTTCAGTCAGTTTTGTGCGGAGCTGACCGACCAGAATTTCTTTTTTGGCGGGATCGGTTTCGTTGCGTGCCGCTTCACCCATCTTCATGAGCTCTTCATGTTGAGCTTTCATTTTTTCCATTTGCTCCGGTGAAAGTTGCGGGCGTTTATATTCACCGGCACCTTCCCGTTTTTGTCCGACGGCTTCGCGTTGAGCTTTTATCTTTTCTATTTGTTCAGGAGTGAGTTGCGGGCGGTCGCCGGCGGCTTTGTGTTTAATTCCAGGTGCTGGAGCAACTGGGACCGGAGCAATCGGCGCCGGGGCTGCCGGAGCTACTTGTGCGGCTGGTGCTGGAGGAATTACCTGTGTTTGTTCGTCTGCGTTTTTAATAAACGGTTTTTTCCACCACGACACGCTGTCTTCTGCGATAGCCAGACAAGCTGCGAGTGCACTGATCAGTCCATATATCATCCACTTTTTCATCGTTTACTCCTTTGGGTTACATTTCCATGATATCAGCTGGATGATCTGATATGGCCACTATCAGATTCTCCAGCTTTATCAGATCTTCCTCAAACGGCATGTTCCACACATCCACTTCCGCCATGGCCACCACGGCGCTGACGGGAGCTGAAGAAGTCGGTTTCCCATGAAAAGAAAAAACACCCGAAATGATAGTCAGTCCGGCCGCCAGTGCGAGAGCCGGTTTCCATAGCACGTGCGAATTGAAGATCGGGCGCGATTTTTCGCGCAGGCGGGCATCAATCCGGGCGACTGTCCATGGTGACAGCTCGACATCCTGTTTTTGAATAGAGCTGCTTAGCACAGTAAGATCCGAACGCAATTTTCGGGCATTATCCGAAATCTGAAGTTCGTGCTCAAGTCGGCAGCGTTGTCTGGGCGAGAGTTCGCCGGACTGTTCGAGCAATAGTAATTTTTCCAGTTTGTTTGTTTTCATATTCCCGCCTCCTGCAATTCACGATATTCGCCAGCCAGCTCTTTCCGGAGCTTGGAAACGGCGTATTGCATCCGGGCCAGTGCCGTGTTGATGGAGCATTTCTGAATTTTTGCAATTTCCTTAAAACTGAGGTCGGCCTGCATGCGCAGCCAGAATACTTCGCGCTGTTCCAGCGGCAGTTGTGTAGCGGCGGCTTCGATGCGTATGCCTAGTTCGTGTCCGCCGACTTCATCGTCGGGGCGCAGACGCAACCCGGCGAGTTTTTCACCGAGCGTAACGCCGTCTTCGCTTGAAGCCGTATCCAGCGAGAGCAACGGCTTGCGCTGGCGCGCACGGTCGATCATCAGATTGTGGGCTATGCGAAACAGCCAACTGATTAGACTTTTATGACGGTAGCTTTTCATACTTTTAATCGCTCGCACCCATACTTCCTGAAAAACCTCCTCGGCATCTTCCTGACCGCCGGAAAATCTAAGAATGAATCCGAAGAGCGGGCGTCTATATTTTTCAACCAGTTTGCCGAGAGCCTCTGTCTCGCCTGATCCGTATGCTGCCAGCAGTTCTGCATCTTCTTGATCCATCCGGTCTTTATCTCCGTCGGCGGTTTCTGTGGCATATAACGGAGCGGGGTCAGTCTTATTGTATCTGCTGTCTTTTTTCATATTAGACACAGCCTTTACCGTGCAGGGAGCGGAAGTGAGTTTTTCAGATGGCGGCATCCATTAACCGCTGCCTTTGCCACAGCAGTATAGTTTGTAACTACTTCCGGGTGTAGCAGTTCCCATGCGCTACGAAATGTCGGCGCACCGATTACAATAATCCAAAGTGCCACAAAAAACAGATTGGCGAGATAGATAATGACATACGAAAAAAGGCGCCCGTTTTCCTGAATATCCGGCTGATGCTGACTCAGCATATAGATGGTAAAGGTCACGTGAAATCCCCAGGTCAGCCCAACGGCGGCCAGACCCCACGGCGCATAGCGACTGACATCAACAAAACAGCCGATCCCATACCAGAGCGCGATCACTAATCCCGTATAAAGCGGGAAGAAATACGGTGCCAGCGAGATAATGAAATTACTTTTCGAAAGCATCACATGGCCGCCATTTTTACTGACCTTCATTTTCCCCACCTTGGCACCCATCAGCAATCCCCAGCCCGCATGAGTCAGCTCGTGCGCCAGGACATAGGTGCGGAAAGGGCGGGGCAGGATAAAAAAGCCAGCAGCCGAAACGACAAATCCGAGGGGTAGGGCCCAGCTGGCCCAGCCGGATGATGCGGCGGGACTATTCTGAAGTAGAGTAAAAATAACCTTAGAAAAAGCCCAGCAAAACGGGAGCAGGAGCAAGCCGATAAGGAACTTAAGAAACTTTTTCACAAAGGAGAAACTAACAGTCCCGATGAAGGTTGACACTCCAAAAAACATCACGTATAAACCCAGCTTCTTTCGACCTTTTGTGGGGGTATAGCTCAGTTGGTAGAGCGCTTGAATGGCATTCAAGAGGTCAGGAGTTCGACCCTCCTTACCTCCACCACTCTGATAACACAACACCATCACACGCAGATCAGAGAAGCTTGAGGAATTCTGCCGGGGAATAGACTTTGCATTTTTGTTTTTACCGTATTGATCTTCTTCTTCTTTCAGACCTATTGTATGCCTCTTTTTAACAAGGCCGCATCAATTATGGAGGCTTCAGAATGGATGTTTTAAATCTCACCAAAAACAAAACCGAACAGGCTTTAATTGCCGAACTGTTTCAGGCCGGGCAGGAGCATCTCTTTGCCGGATGGGACGCGCCCGGCGTCCGCGAAGAAGACAAAGCGGCCTTTTTGAAGAGTCTGACGCGGATTAATGATTCCTATCCCGGCGGACTGACCGGTTATATTTCCAATGCCCGGAAACTTCTTGCTGAAGCAAAAGCGGGCGGGAATCCGTTCGAAGGATTTGTTCCTCATCAGCCG
>JBILEA010000052.1:0-13250 GCA_044352355.1 Pontiellaceae bacterium | reverse complement strand
ATGGCCTGTCATTCCGGCGCTCTGGTGGATTATTTGAATACCGATGAGAAGGCAAAAAGCCTGTGGCAGACCCGCAAGGAAAGCGGAAGGAATTTTCTGGTGATCACCAGTCAGGATGCAGAATCCCTTTCCAACCCGCGGCGGATCGACGGTGAAGTGATCAATCCATTCACCTATGCAATCCGCAAAGCGCTTGATGGAAAAGCCGACGGATACCGCAAAGGCGGTACCTACGGACATCCTGACGGCAAGATCACCCTCGGAGAGCTGGCCGACTTCATCCCGGACGAAACCCGCAAATATACCCGCACAGGCGACGAATCCAATGATCCCAAACCCCGGATCACCGGATCATTCGACCCGGAAACCGTCATCGCTGAACTGCCGCCACCGAAAAACTAATCGCATCGCAGGCTTTCAGCCTACCGAAGCGGTTAAGACAGGGCAGGCTGGAAGCCTGCGATACAAATCCGGTAAAGCGTGACAGCGAATAATCTTCGCAAACCGGAGCTGAAAGGCTAAAAGCGGGTCTGTGAACCTTCAACATGTCCATTCCGTTTTCTTCTCGCCGACTGAAACCACGCGTATGGTGGTTCAGGCTGTCGCCCGCGAAATTGCACAGAATCCAGTTAAAGAACTGGATATTACCCTGAGGGCTTCGCCCTTAGACCGGCAGTATTCCGGCAGCGATGATTTGTTTATCATCGGTGCTCCCGTCTATGCAGGACGAATTCCCGGGCTGGCGACCCGGCGGTTGAAAAATCTGAGGGGAAACAAAACGCTGGCGATTGCCATTACGGTGTACGGCAATCGGGCTTACGATGACGCGCTGCTTGAACTTTGCGACTGTTGCACCCATCAGGGGTTCAAAGTAATCGGTGCCGGCGCCTTTGTCGGAAAACACTCTTTCTCTTCGCTTGATCATCCGATTGCTCACGACCGCCCCGATGCAAAAGATATCCTTCTTGCGGAAACGTTCGGCAGACAGGTCGGAAAACTGCTCAGGGACATCGAATCCGCCGAACAACTTCAAGCTCCGCCAATACCCGGACAGCGCCCCTACAAGCCGGAAATGCAGCCGGCCGGTGCGGCGGGCGGAACCGATCCGGCGCTGTGCATACATTGCGGACAATGCAGCGTACACTGTCCGGCACACAATATCCGCATGACCGAAGGAACCCCGGTCACCGATCCGGACAACTGCATCTGGTGTACCGCCTGCGTCCGGCACTGCCCGACCGGTGCACGCAGAATTGTCCTGCCGAAAATCAACGAAATTGCCGAACGGCTCTATAACAACTGCCAGACCCGCAACGAACCGGAATGGTTCCTGGCTTCCGCATCATAGGCGCAGAGATAACGCCGCCAGTCTTGCGATTTGTTCGGTTTCGGGCACAATGCCGCCCGAATGAACCCATCTCAACTGCCAATTTATGAACTGCGCGACCAGCTGATCACGGCGCTAAAGACGGAGAACCGTCTGATCATCGAAGCGCCGACCGGCTCCGGTAAGTCAACGCAGGTGCCGCAGATGCTTTTAGACTCCGGCCTGTGCAGCGGCGATATCGTCGTGCTCCAGCCGCGCCGGATCGCGGCGCGTATGCTGGCGCGCCGCGTTGCCCATGAGCGCGGCAGCGAAACCGGCGGCGAGGTCGGCTATCAGGTGCGCTTTGAAAACTGTATTTCGAATAAGACCCGTATCCGCTACGTCACCGAGGGGATTCTGCTACGCCAGATTCTCAGCGATCCCGAACTGCGCGGTGTTTCCGCCGTTATCTTCGACGAATTTCATGAACGCCACCTTTACGGTGACATCACCCTCGCCCGCGCACTCCACCTTCAAAAAACGCGCCCCGACCTGAAAATTATCGTCATGTCGGCTACGCTCGATGCCGCTCCGCTCCGTGATTATCTCTCGCCGTGCCGCGAACTCAAATCTGAAGGCCGTATGTTTCCGGTCGAAATTTCGTACGCCGCCAAAAAAATCGACTTTGATCATCATCCCGTCTGGGAAGCCGCCGCCGATGCGTTTGAAAGCGCGATCCGCTCCGGCGCAGAAGGCGACGTGCTGATTTTCATGCCCGGCGCGTATGAAATTTCGCGCACCGTCGAAGCGGTCCGTTCCAAGTCCTGCGCCAAAGATTTTGCCGTTCTGCCGCTGCACGGCGAACTGTCACCGCGCGATCAGGATGCCGCCGTCGAGCCGGGCAGCGGCCGCAAAGTGGTCGTCGCCACCAACGTCGCTGAAACATCGATCACCATCGACGGTATCCGCGTGGTGATCGACAGCGGACTCGCCCGCATTGCGCGCTATGACCCGAATCGCGGCATTGACACCCTGTTCGTCGAGCGAATCAGCCGCGCTTCCGCCGATCAGCGCACCGGACGCGCGGGCCGTACCGCGCCGGGTGTTTGTCACCGTCTCTGGACACTTCAGGAACAAAGCACACGCAAAGCGCAGGAACTGCCGGAAATTCTGCGGCATGACTTATCGGAAGTCGTTTTGACGCTCAAAGCGGGCGGCATTGACGATGTAGAAAATTTCCAATGGCTGGAAAAACCCGATCCAGTCTCGCTGGCGAGAACGCTTACGTTGATCACCGACCTCGGCGCACTCGATCATCACGGCAGACTGACAAAAACCGGCGCGCGCATGGTGCAGTTCCCGATGCATCCGCGCTACGCCCGTATGATGCTGGCCGCCGATCAATACCACTGCGTCCGGCAGGCCTGCCTGATCGCCGCGCTAACACAGGGTAAAGGAATCCTCGAACGCAACAAAGGCAAGGAAGTCCGTGGACAACGTGACGACCTGCTTGGTGATGACGACTGCTCGGACTTCAAGCGGCTCATGCGCGCGTGGAGTTTCGCCGATAAAAACAACTACAACACCGGAGCCTGCCGCGAACTCGGTATCCACGCTGCCGCCGCACGACAGGTCAAGCCGCTCTACGAACGATTTCTGCAAATTGCCGAACAGCAGGGATTAAAGATCAATAACGCCGCACCGGAAGACGAGTTTCTGCAAAGATGCATCCTGACCGCCTTCTCCGATCAGCTGGCCAAGCGGTGCGACAAAGGCACGCTACGTTGTGACCTCGTTCACGGACGCACCGCCGAACTGGCGCGCGAAAGTGTGATCCGTGATGCGGAGCTACTGGTCGCGGCGGAGATCACGGAGATCGGCCAGACACGCGGACAGACCGGCGTTCTGCTGAATCTCGCCACCGCCATTCAGGAAGAATGGCTGGAAGAACTGTTTCCAGAAGATTTTCATGAAGAACGCGTCCCGCAATACGATACATCGATCAAGCGCGTGGTTGTCGAACGGCGCAGGATGTTTCGCGACCTCGTTCTTGATACATCCATCACGCATGATCCGAAGCCCGATGAAGCCGCCGCTGTGCTCGCCACTGAAGTACTCAAAGGCAATCTCGACATCCCCGGTTGGGACAACGAAATTGAAAACTGGATTCTGCGCGTCAATCTGCTGGCGCAGTGGTGTCCTGACAAAAACATTCCAATCATCGACGAAGCGGCGCGGCGCACCATGCTCGAGGAACTCTGCCTGGGCGCGGTCTGCCGCAAAGATTTACGCGAAGCGAATGTCAAAGCGGTTGTGCGCGACTGGCTGACCTATGAACAGCAGCAGTGGATTGAAAAGCAGGTGCCGGACCGCTTTACGATGCCGGGCGGACATCGCGCGCGCATCCGCTACGAAACCGGACACAAGCCGATACTCTCCGCTATGATTCAGGATTTCTTCGGCATGACCCAAACGCCGTGCATCGCCTTTGGCCGCACACCGCTTGTCGTCGAATTGCTCGCGCCAAATCGACGTCCGGTTCAAATCACGGAAGATTTAGAATCGTTTTGGCGCGAAGCCTATCCGGAACTCCGCAAATCGCTTTCGCGAAAATATCCGCGCCATAAGTGGGAATAAGCGGACCGTATTGGGGTGACACCCGGTACACTGTATGGCCGTAACATCCATTTATGATGTACCGGACACATCTAACTCTTCGTGCGGGGACGGAAGTAGTCGCACACCGGCAATGAAAAAAGAACGCCCAGCAATATCCCGTTCAAAACGGATGTCAGTAAAGCAAACCCTAAAAGCAACCAGAGTCCTTGAGCCTTAAACGACAGAACCGCACTGATAACGGTAAAAAGCAGTGAAAAAGAAAACAGAGATACCAACATCAGCTGAGCGACCAACCAAGCCAAGCGTGACCGTTCAATAAACCCGCGAAAAACAGCCACAGCCAGCAGGAGATAACAGAAAAACTGAATCAGCTCAAAAATCAAATGTACCGGACGGACCAAGCCGGTTAATAAAGCATACTGGACAACCATCACCACCAATATTGCACCCAACAAGGTATACAAATACTTCGGAACAATTTTCCATTTAATTTTCAAGTTCGCTCCTTATCTGACTACAGTTCGCACAGCTTAATCGTTTGCCTCATAACGCCAAGCGCAAACAGCTCACCACCTTAAAAATTCGGCCGCGTCTTTAAATAAGATGTTCGTGAAGTAAATCGCGCAACATGCCCTCAGCGGATTCGATTGCTTCCCGATTTTCTTTTACAGCGGACAGACGAATTTCGACTTTGCCGTCGCCAGGATAAAACCCAATCATAACATCCAAAGGTTGGAAATGGACCGCTTCAAGCCGAGTGACGATATCGGATTCACCAATACCTTGTATAGTCAGCACGCGCAGTTCGAGCGGAACGGCGTCCTTAAACTGCCCTTTCAGCCACGGAACAAGGTGGTCGCTGAGCACGGCAAAAAACTCATTGGGCGGACCGGGCAATATGAAGAGCGTCTTTTCTCCCGGCAGGCTGAGCCTTTCACCCGGAGCCATACCGGCGGAATTGAGTAATGTTTCCGCCCCTTCGAGAATAAGCGCCTGCCGCTCGGCGGCCGGATTGATGACCCGTCCGCGTTCTTTAAAGCGCCGGTGCAATGCGGCCAGCGCCTCCGGCGACATGACGACCCGGCAACCGCAAAACCCGGCCAGTGCTTCGCGGGTGATGTCGTCAGACGTCGGGCCGAGTCCGCCACTGACGACGACAATATCCGCCCGCTCCAGTGCTTCGCGTACGGCAGATTGAATGGTTTCGATTTCGTCAGGAATCGTTGTATCGCGCGAAAGACGCAGGCCGATGGCGGCAAGTGCTGCACCTAATGTCTGCGCGTGACTGTTCAATGTGCGTCCGCTCAGCAACTCACTGCCGATAGAAATTAATTCGACGTCAGTCTTCATAGCCATTAGGGTGGGCTTTGTGCCAGTTCCAGGCGCTTTCAACAATCGAGCGCAGGTCGGCATATTCCGGTTTCCAGCCGAGGACGGTTTTGGCTTTAGTGGAATCGGAGATAAGTCGGGTGCAGTCGCCGGCGCGGCGCGGCTGAAGTTCGGCCGGGATCGGATGTCCGGTAACTTCGCGTGAGACCTCAATGACTTCTTTAACGGAATAGCCGTCGCCGTTACCGAGATTAAAGGCTCCCGTAAGGCCGGGTTTCAGCGCAAGGATGTGTGCCTGAGCCAAATCGCGAATATGGATGTAGTCGCGGATGCAAGTTCCGTCCGGTGTGTCGTAGTCGTCACCGAAAATATAGATTTTCTGCCGCTTTCCGAGCGGTACTTGAAGAATGAGCGGAATAAGGTGGCTTTCGGGGGCATGGTCCTCGCCATATTGGGCCGTAGCACCGCAGGCATTGAAGTAGCGCAGAAAGACGCACTCGACGCCGTGGATCTGCTGGGCCCACGAGAAGATTTTTTCACACAGCAGCTTGGATTCGCCGTAAACGCTCTCCGGTTTCTGCGGCAGGGTTTCATCCATGGGAACCCGTTCGGGCGTGCCGTAGGTGGCGCAAGTGGAGGAAAAAATCAGTTTTTTACAACCGGCCGCAACCATGGCTTTCATTAAATTAAGCGATCCGCCCACGTTGTTTTCAAAGAAAGGCAGAGGATTGACCATCGATTCCCCGACTTCAATGTAGGCAGCGAAATGAATGACGGCGTCCGGCTTCACGTTTTTGAGTGCCGATTCGATGGTTTCTGACTGGCGCAGATCCCCTTGAATGAATTTTGCGCGCGGATCGATGGCCGCGCGGTGTCCGCGCTCAAGGTTGTCAAAAACCGTTACATCGTGCCCCTTATCACAAAGCATCTCCGTTGTTACACTTCCGATATATCCGGCTCCGCCGGCAACTAAAACTTTCATCAAACGATCCTTTCCGTAAAAAGACTGGAACCATACTCATCCGATCCTCTCATTGCAACCGCAAGGACTGATCTGCCGTTTTTTCTCTACCTGGAAAATTCAAACCATAGCGGCCTTTAAGAAACGGCTATTGTTAATATCAATAGGAACAATAGAGCAATTAACGATTCAAACGCCGCAACCCACCCCGGCCTGTCGGCCACCCCTCCCATGGCGGGGAACAAAAAGCCTCAAATTAACGAGCCCCTCCTTGGGAGGGGTGCGCGAAGCGCGGGTGGGTTCTCCCTGCCGGATACGGCATCTCAACCGTGAATTGCTCTAGCCTTTGAAACCGCCTGAAATCCTTTGCCGCAGATTGAACAGGTCGAACGCGACGACAGAACCGGTGACCTGCGCACGGAGTTCGCGTTCCACCTGAAACAGAGCATCCCGTGCAAATGCACGGGATGTTCCAATGGTTGGAAGCCTGTACCGCAAAGGGCGGTAAAACGGGCGCAAAAAAGCAATTGAGAAGGTCCTGAATACAAGGAATCGGTTCCGCAATGAAGCCAACCCGGATCAGGGTTTGTTCAGCGACAAAAAATGCGGCGGATCAGAAGCGCAAAAGCCCCGCTCAATCCGATGAGGCTCATCACCGCCGGCTCCGGAACGGCTTGAATTTTATCGATACCGTAATCCATATCGCGGTTTTCCGAGCAGACGTGCAGGTGGATGGCTTCGACACTCGACATATCGAGCCCCGTTCCCAGCTCACTGAAAAGCACCTCAAACGCGACCGGTGTTTCCGTATTGAGTGTTGCGTAATTCTCATCCATCCACGCATTGGCATCGTCCGACGCATCGTATTGGTAAAACTAACCGCCGATCAGCACAGAAACAAAGACATCATTGAAATATTCGATCGTTGGACTCATTCCCTTAGCGTACGCGAACAGAATAGAAAATCGGTCGTTGCTGCCATTGCCGGTCAGATCCAGAGCCGTTGTGAATGCGCCGTTAAAGGGGTCATAATCCAGATCGTCTCCCCAGCCAGCCGTCCCGTCATAGCTCAGGTACACACTGGGAGCCGCCTTCTTATTGGTGTCAATTTTGAACAGGCCGGCACTGATCTGCATTCGGGTGGTTCCGTCGGCATCCGACGATTCGCACCCGACGCTACCGTCACGAACGCCGCCAGGCACCGTCAACGTGTTGTCGACCCACGCCTGCTGACCGCGGGAGGTGATTGTGCCGGTGGCAGATTCCGAAAAGTCGTCGATCATCACCGGGCCAGCCCATGCGGCAGTCGTTACCATCAGCACGGCTGCACAGATAGATATGGTGAAAAATCTTGTTTTTATGGTCATCACTTCTTCCCTTTGTCAGTCGACAAACCGCCGCCGAATCCATAGGCCAGCCGCCAAAACTACAGAAACCATCATAACACTGGACGGCTCGGGGATGGTCTCCACAGAGGAAACAGACAGATTGCGGATTTCCTGATTGGAATAGGATGAGCCCGTTCCGGCGGTAAAGCCGAAGCGAATTTCTTCCGGGCAGGTCAATGTGCATGCATATTCATCAATCAGTGTATCCCACTGTTCAGAACCTTCCGCTCGCCACTCCACACTGACCCGCCTGTCCGTCGGAATCGTAATGCGGATTGTGTGAATGGATGCATCATCCCGACTGGCGGCACTGGGCGTGGAAAATGTATTCAGTGATCCGGTTCCGGTTATATATTCATAACCGCTGTTGCGATCAGCTCCCATCGATCCGCGAATTGCAACCGCATTCCTGACAACTCCCGGACCACCGATACGACCTTCAGTAGGATTGGAGTAATTGCCGAACACATCAAAACCGAATCCGACGATCCCACCGGCAAGCCCCATAATCCCGGAGCGCTGGGCATAGCCCAGCGAGCCGCCGTAGCCGCCCGCTGATGGAGTAACGTTTGCATCGAAAATTGCCAGCGTGACCCCGTCGGCCAAACTGGACCGTGACCCCCAAATCACGAGATCAAATGTAAAAACAAGCCCGTGGGATGTCTGAATGGGGTTTTTATTATAGACAAAAGAAGACTGGTTGCCGGCATCTTTCGTCAACCGCAGCCAGCCGTCGCCCTCTGCGTCTACACCCGTTGCAGCCGTCAGTGTCGGCCCGTCGCCCTGTCCATTGACAAACGTCCAGTCTGAAGCAGTACTCCCCCTGAAATCAGAAGAGACCAATGTCGTTTGTGCCCCGGCAGGACAAACCAGCAGAGCGGTCAGGCAGAGAAATGAAAACCAGAAATTTGAGTTCATGAAAACCTCTAACTTAAATGCTGGCATGATTATACGTATATTAAATTGCCTTGTCCAGCCGCTTTTTTGTAGCTTCGGGTCACGGCACGAGAAACTGTATTGGGAGATTTTATGTTGCGAAAAACCGGATGGCTCACCGCAGGACTCTCTTTGTTTTTTATGTTCTGTTCTGCTGAGCCGATCCGCATCGGGGTGCTGGCGCATCGCGGCAAGGAACAGTGCCTCAGCCAATGGTCCGCCACCGCCGAATACCTGAGTCAAACGCTGGCACCGACCACCTTTGAAATCGTCCCGCTTGATTTTGATGAAATATTCATTGCGGCCGAACGCCATGAAGCTGATTTCTTTCTCTCCAATTCCGCGATCTACATCGAGCTGGGGGTGCGCTTCGGAGCAGCGCGTATCGCCACGCTGACCAATCTCGGCCCGGATGGCACCCCGCATGCCGTATTCGGCGGAACGGTTTTGTTCCGGCAGGATCAGAATCCCGCCCCGGTCTGGCGTGATCTGCAAAAAAAAACCGTTGCGGCGGTCGATGCAACCTCCTTCGGCGGATGGCTGACCGCCCGGCGTGAAATAGAACACAACGGTCTGGTGCCGGGACGCGACTTCAAGCTTACATTTCTCGGAACACACGATGCGGTGGTTTATGCCGTCCGCAACGGACAGGCCGATGCCGGCGTCGTCCGCACCGACACATTGGAAGGGATGGCGCTCGCAGGGAAAATCCGGCTGGATGATTTTTCGACCATTCCCTGTCCCCGCCTGGACTATTGCGCAGATTTCGGATTCCGGCACAGTACCCGGCTCTATCCGGAATGGCCGATGGCTAAAGCCGCGCGAACCTCATCGGATCTGGCCAGACAGGTTTCGATCGCCTTGATGCAGATGCCGAAAGACAGTGCCGCCGCCCGTAACGCCGGTTGCGCAGGATGGATGTTTCCGCTCAACTACCAGCTGGTAGAAGAGTGCCTGAAGGAGGTGAATGCAAGGCCGTTCGAGAATTACGGAAAAGTCACCCTGGTCGAGGCGGTCATCCAGCACTGGCCTCTTGTCAGCGCTTTACTTGGCCTGCTAGTGATTTTCTTCGTACTCCTTCTACGGCTTTTTATACTGAACCGGCAGTTGCACGAGGCCCGTAAAATTGCCGAAAACGCCGTGCGGGCGAAAAGCTCATTTCTGGCGAACATGAGTCATGAAATCCGTACACCGATGAACGCGGTGATCGGAATGACCGACCTGCTGATGGAATCCGACCTCAATGCGGAACAGCGTGAGTTCACCAATATCGTCCGGGTCAGCGGCGAAGCCCTGCTTTCGCTGATCAACGATGTGCTCGATTTTTCAAAAATTGAAGCCGGGCATACGGAACTCGAACAGCAGGACTTCGACCTGAGTCAGTGCATCGAAGGCACACTGGACCTGATGGTTTCCAAAGCCGCCGAGAGAGACATTGAACTGGTGTATGAAGTGGACGGGAATGTCCCGGCAGTCATCCGCGGCGACGCAGGACGGTTGCGCCAGATTCTGCTGAACCTGCTGAGCAATGCAGTCAAATTCACCCATCGGGGTGAAATCTGTGTTTCGATGACCGCCACAGCGCTTGAGCAGGGATATGAGATCTGCATTTCCGTGCGCGACACCGGCATTGGGATCGCCGCCGATAAGCTGGAACAGATTTTCCATGAATTCACACAGGCCGATGCCTCCACCACGCGGCAATACGGCGGAACGGGACTCGGGTTGACCATCAGCCGGAAACTGAGCGAGCTGATGGGGGGTCGCATGTGGGCGCAAAGCGTTCCTGACCAGGGATCTACCTTTTTCTTTACCCTCCTCACACCGGTCGCCAAACAGATTCGAACCATCCGCGCAGACCAGCGGGTGTTTGATGTAAAAAACCGCGAGGTCATAATTGTGGATGACAACGAAACCAATCTGAAAATCCTTTCCGCCCAGTTGATCCGCTGGGGTCTGACTCCGGTTATTTTCAACACGCCACATGCCGCGCTCGAATCTATCGTATCGGGTCGGGAATACGTCCTGATGATCTCCGACATGCAGATGCCGAAAATGGATGGAGCGATGCTGATCCGGGAAGTCCGCACCCACCGCAATACGACGGAACTGCCGATCATTGTGCTGACCTCGCTCGGACTCGATAGGCCGGATGATGCGCTGGATATTTCCTCCTACCTCACCAAGCCGGTCAAACCGGCGCAACTCTACCAGAACATCTCCAATATCCTTCAGGGAGATGATGGAAACTATGCGGCAGTCGTATCGAAAGTTCATGCACAAGCCGCCGCCAGCCCGCTAAACATTCTAGTGGTTGAAGACAACCTGCTGAACCAGAAGGTGGCTCTGCGCATGCTCGAAAAACTCGGATATCAGGCCGATCTCGCCCGCGACGGCATGGAGGCGCTGGAAATGGCTCAGAAAAATGAATACGATATTATTCTGATGGATATCCAGATGCCGCGCATGGACGGACTGGCCGCCACCGAAGAGCTGATCAAGCGTTTCGGAAACGGAAAGCGTCCGCTGATTATTGGTATGACCGCCCACGCAGCGAACGAAGAACGAGACTGCGGACTGGCCGCCGGCATGGATGACTACCTCACCAAACCAATCCAACTGGTAAAACTCAAAGAAGTGCTCTGGAACATCCAGAAGCAAGCCGGATAGCACAGTTTCCCAACCCTTGGAAAGTGCGTATAGGCTTCGTGTATTTGTTGGATTTTTCGAGCGGCTCCGTTACCATGAGCACCGTTCAGCACCGACATTACGGAACCGTTACACAGGAATCTAGCAGATGAATCGGCAGAAAAAGAACATCTTGTTGCCAGTCCCCCGCCTTCTGGGAATGCCGTTTGCTCAAGGAGTAGCCCTGCTCTACCTGTTGGTCGCCGGATTGTGGATTTACTTTTCCGACAAGCTGGCTGAATGGCTGACAGAAACAGCAAGTCAATTGCGTTTCCTTTCAACCTACAAGGGCTGGTTTTTTGTCGCGGTCACTGCGGGATTACTTTTTCTGGTTCTAAAGCGTTTCGTTTCAAAAATCAGACTGGCCCAGCAAAAACTGCGCGAAAACGAAGATCGTTTTAAAATAGCAACCGAAGCCGGGGGCATCGGCGTATGGGATCGCGACATCGTCAATGACCGGCTGCTCTGGGATGACCGGATGTACGAGCTCTATGGAGTCCACAAAGAGGATTTCGGCGGAGCGTACGACGCGTGGAAACAATGCCTTCATCCCGACGATATCGACCGGGCATCTGTCGAAGTAGCCGCCGCCGAGCGCGGCGGAAAACCGCTCGATACCGAATTCCGCATCATCCGCCCCGACGGCGAAGTCCGCCATATCCGCGCCTTCGGCAAAGTCATTCGCGACGAAACCGGACGCCCCGTCCGCATGACCGGCACCAATCAGGACATTACCGACCATAAACAGGCAGAGCAGCAGGTTCAGTCTCAATTGAATGAACTGAACCGATGGCATCAAGTTACCTTGGGCCGCGAAATGCGGATTCTGGAACTGAAAAAAGAAATCAATGAACTTCTGAAACGCATGGGCGAGCCGCCGCGCTATTCAGAAACAGCCGACAGTTTACAAAAGGACACCTCTACTCCACCCCGCTTATGAAAAACGACATCCTCATCCCTTTATTAAACAACGCCGTTCTATTGCTGGCACTGGCAATGATCTACGATCTTTTAACGGCGAAAGGCCCGCGCCGCAAACAAAGTATATCAGGAACCCTCGCAAGCGGTATCGCGTTGGGATTTCTCGGAATCGGACTGATGCTGGCGTGCGTTCGCCTCACTCCGGGCATTGTTTTTGACACACGCTCCGTCCTTCTATCTCTATCCGGTCTGTTCTTCGGTCCGGTTCCGACGATTATTGCGATGGCAATGACTGCGGCTTTCCGCCTCTCGCAGGGCGGCGCGGCGGCGTATGCCGGCACGGCGGTCATTATCGCTACCGGCAGCATCGGTTTAATCTGGCAACGCCTGAGGAAAAAACCACTGGGACACATTTCAGCTGGCGAACTGTATGTTTTCGGCATTGTTAATCATATCGTCATGCTGGCCTTGATGCTTATGTTGCCGCTTGAAACAGCACGGCACGTCCTGTCCAAAATCAGCGGGCCGGTGCTGATCATATACCCGTTGGCCACCGTTGCGCTCGGCCTTCTACTGACCGGACAGATCCGCCGCCAACAAACCGCCGAGGCTCTTGAAGAAAGCGAAGCAACCTACCGCAAACTCTTTCAGAACAACCATGTTGTTATGCTGCTGCTTGATCCAGAAACCGGTGCCGTCGTCGATGCAAATCCCGCCGCCAGCCGCTTCTACGGATGGACCAGCGATGAACTCCGCCGGATGAAGATATCCCAGATCAACACGCTTCCTCCGGAAAAAATGCAGGCTGAAATTGAAAATGCGAAAGCTGGCCGGAGGAATATTTTTAATTTTCAGCATCGGCTGGCGGATGGATCCATCCGCGATGTGGAGGTCGCGAGCAGCCTCATTACAATGGGTGGAAAAAAACTCCTTCATTCTATTATTTATGATGTGACCGAGCAGAAACGGTTGCTCACCGAAGCGGAAAAGGCCCGCCATGCCGCCCTCAGCATCCTGGAAGATGCTGTACTGGCCAAACACCAGCTGGAAATCACCCAGCACGCGCTTGACCGCTCCGCCGATGCGGTTCTATGGGTCGAAC
>JBILEA010000266.1:0-3878 GCA_044352355.1 Pontiellaceae bacterium | reverse complement strand
GGAATCCCCATCGAAGAACTGGCCGAAAAGTCCCGCTTCCCGGAAACGGCTTATCTGCTGATCTACGGCCACCTGCCGACCCAATCCGAACTGCAGAAATTCTCCAGTCTGCTGACCCAGAATGAAAACCTGCACGAGGACATGAAGCATCATTTCGAGGGGTTCCCGAGCACGGCACACCCTATGGCCATTCTGTCAGCCATGATTAATGCCAGCAGCTGCTACTACCCCGGCATGGCCATGAACTGCTCAACGGAACCGGACTTTGATCTGTACGCGGCGCGGCTGATTTCCCAGGTACGGACGATCGCCGCCTTTGCCTACCGGAAATCGCGCGGGCTTCCGATTATTTATCCCAAACCGTCCTATCGTTATGCCGCCAACTTTCTGCATATGATGTTTTCTTCGCCCTACGAGGATTACGAGCTGAAGCCGGAGGTCGTCCACGCGCTGGATCTGATTTTCATCCTGCATGCCGACCATGAACAGAACTGCTCAACCTCGACGGTGCGCATGGTGGCGTCGAGTCAGGCTAACCTGATGGCCGGCGCGGCGGCAGGCGTTTGCGCGCTGTGGGGGCCGCTGCACGGCGGAGCCAATCAGGCCGTGATTGAAATGCTGGAAGATATTCATCGCTCCGGCGACGACGGATCACGATTCATCGCGGCCGCCAAGGACAAAGCCAGCGGCAAACGGCTGATGGGCTTCGGCCACCGTATCTACAAAAACTATGACCCCCGCGCCCGCATCATTAAAAAAGCCTGTGACGATTTGCTGAAAGCCCTTCAGATTCGGGATCCGTTGCTGGATATTGCACAACTTCTTGAAGAAACAGCACTCAAAGACCCCTACTTCATCGAACGCAAGCTTTACCCGAATGTCGACTTTTACAGCGGCATCATCATGCGGGCGATCGGCATACCGACCGAAATGTTCACCGTCATTTTTGCCATCGGCCGCATGCCCGGGTGGATCGCCAACTTCAAAGAAATCAGAGAAGAAAACCAGTCGCGGATTCACCGGCCCCGCCAGATTTACACGGGACCGCTTAAGACTCCGTATGTCCCGATCGAAGAGCGCAAATGAATTCATCCCGAACAAATCATCAAGATAATCCGATGCCTGCGGTGTTTCTGGACCGCGACGGAACATTGATTGAAGATCGCGGCCATCTCCGCGATCCGGGAGAAGTCGTCTTTTACCCGGACACCGCAGAAGCACTGCGCCGCCTTCAAAAAGAGTTCAGACTTTTTATCGTAACCAACCAGTCCGGTATCGGCAAAGGGTTAATCAGCTTGGCTGAAGCCGAGCGGGTTAATCGCTATGTGGTCGAGCGATTACGACTGGAAGGGGTGCGGATCGAACAGGTCTACTGCTGTTCGCATCGAAGGGACGAACTGTGCGCCTGCATTAAACCCAATCCGTTGTTTTTGAAACAGGCCTCTCAGGACTATAATCTGAACCTGTCCCGCTCATTTACAGTCGGCGACCACCCGCATGATGTGCAGCTCGCAGATCCGGTCGGGGCCACAGGTCTGTATGTCATGACGGGGCACGGGCGCCAGCACCGCCGTGAACTTCCGGCAGAAACAACCGTCGTACAGGGTATTCGTGAAGCCGCGGACTGGATCATCGCCAGCCAGACCCTGCGATATCAGAAACAACAAAACCCCGGCCTGATCAAGCAAGCTGCGCATCTTCTGAATCAGGGCGGCGTAGTCGCGTTCCCGACAGAAACCGTCTATGGGCTGGGTGCCGACGCCTTCAATGCGGAAGCGGTGGCACGGATTTTCGAAATCAAGCAACGTCCCCACTTTGATCCGCTGATTGTTCATGTATGCACCTCGGAGCAGTTATCCCTGCTCGTGACAGAAATTCCTGCCGCTGCACGGGCGCTGATCGACCACTTCTGGCCGGGCCCGCTGACACTGGTTCTTCCTAAAAACCCGGCGGTTCCGGATCTCGTGACCGCCGGGCTTCCGTCCGTCGCCGTGCGAATGCCCGGACATCCGCTGGCTCTGGAACTGATCCGGCAGGCGAATACACCGATTGCCGCCCCCAGCGCAAACCGGTTTGGATGCACCAGTCCCACCACTGCTCAGCACGTTCTTGATCAATTAGGAACCCGCGTGGATCGGATTGTAGATGGCGGAAGCTGTTCGGTTGGCATTGAATCGACGATTATCTCTTTGCTCGAAGAAACGCCTGTTCTATTGCGGGCCGGCGGAATCGCCATGGAAGAAATCGAGCGTGTAATCGGCCCGGTGCAGCAACCCGCCACTTGTTCATCAGATCGTCCTGTAGCACCCGGCCAGCTTTCCCGTCATTACGCTCCGCGCACACCGCTTGTGTTTTGCGAAAGCGGCATCCCGTCCGCCCATACCATGCGGGCTGGGTTGCTGGCCTTTCGCCAACCAGAACATCAGAACGGGTTCGCCGCCATGGAAGTTCTTTCAGCCAGCGGGAACCTGCGCGAAGCCGCCGCCAATCTGTTCGCAGCCATTCACAGACTGGATGCGATGAGCCTCGATTGTATTTATGCCAAGCAATTCCCCGACACCGGTCTGGGGCGGGCTATCAACGACCGTCTGCGGCGGGCGGCACATCGTTCTGCACTTGATAGTAAAGAGGTGCGTCTATGAAACGCTGGCTGGCACTGATTGCCTCGGTCACCATGCAATGCTGCATGGGAGTCATCTATGCCTGGAGCACGTTTATTCCCGCCCTTAAACAAGAACACGGAATCCATGAGGGTCACGCCGGCATGATCTTCGGGGTTTGTATTGCAACCTTTACCGTCACCATGGTTTTCGGAGGAATCTTGCAACATAAATACGGGCCGCGCCGGATCAGCGCTACAGGCGGACTGCTTTTTCTGGCAGGTTATTTAGCGGGATCTTTTTCTGAAGGGAACTTTCCCTTGCTGCTCGCCGGATTTGGAGTGCTTGCCGGCGCAGGCATTGGTCTCGTTTATGTCTGTCCGCTGGCTACCGGCGTGAAATGGTTTCCACGGCACAAAGGGCTGATCACCGGCCTGATCGTGGCCGGATTCGGGTTGGGTGCTGTTTTCTTTGCAAAGGCAAGCCTCCGCCATTTGACACAGGGAGTTCCGGTACTGAATGTTCTCCGGGAAGTCGGTCTGATTACGGGCATAACCGTCATGCTGGCTTCCTGCTTTTTATTTCTGCCGAAAAACAATCATCCAGCCTTCCGAGTGCCGGCCAGCCAATCCAAACTACGCGACATCCTGAAACTTAAAACGTTTCAATCCCTGTTTCTCATGATTTTCTGCGGGACCTTCGGCGGATTGCTGATCATCGGAAACCTGAAGCCGATCGGCATCAGCATCGGTCTCTCCGCCACCCAAACCACCTTAGCCATCATGCTGTTTGCCATCGGCAATGCAACCGGGCGCGTGCTCTGGGGACTGCTCTATGACCGGATCGGCACCGGCTTAATTGTCTGGTGCATGCTGTTGCTCGCGGCAGGTGCCGGCACGATGTGCCTGTTCGATAGTCAACACGCCTTTTATTTATCGACCCTGCTGGTCGCGGGAGCCTTTGGCGGATGCTTTGTCCTGTTTGCTGCCGAGGTCGCAGACCTCTTCGGAGCACATCGTATCGGAGAAATCTATCCCTTCGTTTTTCTGGGCTATGGAATCGCCGGACTGATCGGCCCGGCAATTGGCGGATGGATGCTTCACAGCTGTGGAACGAGAGTTGCAGCGACTGCTTTTGCAGTTGTTGCCGCCCTGGCCGGAGCCGTCGTTGCAAAATTGTATCAGGCGGGAATCCCCCGCAATTTAACTGTCGTTTAATAACTAAAAGGAGAACTCTGTATGGAAAAGAATCCGTGTGTCGTATCTGTTGTAATGGGCA
>JBILEA010000264.1:0-3879 GCA_044352355.1 Pontiellaceae bacterium | reverse complement strand
GAATGAACAGCTCTCTGATTCTTCAAAATTCGTAAATTTTATAAATTCGCTGGTCGAATGATTCGTGGATTATGAAAAAGGAGCAGAGATGAATTTTCAAAAACGCGCCAGAGAAGTGATGGATGTTGAAATTGCAGGCATGGAGAAAGTCCGCGACAGCATCAACGGGAATTTCAGCATAGCGATTGACTGGATTCTGGCCACTGTGAAAAATGGCGGCAAGGTGGTCGTGACCGGCGTTGGCAAGAACTTTCATATCGGCCAGAAAATGGTTGCCACGTTTAACAGCACCGGCACGCCGTCCGCCCTGTTGCATCCGATTGAGGCGATGCATGGCGACTTCGGACTGGTCGGCGAAAAAGACATCGTGCTGGCGCTCAGCTACAGCGGTGGATCGGACGAACTGCTCGCCCTGCTTCCGGCACTGAAACGACGTGGTCTGAAAATTATCGGCATGACTGGCGACGCAAGCAGTCCGTTGGGACAGCAGAGCGATTTGATTCTGCCGATCACGGTGGACAGAGAAGCCTGTCCGTTTGGTATGGCGCCGACCACCAGCACGACGGTGACGCTGGCTCTTGGCGATGCGCTGGCGATTGTTCTGCTCGAAGCGCGTGGCTTTAAAAAAGAAGATTACGCCAAGCTTCATCCCGGCGGGGCCATTGGCCGCACTCTCCTGCTCAAAGTCTCTGATGTGATGCGCACCAAAGACCGGCTGGCTAAGGTAAAAAGCGGTGCCAAGGTGAAAGAGGCCGTGCTGGCTATGACCGGCGCAAGGTCAGGTTGCGTCGCGGTGGTGGATGGAAGCGACAAACTGCTCGGAATTTTTACCGATGGCGACTTGCGCCGGCATTTGATTGAGACGCCCGACATTACGCAGGTGTCTATCGATTCCGTCATGACGCGCAACCCGATCACGCTTAAGGCGGATCAGCTCGCCGTCGATATTCTGCAAATCTATGAGCAGAAAAATATCGATGACCTGATGGTGGTGGACAATACGGGTCATATCGTCGGCGCGGTGGATATTCAGGATTTGCCGAAGCTGAAAATTCTCTGATTGAATGATCCCTGACCTCTGACCCCTGACCTCTGTCCTCTGGATTACTCCCTCACCGGTTCATTTTGTTTTCCGCATTTGGGACAGCGGGCGAGCGGAATACGGCAAGGGACGGTGTAGATGTGACGGCAGGCGTCACAACGGTAGACGACGGCTTTGTTAATATTTTTCCGGCGACGGAAAAGGACGACGTCGTAGGCCACGGTTACGGCAAAAAGAGCCATCAATGCGAGTGTAAGCGGAAGTATGAATAGGCTGAGCGGCTCGACAGACATTATTCTTTTCCTTCCTGCGTAAAATGAATATCCATCCAGCCTTCTGTCGAGCCAGCCGCTGGTTTGAAGTGCAGTTGCCGGACGGCGTTGAGCAGGGCGATGCCAGCCGCCGGATTTTCAAACAGTGCGCGTTCGACGGTTCCGTCTGAGCGAACGGTTAGATTTACGCGGACCGTTTCGGGCAGTCCGGCGGCGATTATATTGAGGCGGAGCGTATCGTAAGCACGCGGTTTCAGTTCGGGCGATAGAAATAACTGAGTGGTTGCGCTGGGTGGCGGGATTTGGCGAGGTGTCGTGTTGGGGATCGGGAGGTCATTTTTCGGGAGAATCGTTTCTGTCGTCAAAAGGGTTGGATTTGCACTGGGCGTGATAGCGTTTTCACGCGGCAGATAACGGATGGGGTTGAATGGTTTTTCGAGGGATAGGCGTATATCAACACGGTCTCCAAGAAAACTATCGCTAAATCCTTCGTTTGAAGGTAGCGCAAAACGTGTTGGGATTTTGAGCTTACGCCGGGTTTCATCATTTAGAATGAGTTGAGTGACTTTAGGGTGCGTGATGGCGATAAACGGGCGTGAGGGTGCGGGCCGGAAGGCGAGTAGCCAAAAGGCGTACCAGCCTGCGGCGCAGAGCAGTGCTGCCGTGAGTGCGGGTGTAAGCTGGATGCGGATTTTCACGGTGCAGGAGTAGTGGGTGTGACGGGTATAACGGGTGCGGGGTTCCGGGTCGCAATGAAAACCTGCCGGAATCCGGCGAGGGCGGCAGCATCGTAGACTGCGGAGGCTGAAGCTTGCGGTGTTGTTGCGTCGGCCTCAAGGATGAGAGCAAGGCCGGGGCGTCCTTTGGCGGCGGCTCGCAGGACGGCTTCGAGCTGTGCTGGCTGTATCTGCTCGTCGTTAAAAAAGAACAGCCCTTTGTGTGAGATGCTCAAAACCATGTCGTTGAATTGTATGCCGTCTGTTTGTGACGCGACAGGCAGGTCGATTGCGATGCCTGGTTTCAGGACGAAATGTGAGGTGGCTAGTACGAAAGCGCTGAAGAGCAACGCTACGTTGAGAAAAATAGTACCGGTGAGAAAGCCGCGGCCTGTCCGTCGACGCGGCAGGAAGGTGCGGTGCAGATGAAGAACGGCTTCGCAGTCATTACGGTTCATGGCGTTCTCCGGTGGAAGGATGGGTGATGAAATAGATAATTTCTCCGGCGGTTTGTTCCATGTCGAGCGCGATGGATTCGACGCGGTTAACGAGGAAGTGATAACCCGCATAAGCGGGAATGCCGGTGATCAGTCCGGCGGCGGTGGTGATGAGTGCGCGCCAAAGGCCGCCGGACAGATTGCCGATTTCCGCGAGCGGCGATCCCGTTTGCAGGGCGGTGAGGATATCGAGCAACCCAAGAACGGTTCCTAGCAGCCCCAGCATGGGCAGGATTTGTGCGAGCGTGATGAGCAGATTCATGTGGCGCTCAAGACGCGGAATTTCGCGCAGGCCCGCCTGCCGAACGGCTTGAATCAGATCGTCCCGGGAATCTGTGCGATGGAGCAGGGCGGTGTGTACGATATGGGCGGCGGGGCCGGGTGTTTGATCACAGATACTGATGGCTTCCAGATCGTTGCCGTGCGTGAGATTGGTGGTGATGCCGTTCAGGAAGTCATCGATTTTAATTTGAGCGCGGTGCAGGTGAAAAAAACGCTCGAGAAAAATGGCCAGCGTAATGAATCCCCCTGCGAGAATAAGCCACATCACTGAGCCGCCGCTATTTAACCATCCGATCATAATCAACTCCTTCCAATGTTCTGCACATCCTTTCGGGATGTTAAAGTGCTCCCGCGTGTTCGCGTTCTATTTTTTTAATTTGTTTTTGCGCCTCGTTTTTGGCGGGCACATCGGCCTGAATAATTCGTTTATAAATATTGATCACCTCTTGCCACTGTTGTTGCTGTTCCTGATACGCGGCGGCGTCAAAAGCGGCGCGCGTAAACCAGGGGATCGATTCAGGTGAAAGGGCGTTCGTTTGTGTCGTTACACTGTAGACGACCTCCATATAATGCGCGAAAGCTTTTTCCTTTAATCCCATTTTTGTTTCGCAGCGGGCTGTTTTATACAGAGCCTGTAACCGGAGTGCAAAAGGGGCTGAAGGGCGTTTGTAGAGCGTTTGGTAGGCATCGAGCGCTTCTTGGTAGCGTACGACTTCGGATGTGCCGAGCGTAAAAAGGCAGTCGGCCAAACGGCCGCGGGCACGATCGGCGAGCGGATCATCCGGCGATTTTTTAATAACCTCTTCGTAGGCGAGAATAGCGCGCGGGAATTCGCCGAGCTCGGTAAGCGTTTCGCCCTGTGCAAAGCGGGTTTTTAGTATCAGTGGACTGGCGGGATACTCTTTGGCTAGACGGCTGAAAAGGGTGAACGCTTCGAAAAAATTGTTTTGTTTAAGCAGGGAATTTCCCGCCCAGAAAAGGGACTCGTCGGACAATTCATGTTTCGGAAAGCGTGCGACGATATCGAGGAAAGTGGTTTTAGCCTGCGTATAGTCGCCGAGATTGTAGTG
>JBILEA010000265.1:0-3879 GCA_044352355.1 Pontiellaceae bacterium | reverse complement strand
ACACCATGTCCGCTCCTGTGCTTGCATATTAGTCCAGTGGATTCAGGTGTGTCCAGTGCTGAACAGGATTTTCCCGCTGATTTCAGAGCAGCTCGTGATCCAGCATGGTCTTGTGATCAAAGGTGAAGCGCCCGGTAAATTTTTCTCCGGCGAGCAGTTTCGGGTACCAGACCGGATCATCCGCCCACATATTTTCCCACGGCAGGTCAGTTACAGAGAACCAGTGCGGGATGGCCTCGTCGGTTTCGGTCGGTGTGCCTTCGAATTCCGTGGCGGTGAAAACCTCGCCGTGAATACTGTGTCCGTCGATGAATTGAAACATGAGGGTTCCGGCATGTACTGGATCGAGCGGAGTAATGCAAAGCTCCTCCTGCGTTTCGCGTACGGCGCATTCCAAAGGTGTTTCCCCCGGTTCGAGCCGTCCGCCCGGCGCATTGAAATAGCCTGCGCCAAAGCCGCGCTTTTTATGAATAAGCAGCATTCGGCCATTCTGCAGAATAAACATCAGTGTCGCCCGTTCTTTCGGGTTCCACGCTGACCAATCAACCTCTGAAACTTTTTTCATTTTTTAACACAAAGGCACGAAGGACACGACCTCAAGATGATCAAAGAAGATGCTTTGTTGATATTGGGAATCTTTGTGTCTTAGTGTTTTTTCCGGGTTGGGTTACTGCATTCGCGGTTAGCTCGTTATGATCGGTTTCGGCGAGGCGTAGAGGCCGATTTTGCCAAGGATGCCTTCCAGTCCACCGTTGTTGAGTTCTTTTTTCCACTCCGGTTTGAGGCCGACTTTTTTGAGGAGTTGCCGGTCGCCTGCATAAACATAGGCGGTACAGCCGGTGCAGCGCTGTTTGAGGAAGTCGCCGAATTCTTTCATCAGTGCTTCCGCCGATTCCCGGTCGCCAAGCCGTACGCCGTACGGCGGGTTAACGACTATGGTGGAGTTTTCAATCTTTGGATAATCCTGAAAGTTTTTTTCCGAACATTGGAAACGGTCTTTGCAACCCGGCAGATTGTTCAGATTGGTGCGGGTGGCACGCACGGCATCGCGATTCATGTCACTTCCAATTAGTAGATCAGTGGGCAGGGGGCGCATCAAGCCGTTGGCTTGGTCTTTTACTTTTTTCCAAACTTTTGAATCAAAATCCGGGAAGCGCTCGAAGCCCCATTTTTTGCGAAGGAACCCGGCTGGAATGCGGCACGTTTGCATGGCGGCTTCGCAGAGCAGGGTGCCGGAGCCGCACATCGGGTCAATCAGCGGACGTTCACCATCCCAGCCGGAAAGGCGGATGATGGCCGCTGCCAGCGTTTCCTGCATCGGTGCTTCGACGGAGGCTGTGCGGTAGCCGCGTTTGTGGAGCGAGCCGCCGGAAACGTCCACGCTGATTGTGGCGCGGTTGTCGCGGACAAAAAGATTGATGCCGAGATCGGGCGATTGTACGTCAACATTAGGACGTTCCCCGCATTTTTCGCGGAAGTAATCGCAAACGGCATCTTTAATTTTGAGCGCGGCATATTGCGAGTGAGTCAGCGATGGCGTGTTCGAGACGGACGCATTGACTGCGAAGGTATTGCGCAGAGTCATGAGCTGACTCCAGTCGAGTTTCATCGCGGTTTGGTGAAGATATTTGTCACTGTGGCAGTCGAACGTGATCAGGGGGGCTAGGATGCGCACGACGAGCCGTGAGGTGTAGTTGATACGGTAGAGCGTTTCCGGGTCAGCTTCGAAGTGGAGACCGCGGAAAGCGGCTTTAATTTCGGTGGCCCCGAGGCTTTTGAGCTCAGCTTCGGCAGGTTCCTCAAATCCGGTGGCGATCTGAGCAAAGTAGTGATGGTGTTGTTGGTATTGGAACATGCGGTGGAGAGTATTTTAAAAACCGGGTCACGAATACCGAAATGAGAAACAATTTCTGTCAGGCCATGCATATAAAGAAAGCTTTTGCGGGTTTTGTCCGGCTCTGGTAGGTTCTCGGGGTAAATGAAGCGGATATTTTGCAGGGGATTTATACTTTTACTGGCGGCGGTACTCGGCAGTACGGCCGTCGCAGAAAGCTTTTTCCCGTTTTATGACAACGTGCAGACTGCACAAGGATCTTTTTTTGCGGTTCGCCCGTTTTATTCTCATACCGCTGTTGAAACCGGCGAAATTCGTGACTACTTCTGGCCGATTTATTCGCGGAAGGAATTTAAGGACGAGCAAAGTTCCCGTGCGCTGGTTTTTTGGTACACCCATACATTTGATTCGAAAGACGCGAGCCCGCGTGATCGCAATTGGCTATTGCCGGTTTATTTCCAGGGGCGCGATGTAAACGGTAAAGGCTATTTTGCCCTTTTCCCGCTGGGGGGAACGATTAAGGAATTTCTAGGCCGGGATGAAATCATGTTCGTGCTTTTCCCCGTGTACGGAAAGAGCCGGATTAATGAGGTTAAAACGACCAGCGTGTTCTGGCCGATCTATTCCCGCACGCGCGGTGAAGGTATTCAGCGTGACCGTGTTTTCCCAATTTATGGAAAGTCGGTGCTGGAGGGGAAATACGAGAAACGCTTTATCTGTTGGCCGTTCTGGACATCGGCTGAATATTTTTATCCGGGTGATTCAGGGAAATCCTGGATTCTTTTCCCGCTTTGCGGACGGTCAAAACTGGAGCACGAACGCACCGTATGGGTCATTCCGCCGTTCTTCCGCTTTACAAAAGGCGACCGCCAAGACCGGATTTTATGCCCTTGGCCGTTTTTTCAGAAAATTGAGAGTAAGTGGCACGACAAATTTTATATTTGGCCGCTTTGGGGTGAGGATCAGTACGCGGACGGTTTGAATCACCGCACCTTTCTGCTTTGGCCGTTTCTCTGGTCGGAAAGAACAGAAGAGTCCAGTTTGACCAAAGTCCGGCGTATGGCGCTGCCTTTTTTTTATTTCGAACGTAGTTTTCTTCGGGAAGAGGGCGTCGAAAAAGAGAATCGAACGGTGGTTTTCAATTATTGGAAAATATGGCCTTTAATGAGCTGGCAGCGCGAAGAGGCTACCTCCCGGTTCCGGATGCTGGAGTTTTGGCCGATTAAAAACAGTCCGCCGGTTGAACGCAACTGGGCACCGCTTTGGACGTTGTATAAGCGAACCAATTCAGATGGGGTTGTTCGTAAAGATGTGCTGTGGTTTACTTGGCACAGTGAAAATGAGCCGACGGTTGAGCGTAAGGAATGGTCTTTACTCAAAGGGTTGCTTGCGTATAAAAATGAAGGTCAGAAGAAGAGTTACCGGATTCTTTATTTTATGCGTTTAGGGGATGGCGAATGATCGCTCCATTTAAAGAAATATACAGATATCTGGATTTACCGATCCGGTCGTCCCGCCGTCTCGGCAAGATTATTTTAATTGCCTGTCACGATATGGGCAATGCCTTGATTATGCTCGCTTCGGCGACGCTTTATATCCGCACCATTTGGAGGCCGAGGGCGCGTCGTGAAACGGTTGCGCAATTGTACGTAACCGGTATTAAAAGCTTAGGCGTCATCACGGTCGTGGCCTTTTTTACCGGCATGATTCTCGCCTTACAGACCGGACTTGAATTGCGCCGCTTCGGGCAGGAAGTCAATATTGGCACGGCCGTCACGATTGTGATGATTCGTGAGATGGGTCCATTCATGACGGCTTTGATTATTGCGGCCAGCGTCGGTTCCGCCATTGCCGCGCAACTCGGCACGATGGCGGTTTCCGAAGAGATTTCGGCCTTGGAAGTGATGTCGATTAATCCGAACCGGTTTTTAGTGATGCCGCGACTGGTTGCACTGGCCATCATGATGCCGATTCTTACGGTGTATACCAACATCCTTGGCATCCTCGGCGGCGGGATCGTTGGGTCGACTCAGCTGGGTGTATCA
>JBILEA010000263.1:0-3886 GCA_044352355.1 Pontiellaceae bacterium | reverse complement strand
GTTTACCTTTGGTGCCCGCAGCCAACAGCACAGCGCCCATGCTGGCGGCCTGACCGACGCAATAGGTTGTGATCGGGCATTTCAGGAATTGCATCGTGTCATAAATTGCCAGACCAGCGGTGACGACACCACCCGGCGAATGGATGTACATGCTGATGTCCTTCTCGGCATCTTCACTCTGCAAAAACAGCAGCTGCGCGATGATGAGGTTGCTCACATCATCGTTGATTTCAGTACCTAGAAAAATGATCCGCTCTTTCAGCAAACGCGAGTAAATGTCATACGACCGTTCACCGCGACCTGTCTGTTCAATCACCATTGGAATAAGCATTTTCGCCCTTTCAGGAGCCGTCCGGCTCCGTTATTTGTTATTCGATATTGGTTATTCGCAAATAACGAATATCTAATATCCAATCCCTATTTAATTTTTGCTTTTTCGAGCAAGAGCTCAATCGTTTTGGTAAAGCGAAGTTGATCGGCCACCAGTTCGAGCTGATCTTCTTTCTCCAGTTTCTTACGATACTCCGCGGCATCTTGACGCTGCTGAATAGCCATCCGAACTACTTCATCAGATACTTCCTGATCTTCGACCTTGATGCTTTCTTCATCAGCAATCGCCATAATGATGTAGCGCAGTTTGACCTGTTCTTCAGCTTTTTCTTTGGCTTCTTTGAACATGTCTTCGCTTTGCGCTTTAATCTGCTCCTGGCTCATGCCGCGCATCATACGCTGGCGGGCCAGCTCATACGTTAGATTGCGCGCCTGCTCCTGCACAGCGCTTTCCGGCACTTCAATTTTGGTCTTCTTAAGGAGAAATTCGCAAACCTCATCCTGCTGGCGACCCTTTTCCTTATTCTTCGCCGCATCTTCGAGGTGTTCGCGGATGTTTTTGCGCAATTCCGCTTCGGACTCAATGTGAAGTTTCTTCAGAAATTCTTCGTTAAGCTCCGGTAGTTTCGTTTCGCGCATGCCGGTGACTTCGACTTTAAACTCGGCCTTCATGCCGGCCAGTTCCTTCACAATAAAGCCTTCTGGGAATTTAACCGTAACGTCTTTCTTGTCGCCGACCTTTGATCCAATCAAAGCCTTGCCCATGCCCGGCAGGAACGATTCGTCGTCGCAGGTAATCCAGTAACCGGTTCCACGTCCAAGGCCGCGGGCTTGCGGAACCTTTTCTTCCAACGGCTGACCACCAATGGTTGATTCATAAGAAACCTGAACCATGTTTTTTTCTTTGGCGGTGCAGCCTTCTACGTCTTCATAGGTCGCGTGCTGACGGAGAATGCTTTCGACCGTTTCGTTGACCTGTTTTTCAGAAACATCGGTCTTTTCAGCCTTAATGGTGATGCCATCATACTTCGGCAACTTAAATTCCGGCACCACATCGACCGTCACTTCAAACTTAAGCGGCTTGCCGTCGGCCAGTTCCGGCTCGCTGACATCCACCACCTTAACCACTTTGACTTTTTCCTGTTCAATGGCTTCATGGTAAAACTTAGGCACTACACGATCTTTCAGATCAGCGGCCATATCCTTAGCAAACTTCTTTTCTACCAATGCTTTAGGAGCATGGCCCTTACGAAACCCCGGTACGCTAACGCCCTTGGCATAATAGTTAAGCAGTTCGGCGCGCTCAGTAGCTACCGTCTCGGCAGGCACTTCGATTTTAATCGTCTGGCGGCACGCCCCAACACTTTTCATTGAAACCTTCATCAAAATTCTCCTATTAATTGGAAATTTAAAAGCGGCACAGAATACGGTACACCTCCGGCGAGGTCAATTTCCAAACCCACGGATTCTAACCTCCGATTTTTCCAGACATTGGAAAGGAGAGCGGCTAGTTTTCCAATCCTTGGAGATACAATGAAATATCCTGCAATACATCCGAAAACAGTGCTGGTCACCGGCTGCTCATCAGGTATCGGACTGGCCACAGCGCGGCTTCTGCGCGAACACGGCTGGCAGGTCGCCCCGACCGCCCGTAAAGTCGCCGACCTCGATATGCTTCGCGCCGAGGGCTTCGATCCCGTCGCCCTCGACGTCGCCGACAGCACCTCGATTGCCAACGCAACCGACCTCGTGCTGAAACGCTTCGGCGGACAACTCGGTGCCATCGTCAATAATGCCGGCTTTGGGCTGACTTCAGCCATCGAAGACGCGCCGCGATCCATGCTCCGCGACGTTTTTGAGGTAAATGTCTTTGGGTTACAGGAACTGACGGCCCACTTTATTCCCCTCTTTCGCAAACAGGGATACGGGCGCATCGTCAACGTCAGCTCCGTGCTCGGCGAATTAAGCCTGCCCTTCGCCGGAGTTTACTCCGCCTCCAAATTTGCGGTTGAAGCGCTCTCCGACGCCCTGCGGCGCGAACTGTTCGATTCTGGCGTCGCCGTCTCCATTATCCAGCCGGGACCGATTGAAACGAAGTTTTCCGAAAATCTGGCGCACCGTACCGAGCGGTATCCGGCGAATCCGGATTCGCCATTCGCGGAATTTTATAAAAAGGCCATCGAAACCCGCAAAACCGGCCGGGCCGCCCGCACGGCGGAGAAATTCATGAAACCGCCAGAAGCCGTCGCGGAGAAAATTCTCCAATGTTTGGAAAGTCGGCGTCCGCCGATCCGCGCCCGCATCACCGCCGTCGCCCATTTCGGAGCCTTCGTCCGCCGCTTCATCTCTGCCGCGCTGGTTGATGCCGTTATGGTCTCCAAGGTTCGGAAACGGTTATCAGAGGAACCCTGACTGAGTACAGCCGTTTGCTCGTCAAACGGCTTCCCTGCACAAAAAATTATCCAGTTGCAAGCAACCGGATTTACCATGGGCCTCTTCATGATTTTGTCAAAACCCTACCGTGGCAGCCGATGAACTTGCGGGGTTCATCCAGTCCGGAAGAGGCGTTCCGGGTGCCAACGAATAGGCCGTCTCCACAAATCACATCCTCTGCGTCGTGATACATTTTTATGGATTCGCTGCGTTCCTGATTCGCTGTGCAACGACCACTTCTCACAACGAATGAAGCACGCAACGAATAGCAAGCGAAGTTCTGTCTTCAGTCGTCTGTCTTCAGTCTTGCGTTCTCCGGCTTCGTTTTGTATTCCGCCGGTTCTTCCGCCACGCAGAGGTGTTCCCGGTCGGACACAGATTTTCGGCAGGCTGTATTATCCGGTCGGCAGTTCTTCAGTTTTGCCAGGCGTTCTTCCCGGTGCTTACGGAAATCTTCACAGATTCGATTTAGATCGTAATTAAATTTGCGGGCATGCTCATCCCGATATTTTCTTATCTCTTCAACAATTGGATCAATCATGCTCAGCCTCCATAAATTCTTCCGGCGAACAAATAACAGGCATACGATATCCTGCATTGGTTACAATATCACTGATTTTCCGCATCATGAACGGATTGTTTATATGCTTAAAGTTCCATGTAACGATGAATTCCACTTCATTAATTGCCGCCACGGCAATATGCAGTGCGTCTTCCGGGCACCTCTCCGGTATTGCTTTCCCGCTGACCAGCTGAATAGCCAGCGCCTGTGTTTTTTCATCGATTTCCAACACGGGAAAATCACGAATTCCCCACAGGCGGTCTTGAGCTTTCCCTTCATCCCCTTTGGACGCTTCCTCAACAACCGTGTCGGAAATGAATACATTAAAATCGGGCAACAATTCCCAGAAATCGTGTGTAGCTAATTGGTGTCCGCTGATCCGGACATTTTCTGACATATCAGCGACAAGATAGCTGATCACACTGGTTTCAATGTACACTTTCGGTTTCATGGCGGGTTCTACTTCCGGTTTCTTTTTCACAAGTCGAAAGTCTATGGATCGAAGGTCTGAAAGTCCAGAGGTCTCTACCCCAACTTCTTCATGGTAAAGCGAGCGTCCCG
>JBILEA010000262.1:0-3893 GCA_044352355.1 Pontiellaceae bacterium | reverse complement strand
CGGCCTCAGTGCCGCCCGAACGAGCCTCTTCTCTCCGCCGCTGAACGTTGTCCTGCGGACAGAATCTGCCTTAATGATGCAGCTTTTATACGCCCGCAGCAGAAAATTCTAAATACACTGGATGATTTTTCATTTGCACTAATTGCTCTCTTTATTCTTGGATGCATACTGCGGAATACGCTATCAATGCGAATTAATGCACAGCAAAAAGAAAGTCTATGCCCGGTTTTTGCCGATCTCTCCGGATCTCAAACTCTGGGAGCTCTATGTAATCAACAGCGGATACACCCGCGTGGAACCGGGAGATGCGTATCCTCCGTGGCAAGAACGCCCTGAAAAAATTCCGCTGAATTGGGAAAAAGGCCGTATTATTGATGAGTATGAGATCATTTATATTACCCGCGGCAGCGGAACCTTTTCTTCAAAACAAAGCGGCACGATTCCCGTTCAGGCCGGGTCGATCATTCTGCTCTTCCCCGGAGTCTGGCACCATTATCGCCCCGATTCGAAAATCGGCTGGGACGAACATTGGGTCGGGTTCAAAGGGCCGTATGCCGACCGCCTGATGCGCGGCCTGTTCGATCCGGCCAACCCGGTCCTGCCGATCGGTTTTCATGAACCGCTGCTCGGCCTTTTTCTCAATATCGAAGAGATGATGGGCAGTCAGCCGGACGGTTACCGGAATATCATCGCCGCACAGACCATCGAACTCATTGCCCGGATTCATACCCTGTCACAGGGCCGGTCGAGCCGCTCCAAAGCCGCCGATCATCTGGTCCATCAGGCCTGCTGCCATCTGATTGACCATGCGACAGAAATCGTGGATTACAACCGGCTGGCCAAAAAGCTGGGGGTCGGCTATTCCACCTTCCGCCGTATTTTCAAACAACAGACCGGCCTCGCCCCCTCGCAGTACCAGCTGCATCTGCGGCTGCTCAAAGCAGAAGATCTGCTGCGAAACACCTTGATACCGGTGGGCGAAATCGCGGAACAGCTCGGCTTTGAATCGCTCTATTATTTTTCACGGATTTATAAAAAGAAACAGGGGCACTCCCCGACCGAATCCAGAAACCGAACGGGGTTGAATTTTGATACATAACCCTGCAATCGGGAAGAAGAGAGATTAGGGGGAAAGATTAGGGTGAACGAGTAGGAAAACAGGGGGGCTCGCGTTGAAAAGGAATGCCATGGCAGAACTATGGCGAGGAGCGCTGGATCGGGATCGGCATCCTGAAGACCTTGCTGGCCGTGGTGGTGTTCACCGAGCCGAAACCGGACACCATCAGGATTATATCGGCACGAAAGGCGACACGAAATGAAGAAAAAATCTACCGCGATGAAGTCTAAGACGAAGTGGGAAAAACTGAAGACGATGACGGACGCCGATATTGACATCTCGGATGTTCCCGAAATCGATCCGAAGATATTCAAGACCATGGTGGTTCGCATGCCTCAACCCAAGGAGTTGGTGTCCATCCGTATTGATCCCGATGTGCTGGCGTGGTTTCGACAGCAGGGTGCACGCTATCAGACCCGCATGAACGCGGTTCTCCGATCCTACGTCCATGCGCATTCCCATTAAAGAGAAACAGGGGACATAGAGATTGCGGCGTTTCCCGGTATAAACCTGAAAAGAGCAGTTGGATGCTCTCTGCCGAAAGATCAGGGAGAAAGATAAAGAGATCAGCGGGAATCCCTCCCCTAATCTTTCACCTTAATCTTTCACCTTAATCTTTTGCCTTGAATTCAACTGCCTGCTATTACCCGCGGCTTTTCGCAACCGCCCAGCACAACCCCGTCAGCCCCCGCAACCTGAAAGCTGCGGAAAAAAATAAGCCCCCGGGTTCCCGATACAGATCCTTCGAAACAGACCCCGACCGCCGTGATATCGCTCAAATCAGGGGTCGCCTCTCCGCCGATTTTCATCAGATCGGACTCCGGATCGTATGAATACCACTGCGCACCGCCCGGATTTGAAAATGTCCGCGCATTTTCAAGGTTTTTACTCAGCCGAAAAGGCTCAGATACAAAGAAACCCCCGCCGACCTGAACCACGAAACGGACGGTGACGGTGGCATCGCCGTTCACTTCGGCCTGAACAGCAAAGGATGAAATTGAATTGATTCCAACGACGGTCGCATTCTTTCCGTTCAGGAAATCGGCTTTCTTCCAAAGACAGACAATCGCGGTTTTTCCAAGATCTGGATTGACGGAGTATATCCAAAACTTCTGGTCAAAACGATAATGGGGAGCGGCATTCCAAGCGGCCAATCCGGCGGCCCCGCCATAAAATACCGGGTTGCTTCCGCCATATCCCGACCGGCCGGCCGCCGGACTGAACGGGCTGGTCAGACTGAACGGGATACTGCCTTCCGTATCTCCTTTATTATACCTGTTGACCGGCGCATTCGCCGTTGCACTCACCTGATGATCCACGATCATGACAGCCGAAAGCGGCTCTGCCGCACAAAAAACAACCAGCATACTCCAGCAAATAAACTTCATTAACTTGTTCATACGATCTCCTTTTTGTTGATTTAACTTTTTTCTTTTCCTTGTTCGTTTACTTCCCGTCTTTTTTCTCTCCCATCCCGCCTCCTTCCTGATGAATGGTTTGCAGCCTGTTCTGCGGATTGCGTCCGTCAAACAGATCAACAATATCAGCCCATTCCGCATCCGGATCTGCCGATATCCTGGCAATGATCGATTCAAGCCAGGCCCAAAGTTCCGGGTCATCGCCCAGCTCGCAGGAATGACCCCAGAAATAGAAGGCTCCGCCCTTGGCCTTGGCCTCTTCATAGCGCTTCCAAAAGTCCGCCGTGGCCCAATGCGTGCTCGGGTGTAAAATCAGCGGTTCATCCAGCGGCAGCGGCGCATCGGCGCGCCGGGTCGTACGGGCATAGACATAACCGGCCTTGCGCAGATCTTCGATCACCGCCGGATTATAGGCACCGCCGGGATAGACATAGCCGCAGACCGGCTGACCGAAAACATCCCGGATTTTATTTTTCATTTCCTCCAGGATGGCCAGCCGCTTGGCAGAATCCTCCGGGATGTCACCCTGCGGGACAAAGCAGTGCGCCGCCACCTTGAATCCTTTGTAGATGGCGGGCATCTCGCTGGTGGTCAGCCGCTCAATCGGAAAGCCGCCTTCGCCGGGGGCCCGGTTGGGGAAAGAAAACAGCACGCGTTCGCCTTCTTTCAGCTTTCTTACATGAAACGTCTGGCGGGTTTCCCGGGGAATGATATTGAAGGTCGCTTTGGCATCATATTTTCTGAGCAGCTCCGTGAGCGGAATATCGGTCGAGAGACTGTCATCCCAGCACTGTACCACCTTGAGACGGGGCGGTTCCGCCGCTGCCAGATTTGCGGCAAACAGACATGCAACTAAACATAGACCTGTTTTCATCTTATTCTCCTGATACGGGCAACGCCGCTTTCCAACCGGACTCCAGCGCGGCGCGCAGGGTGCTCACGGTCTCCTGATGGGCGGGATCTGCCGCCAGATTTCTGTCTTCTGCCGGATCCGTCCGGTGATCGTAGAGCTCCATCTGTCCGTCCGGATGAACAATCAGCCGGAAGTGATCCGTGCGGATCGTGCGGGAGCCGTTCAACAGGCGGCTGAAGGCTGCGGTTTTCCACGCACGCTCCGGACGGCGCATCACCGGCACAAAGCTGGTTCCTTCGATGTGCGCGGGAACCGGCAGAGCGCAAAGCTCAGCCAGCGTAGGATAAATATCGACCAATTCAACCAAGGCCTGGGTGCGACCCCCTTGCGGCATGCCCGGCGAGGCGATCATCATCGCCACCCGTGCGCTGGTTTCATAATTGGTATTCTTGCCCCAGAGACCGTGCTCGCTCAAACTCCAGCCGTTATCGCCCCAAAGAACAAC
>JBILEA010000261.1:0-3899 GCA_044352355.1 Pontiellaceae bacterium | reverse complement strand
TGCGTGGAGCGCGTGTTGAATGGGTTGGGTCTGAATGATACGCCTGCTGGCCGGCGCAATTACCGGGCGATTGTTGAGCGGCGGATTCTGGAGATGCGCCATAGTTCAGAACCTTGGAAAGCGGATGCGGCGTGGGACAAGATCCGCAGGGGCTGGTGTTTCGGCGACAGTTCCTTTCGTCAAGAGATGACGGGACACCTGAGCGGAACGCTGAAGTTAAAAAAACGAGAGTCTTTCAGTGGTGCAGAGATTAGACAGCATGATGCCGAATCGGCCGAGCGGGTTCTTGCTTCAGGTATGAAGGCCTTGGGAGTGACGGACGAATCTCTGGCGAACCAGATTAAAGGCAGCCCGGAAAAATATGCACTCGCGTGGCTGGTGCGGAAAAAAACCTGTGTGCGCAACGGTTGGATCAAGGATCGGTTGCAGATGGGATCAGCCACCAATTTTTCCGCCTATCTCCGCCGGATTGAAACGGTAAAGAAAGGCGAGTGGGGCTGTGTTGCGTTTCAGCGTATCAAAAACATCACCAGCTAGAGAATGGCTGGCCTACAGCTTGACCTGATAGCAGATACTGCGTCCGCCGCCGCCCGGTATGAATATCTTCGTGTTGACCAGTTTGTTGAGCCGAATAAGTTGGCTATTCGGCTCATTTGTTTCAACAATTCGACTTGTTTGTCAGAAATATTCAGGTGTTATTTCTGACACAAAAACGCCGCAGATTTGTGTCAAAAAATCAGCTTGATTTGTAACAAATATAGGTTATTTTTCGTTACAGAAATTAAGAGGTGTTTCTGGTGCAATCTATTCAAGATAAGATTTTTGCGCGTATAAAAAGCAAGGGAACAGGTTGGTCTTTCTCTAAGAAGGATTTTTCCGACCTGGGTAGCGACGGCTCAATCCGGCTGGCGTTGATGCGGATTGAAGGGGACGGCAAGATACGGCGGGTTTGCCGGGGGATTTACGATTGTCAAAAATACAGTGAATTACTCCATAAAACGCTGAGCCCAGATTTTGATCAGGCGGCACAGGCAATTGCCCGTAAGTCGGGTTGGACAATCCACCCTTCCGGTGCGGCAGCGCTGAATCTGCTCGGGCTTTCTACGCAAGTCCCGGCGAAGATTTTGTATTTAAGCGATGGCCCCACCAAAACGGTTCAGGCCGGGCCGTGGTCAATCCGGTTCAAAAATACCGCGTTAAAAGAGATGAAGCTTAAGTCAAAAACCTCACTGATGGTTCAGGCAATCAAGTCGCTTGGCCGGGATCAGTTTGATGACGCGACAATTATCAGCTTTCGTAACGCTTTCACGGCGCAGGAACGGCGGCAAATCCTGAAAGATGCGCCGGTGGTTACCGGCTGGATTTATGAGCTGATCCGTAAAATCTGTTCCGGGGGTGCCCATGAATAGGGTTGTGACTTTGCCGGAACAGGAGCGGAGTGCACTTTTTAAAGAAACTGCCGGTATGAAAAAAATGACTCCGGCGGTCGTCGAAAAAGATTTCTGGGTCTGTTGGATGCTGGCGCGGCTGTTTTCCTCCGAACGGCTGGCCTCAAAGATTCTGTTTAAAGGCGGCACCTCGCTTTCCAAGGTGTTCGGCCTGATTCGCCGGTTTTCAGAAGACATTGATCTGATTCTGGATTGGAACGAGGTGGTTCCGGAAGATCCAAATCTTACACGGTCAAAGACGCGGCAGGACGGATTCAACCAGTCCGTCAACGAGCTTTCCCGGTGTTACATTCGCGAAACGTTTCTTCCGGAGGTTCAACAGTTGGTGGCCGGCATCTGCTCCGCAGAAGTGGAGGAGGGCTCGCCGGACGTGATTAATATCCGCTATCCGTCCATTTTTACCGACCGCTATTTGCGTCCGGAAATCCGGCTGGAAATCGGCCCGCTGGCGCAGTGGATTCCGAATGCACGGTATGAAGTCCGTCCGTACGCAGCGGAAGTTTTCCCCGATCTGTTTGCCGAGCCGGTCTGCTATGTACAGGCGATCAAAGCCGAACGAACCTTTTGGGAGAAGGTGACAATCCTGCATTGCGAAGCATTTCGCCCGGAAACAAAACCCCTGCCATCTCGCTATTCCCGCCACTATTACGATTTGGTGATGATGGCAGACGACCAAGCCGTCAGAAACGCAGCGCTTGGCGATCTGGAACTGCTTCATTCGGTGGTGGAGTTCAAAAAAAAGTTCTATCCCCGCGCCTGGGCGCATTATGAACTTTCAAAACCGGGAACATTGAAACTGCTGCCGCCTGAACATCACCGTAAAACACTGGCTGCCGATTATAAGCAGATGCAGGTGATGCTGTTTGGCGACGTGCCTCCATTTGATGAGTTGATGGAAAAACTCCAAAATCTGGAAACAGCAATCAATCAGCCGAGCTAATGCCCTTATACAAAAAAAGGGCGAATCAACCGGCCAAACCCGTAGTTTCCCCCGTCTTTGGGGAAGAGCCTGAGGCTCGGCGCGAACCCTCGGGTTCTCATCCCGTCTGTTGATTCGTGCCCCATTCATCTTTCATAGTTCATCATTCATATTTCTGAACTATGGTACCCCGGGCGGGATTTGCCGCTTCGCTGCTTCACATTCGTGAAGCCTGTCTCGACCTGCGGTCTCGGCTGAACCCGCGGGTTCGCATCCCGCCCTATTCATCTCGTTCGAAAGAATGGCTTGCCATGAGCGAGAGAGTCACGAACGAGTCGAATGGTACCCCGGGCGGGATTTGAACCCGCGACCTACGGTTTAGGAAACCGTTGCTCTGTCCAGCTGAGCTACCGGAGCGATGGGACGAACTATGAAGGATGAGGTATGAAAGATGAAAGCGGATTTTTGCCGCTTTGCTTCTTTTCGGTCTACCAAAAAGCACTTTTGACTTCGTCTCAGGTCCGAACCTTAGAGAAATCGGCAGCTGTAACCCCGAGTGGTAACCCGGCGAACGGCACAGGATTGCGGCATCCTTTTGGGAAAATAATCCGCGACGGGCGCTTGAATACGCCGAGCATCTGAAAAGGCATCCGGAACAATGCAAAGAGCCTTTGTTAAGCCACCCGCCGCACTTTTCGACCGGCGTTTACAGTTGCTGTCGGCTTCTACGTTCAGGTAGTTTTCGGGGACTGGTTCCGAACCGGAGGCATCCCGCTTCTTCTATCGGATTAAAAATTAATTTTAATGAATACCGCTTGGCAAAATGCGCGCGAACAGCTACTTGCGGAACTAAGCCCGGAAGGCCGCTGGGAAGGCGAGTTATCCAGTTCTGCGCTGGCAACGGCGGTCGCTTCGTTCGCGCTGAAGCTGTCCGGTAAAACGGAGCTGGCAGAGCATGGGTTCCAATGGCTGAGAACTCATCGCAATGCCGACGGGGGTTGGGGCGATAGCCCGGAGAGTCCAAGCAATTTTACAACGACGTTGCTCTGCCGTTGCGTTTTGGACGAGCCGGTCGGCTCGCCGCAGGAAGTTGTCCGGTCGATTCTCGAGCACTACGGCGATGATCGTACTTTTTCGGTGCCGATTCTGACGATGTGCATGCTGGCGGGAAAGCTGGGCGATGATTGGTCGGTGGTGCCTCAATTGCCGTTCGAACTGGCTGTGTTGCCGCATCGTTTTTACAAATTTATCCGGCTTCCGGTGGTCAGCTATGCACTTCCGGCGCTGATTGCCATGGGGCTGGTCCGGCATGTGCACAAGCCGGCTAGAGCATTGAACGATTCAAACACCGCAACCCGCCCCGAAGGGCGGGGTGGGTTTTTTGACGTATTGCGCGACATCTCAATCGTTAAGTGCTCTAGGGGGTCGTTTATTCGACATCTGGCCATTTCGCGTTCGCTTAAAATGCTCCGTAAAATACAACCCGAAAGCGGCGGATTTCTCGAAGCCGCGCCGCTGACCGGCTTTGTCGG
>JBILEA010000051.1:0-13318 GCA_044352355.1 Pontiellaceae bacterium | reverse complement strand
ACCCCAGGTATCTTGAAAAAACCGGTGGTATTTTAACCGGCCCCTATATTGAGGGATTTTTTTATGCACTGTGGTACAACACCGAAGTGGCCGACAAGGTCGGCTTAAAGATCCGCGAAGAAGAAATGACGGTTGACGATCTGCTGAACTATGCCCGTCAAATTAATGAATATAATCGAACTGCCGTCGATCCCATCTCGGTTTTTGCCGGCACCTACTCATCGAGCCCCTTTTCAAGGCTGGCCTATAATATGTTTCTTTCGGCGGACACAGAAACCAACCCGGAAAAAGCCGACTTGGCAGTCAAGCAGGTGCTGGAAACCTTCGAGGCCCTCGGTAAGCTGTCTCCCTTGCTGTACAGTAAACCAAAGGATACATGGCAGGATGTAGCCAGTTTATTAGTGGATAATAAGGTTCTTTTTGTGAGTGAACCAACCTGGCGCTACAACACGTTTGAAAAGGACACGCCTCACTTGCTACGAAAAATGCGCTTGGCGCAAATGCCCGGCTTTCGGAAACAAAACTTTTATGTGGGTGGATTCATGCCGGTATGGGCGGTCATGAAAGCCAGTCCGAACCGGGAAGCGGCCATTCGACTAATGCAATTCTGGAGCCGACCTGAAATTGCCGAACGATGGGTTTATTACACCAAAAGTCCGACAGGAATTGCTGGCAACCTGTACGATCCGCAATATGGCCAAGATGCTTTTGCTAACTATCAACGTACGCTGACTTTAAATCGAACGGTGATGCCCGATCTCTTTGCTTTAAATACAAGAACAGGTTCGTTCCACAGGGCATTAAGCTACATGGTCCCCCTGCTGCGCGGAGAATTAACCGCAGCCGAGGCGCTTGCAGAACTGGGAAAGCCGATCAAATGAAAAAAGTATTCCACTCGCTAGCCTTTAAGCTTGGACTCGCAATTTTTGGAATTGCATCACTCAGCTTTGCGGGTCTTGGTATCTACTATACCCGCCTTTTTTCCCGTCAAATCGATGAACAGCTGCGGGTTCAGGCGCTCATTCCCGGACAGCTCATGAACCAGCAGGCCCTGCCCTACCGTACTGCACGTGATACGCAGGCCCTCTCCAGATTGGTTGGTCAAAAGGTTCTGTGCGCAGCCGTAACCCGCACCGACGGGCGCATTCATTACTGCACCGACTGGGTAAAGGAAGGAACCCTGATTGACTGTGAACAATCCCGACACAATGGAAGTCCCGAGATAAATACGTTGAACCTGAATGAAGAAAACACCCCTCATTTGCACAGTATCACCGCTCTGTCCGCCGATGGCACGCCGCTGGGCGAACTTCACATGATGATTGATACCAGTCAGAGCAAACTGAAAAAAAAGGCGGTAATATTTGTATTCGCCACCGGCGGTCTGCTTTGCGTTCTGGTTATCACGCTGGCTGGCGCACTCTTGATCCGCCAACTGACGATGCCTCGCATTCATGTTGCGGCAAAGTGTCTGCAGCAAATCGCATCCGGACAGGTTGATGCCCGAATTGCAAAGGCTGAATCATTCGACGAACTCGGCTTTTTAGAGCGTAATATTAATCGGATGGCTCAGCATCTTGCCGTCCGGCGGCAGGAAGATCTCCGGCTGAACGCAGAATTGGCGACGGCCAAAGACGAAGCCGAAAAACGGTACATTTTATTGAACACGATTTTTGAGACGGTTACCGATCACATCTACTATATGGATCAGAATGGACGAATTCTCGGTGCGAATCCGGCCTGTTGTAAGCACCACGGACGGCAACTGGAACAAATGATCGGCAAGAACGATCTGGACTTCTATGGGGAAGAAATCGGCCGACCAATCTATGAACAGGGAGTAAAAACCAGAAAAACCCGGGAAACCCTGCGACGGCGTGAAACGCATAAAGGTCCAAAGGGCACCCCTATTCACCTGGAAAGTATTAAAAGCCCCCTCATCGATCATGCCGGCAATGTCTTTGGTCTGGCGGGTATCTCCCGGGACATTACACATCAAGTAAAAATCGAAGAGGAGCTGGTTCAATCGCAAAAGGCGGCGGAGTCCGCCAATCAGGCTAAAAGCGCTTTTCTGGCCATGATGAGTCATGAAATTCGCACACCGCTCAACGCCGTTCTCGGCCATGCACAAATCATTGGACGTGAGTGCAAGAACTGCCCATCCCAGAAAAGCGCAATTCCTTCCATTATAAAAAGCGGCCAGCATTTGCTGGATCTGATCAACGATATTCTGGAAATCAGCCGGACCGAAAACCGGGCCGTGCATCTGTCGCCATCTGATTTTGACTTTCACGAATTGCTGGAGTCCCTGCTGGCAGTCAGCGGGCAACGGTCCGACAGCCATACGTCGCTCCAGATTCTCCGGGCGGATGCCGTGCCCCGTTACATTCGTGCCGATCAGACTAAGATACGGCAGATACTGATTAATCTGGTCGGCAATGCCATTAAGTTTACCGATGAAGGGCAGATTTTAATCTCGGCCGGACTCACCCCGACAGATAAAACGACTGAATTGAACCTGTCCGTAGACATTCAGGATACGGGGTGCGGAATTGCACCCGATGAGACCGAATTGGTTTTCAAGCCGTTTGAGTATGCCACATCGCGTCCCGGTATGCGCGAGGGTACCGGACTCGGATTGACGTTAAGCCGCCGCTACGCCCAGGCCATGGGCGGTGATGTAGTTCTGTTGCACAGCGTTTTAGGGAAAGGAAGTACATTCCGTTTTACTTTCACCGCGCAGCTGGCTGGCGGCGACCTGTTTGCACAGGCATCGCCTTCAACCGTCACCCCATCAGCCGCGCAGGATTACCGCCGAAAAATGTCCATGGAAGAGTTTTGGAAGGTACCTCAGGCGTATCGGGATGCACTGCAAGAAGCTGTTCGTTTCGGACGCATTCACCAAATGCGCAGCACGGTTGATGCGATCCAGGCCGGACATCCTCTGGTTGCCAACGAATTGACCCGGTTGATCGACGGTTATGACTACGAAAAACTAACTCAGCTGCTTAACAGAAAATACGGAGAAACATGAATACCTCATCTACTAAAAAAACAGTAATGATCGTCGATGACGAACCGGAAAATTTGAACGTCCTGTCCGGCCTGCTGAGCTCTACCGATTGGGATGTTTGTGCCTTCCCGCGCGGCGAACCAGCGCTGGCTGCTGCACAGGAGCAGCCTCCGGACATCATCCTGCTGGATATTCTCATGCCTGGGCTGGATGGCTATGAGACCTGTCGCAGGCTTAAGAAAAACCCGCAAACTTGCACTATTCCGGTTTTGTTTTTAAGTGCGCTTTCGGACCCAAATGCAAAAGTAACCGCATTCAAAGCAGGCGGCGTTGATTACATCACCAAACCGTTCCAGGAAGACGAAGTGCTCGCCCGCATCCGCACGCACCTTGAACTCCATGAGCATCGTCAGCACCTTGAAAGCCTGGTCATGAAACGTTCTCAGGAGTTAGCAAAAGTTCATGGCCGCCTTCGCATTTGGGATGATGCAAAAGACCAATGGCTGAACCTGCTATCGCATGAAATGCGCACTCCGCTGACCGGGATTTTTGGCACGGCTGAGTTTCTTTTTACGATGGCCGACCCGAACAACCCCGATCTGAGGGAACTGCGCGACGGCTACGATATTTCGGTCCACCGAATCGGGAAATTGATCGATGATGCCATGCTCCTGACCCAGATTGATGTAACCTCGGAAAATTTTGCCACGCAGAAAGTCGTTTGTACTCCACTGCTCAATCAGGCCGTCAGCCAACTGTTGTGCCGTTATCCGGAAATCCAGCTCACCACCGATTACACATCGTGTAGCCCCGTTAAAGTCGCCGTCGACTCCGAGTTGCTTTTGCGGGCTTTTTCAGACCTGCTGTTTACAGCAACATGTTGCGTAACCGACCACGAAAAAATTGAGGTTCGCGCCGCCGTGCAGACCGATTATTTCACCATCACCATCTCAACCGACGGGAAGTCGCTTCCGGAATCATCCCTGCTCACCTTTTTCAATGTCGGGGGTCAACGCACTTTATTGAAGGGCGGTGGCGATTTTGGATTGAGTCCCGTTCTGGCCCGTAAAATCATCGAACTTTTTTCGGGCACCTGCACGATCCGCAACGGCAATCCCTGCGGCCTTGTCATGCAAATTCAAATCCCGCTCGCCCCGCCGATCACACTTGAGTGAAAATCAGCTTTTCATTAGTCGCACCGACATCAACACCGACAGGTTTATCGCTAACCACCTCGCCGCGCAGAATGGCTTCGGCCAACGGATCTTCAATCTGACGTTCAACCGCCCGACGAAGCTGTCGAGCCCCGTACGCTTTGTCAAACCCCTTCTTGATGAGAAACTGCTTGGCTTCGGCAGACAATGTAATCGCGATTTTACGTGCGGCAACACGTTCCTGAACCCGGGCAATTTCGAGATCGAGAATGACCTCAATATCCTTCTCGCTGAGTTGACGAAAGACGATGATGTCGTCCAGCCGGTTAACCAACTCAGGCTTGAACGTCTCTTTGCAAGCCGCCATCATGGCGCTCTTCAACTTATCATAGTCGTTCTGCTCACTGATGGGCGAAAACCCAAGGCCCGCCTTGGCGGTATGCGTTGCGCCGACATTTGAAGTCATAATGACAATCGTGTTACGAAAATCGACACTGCGCCCGAGGCTGTCAGTTAGACGACCTTCTTCAAGAATCTGTAACAGCATGTGCATGACATCCGGATGCGCTTTTTCGACTTCATCGAACAGCACGACAGAATACGGACGGCGGCGCACCCGTTCGGTGAGCTGTCCACCCTCTTCGTGGCCGACATAGCCGGGCGGCGAACCGACCAGACGTGAGGCAGAAAATTTTTCCATATATTCCGACATATCGATCTGAATCAGCGCATCCGGATCATCGAACATAAAACGTGCCAGTTCTTTCGCCAACATCGTTTTGCCGACACCGGTCGGACCGAGAAATGCGAACGATCCGATCGGCCGGCGGGGATCTTTCAATTCGGCACGCGACCGGCGCAACGCACGGGAAATAGCCGAAACCGCCTCGTTCTGGCCTACGACATTCTTTTCGATCTCCGCTTCCATCTTGAGCAGTTTAACCAATGCCTGTTCGCCCATTTTATCCACCGGCACACCGGTCCATTTGGAAACGATGATGCGGATTTCCTCCTCATCAACCTGCGTGAGATTCTCCTGTCGTGAGGCTTCCCACGTTTTCATGGCCGCATCAAACTCCTCTTTTGCTTTGCGTTCCGCATCCCGCATGGCGGCGGCCTCTTCGAACTTTTGCTCACGGATCGCCGTATCTTTTTTATGCTGTGACTCCAACATCCGCTGACGGATTTCCTGAAACTCCGGCGGCTTAACCATATTGGCGATATGGCTGCGTGCGCCCGCTTCGTCAATCAGGTCAATCGCCTTATCGGGCAGAAAACGATCCGGCAGATACCGCGCCGAAAGTTTAGCAGCACATTCCAGCGCAGCATCGCTGATCTTGGTATGGTGGTGTTCCTCGTATTTCGGGCGCAGCCCTTTAAGAATCAAAACAGTCTCTTCAATGGTCGGTTCCTTGACGATGACCGTCTGAAACCGGCGTTCCAGCGCGGCGTCTTTCTCGATCGACTTGCGATATTCATTAAGCGTCGTAGCACCGATACACTGCAGCTCACCGCGTGAAAGTGCGGGTTTGATAATATTAGCGGCATCCATCGTTCCTTCAGCCGAACCGGCGCCGACGATGGTGTGCATTTCATCAAGGAAAAGCAGAACATTCTTTGTTTTACGGATTTCATCCATAACCGCCTTGATGCGCTCTTCAAACTGGCCGCGGTATTTGGTGCCGGCCACCATCAGCGCGAGGTCGAGCGTTACCACTTTTTTGTCGGCCAGCAACTGCGGAACCGTGCCATCCGCGATGGATTGTGCGAGCCCTTCCGCGATAGCGGTTTTACCGACACCTGCTTCGCCAAGCAGCACCGGATTATTTTTTGTGCGCCGGCAAAGAATCTGAATGACGCGCTCGATTTCATTGTGCCGTCCGATAACCGGGTCGAGCTGGCCCTTTTTCGCCATTTCGGTAAGATCACGCCCAAATGCATTGAGTGCAGGCGTTTTTATAACCTGTCCTTCAGCCGTTTTAGGCTGTGTTCCGTAAGCCGGACTCTCTTCCTCGTTGACCTCCATAGAACCGTCATAGTCCGGATCAAGCATGGCCATAATTTCTTCACGGGCCTCTTCGAGATCTACACCCATATTTTCCAGAACCCGGGCGGCAATCCCCTCACCTTCGCGAAGCAGCCCGAGAAGAATATGTTCCGTGCCGACATAGCTGTGATTGAGCGAGCGGGCTTCGCTGGTTGCCAGCGCCAGCACTTTTTTAGCACGCGGAGTAAATGGAATATTTCCGGCCGTTTTGGTGTCGGCACCGGTTCCGACCGCCTTTTCGACTTCCAGACGCAAGCCTTGCAAATCCACACCGAGCGACTGAAGCGCACTGACGGCTACGCCGCTGCCCAGCGCAACCAGACCAAGCAAAATATGCTCCGTTCCTACATAGTTATGATTGAACTGCTCGGCTTCCTTGCGGGCCAGATGCAGAACGCGTTGTGCTCTAGGTGTAAAATTTTCCATGGAACTCCTCTTAAAATTAGTCCGCAATTATCTCAGAACGGACGGTTAATTCAAGCTATGCGTAACGCGTAATGCGCAAAAGTGATCAGGCCAACAAGATGGGCCTAACCTCATGAATTACCGAACCAGCATACAATCGATTTCGCGCAGCCAGGCTTCGCTACCGTCGGCCATAAGGGCCTGAATCCAGCCGTTTTGCTCTTCCAGCCATTGGAACTCGGTTGCCGGATGCAGGATGGTTTCATAGGCTTTTTCATAGGCATAACCCGGTCCGAGGCGCGCTTCGGTCGCTTGGACAACCACACCGTCCAACGGTTGAAAAAACGAAGTCAACAGAGACAAAACCAGAAGAAACACTGAGATGCCGAGTGCGATCCATACACGGCGCGCAACGGTTTTCCCGATAAAACGGGCCGTCAGAAAAATTCCCCATCCGGTTAAATAAACCAAGGTCAGCAATCCGATGCGAATGGAAGGTGCCCAGCGGCAAAAAGCCGCCCACACACGCGGTCCTCGCGCCGCGAAGCGCTGTGCGGTACCCGTGCTGTTTTCCAATGTTTGGAAATTATCGAGCCGTTGTGCGCAGATGAAGGCGATACTTTGACGAGTCTGCCGGTCAAACGGATTGCGCCGTTCAGCGGCGCGGTAATTAGCCAGCGCCCGTCCGTTTTCTCCGGCAAAAAACCAACTGTTCCCTGCGTTGAGAAATTGATTTTCAATTTCAAAGCCGAGTGCCGCCTCGACAAAACCCGGTTGCGCTTGATCCGGCTGTTCGATACGAATTTTCATAGCCTGCTGAAACAGGGCGTCAGGCGTCGCACCGTCGCTACGAAAAGCGGGCAGCAAACAAACCAGCAACAGGGCAAAACGAGTGGCTTTTTCTAGCTTTCGAACCAGTTCACTGGCAGAGGGCGCTTTGCGCGGCGGCGTGCCCTGCGGCGCATAATGCTGCGTGTCCTGCCGCGCAAAACGGTCGCGTACGGCCTGATGCAGTTCAGGGCTGACGTTTTGTTTTTTGAGTTCCGGTGCAACCGTTTCGAAGGTGACGGACGCCCCGTTCAGGTCGAAACGATCGGCGAGATAGTTTTTCCAGGCACTTTCTTCATCCTTTTTGACAGCACAGCGGAAAATCCGTGCAGCCCGAACAGCACGGGCATAGGCCGGATCCGTGCGGCAGCGGTCCAGTCGACGAAGCCCTGGGCGCAGTGCCAGCCAGATCAGAGGCGGCAGCAACCAGAAAGCCCAGGCATTATGCGTGACGAATTCAATAACTCGATAGGTGTTCATATGCAGTCTGCTTTCGTTTCTGTTTCCTTGAATTCCGGTGAGCGGGGTTTTAGGGATTCGCTTCTCACTGAGAAATGGCTGATAAACCGTTTTCCCTCCGTCTGAATCAACACGGATACTCAGAGGTTGTGTGCGAATGATCCGGTAGGTTTTCTGCGCGGGATCAAAAATTTGAAACGCAAGTGCCGGAACAGCGGTAATGCCGCTGCGCAACGGACGAAAAACATAGGTGAAACTCCGCGAATTTGCGGTCGCGGTTTCGTGCATCGGACGGGCCTTAATCTGAAATTCGGACCCCATTCCTTCGAGCACCGTATCCGGCAGGGCGTTAATATGCGGGCCGAAGGTCAGGTTGCTCAATAAAACAGTCAGCAAGATCGGCTGACCGACGATAGTCTCGGCGGGCTGAATGGAAGCAACAGCGGTGCAATCGCCGACGATTCCACTGTAGCGCAACGTACGCCCCTCTTCCGGCAACGGCTGCACCGTGATTTGCGGTAACGGCGTGGAAAGATAGATACGCTCAAACTGATCGCTCTTTTCAGGAACATTGAAAAAGTGATTATCAAAATAGCTGGGGTACTGACTGGAGGCACGACGGGTTTCCATCAAGGCACAGCTCAGGCGGGCTTCCGCTAGGCGAAAGGAACCTGCTTTGCGAGGAATCAGCACGTAGGAAAATGTCAGCTGTTCGCCCGTTGAATTAGTGGTTTTACCAGCGATGACTCGCTGACTGTTTACCGGCAGACCCATCCGCTCTTTTTCAGGGATTTTTGGATCGAGCGGATAAGCGTCCCAATCTGGGCTGTGCAGCAACGGGATATCGAGCATCACTTCGTGACAACGCAAAAACGGAACTTTACTGCTCCAGGTCACAATCATTTCTACCGGCTGATCAACGAACAGGTTGATCGAGCTGAACGTAAAAGACAGCTCCATCTCACCAGCGCGGCGCGGCGCTGAAATGGCAAGGCGCAACGGAGCCGTTTCAACCGTTTCATTGGTTGATTTCAACGTAATGGGTGGCACAGTCAGAATGCCGGACTGTTCGGCAATGATTTCAATCCGAAAACGAGTCGCCGGTTTTCCAGGCTGTATAGGCGTAATTCCAACCACCGAGAAACCGCCGCCGGAAGGTATTTCTGGAAAATCGGTCGCACGGCTGGCCTCAAGCAACAACGTAAACGGTTCATAAACAAACCGACTCTCAACCTCCGGCTTCAGGCTGACGCTTAACTCGGCTTGCGCAGAGCACATCATTCCAATAACCAATAACCAATAACCAATAACTTTCACTACCAGTTTTTCTCCACAGTAGCACCGGCCCGTCCGGCCTTCTGTTGCGCCCGTTGCTCCATATTGGCGGATTCCTCCATCATAATTTCTTCCGCTGTATAATTCGGAGCGGGTAACGATTGATTCTCCAGCGCTGTCTTAAAGCTTTGAGAATTCATCGGCATGGAAAGGTCACCTTGCTTGTCCGATTCCGACCACTCCGCATGATCATCAAAATCCCATTGAGACTGATCGCTTTCTTGCGACTCCTGATCCGAATTATTGCCTTTGTTTTGATCGGATAGCAGAGTAAGCGCCTCCTGCATACGGCGGGAAGCCGTCAGAAGCGCCGAATTGGCCTGCGGCCAGTTCACGGCATCCGGAGACAAATTACTGATTACGGCCTGTTGTGATTCTCTTGCCGACACCAGCTTGTCGGCCGCCTGATCCATTTCGGTCGGCGGCGGCGTTCCATTATCGCTGTACGCCGCCAGTAGCATTTTTTGAATCATGGACTGAACCGTTTTGATAACCTCGAGCACCTTATCGGTCCCATCACCGACTTCACTTTGTTCCTTATGTCCGGAGATTGCGTCCGCCGCACTTTCCTCCGGAGTGGCCGGTGGACGTTTTTTCAGGAGTTGCTGACTTTGCTGAGAAAGCACAGTTTCCCGCTGCGTCAGAATTTTCAGTTCTTCAATCGCCGCCTTGAGTTTGGCCTGCAAATCCTCTTCAGCTTTTTTCTGATCTTTCACCGCCTGTTCCACCAAGCGAATCTGCTGACTGACCCCGGCAATCTGTTCCGCGGCCTGTATGTTACCGGGCCGAATCATCGCGGCGCAAAGGAACGCCTTTCGTGCATCCAGCAAAATCGATAACGCCGCACGCGGATCATTTGTTACAGCCGTTTGAGCCTGTAACCACAAGGTACAGCCTGATTCAATCTGCGTCGCAAAATCGGCTTCCAGCGTTTGAACAGATGGGGAGCACCCGGCAATTACCAGCGCTGCCAGCAACGGGAGAATCCTTCCGCTCAACGGAAAAATAAACAACAGCAACGCCAGCGCAATCAACCAAGGATAGCCTTCGGTGTAAATCATTTGCCCAGTTTCGTCGGCAGGGATTTCTCCCGTCTCAGTCAGCATGTTCCGGTAGATTGAGGTCAGCTCGAATGGGCGGGTGCCCGCCGGATAATAGGTGACATTCGGGCTTTCGGCGGCCAGTTGCGTCAGCTTGGCCTCATCCAGACGCGTGATCACGTCCGCGCCCTTGTACTGCATCCAGGCATTGGTGTTTGCCGAATCGGGAATTCGTGCGCCGGCAACCGGATCGCCGAGGCCGATGATCAGTACCCGCGCGCCGCATTCACGCAACTCCTCAGCCGTTTTTTCTATATTGCTGAGATAGTCTTCGCCATCGGTGAACAAAATCATATCTTGATGGCCTTTTTCTGATTCCTTCAGCGCCACATCGATGGCCTTTTCAATTGCTGATTGGATGGACGTACTGCCGACATCGGCATCGGACGGCGCGGCGCGATCTAGCATGTAGCGAACAAAGTTATGATCGAGCGTCAGCGGAACGCGTACCGAAGCGGAGCCCGCAAAAGTGATCAATCCGATCCGCTGTCCGCGCAGGTGATCAAGGCTTTCAAAAATTGCAATTTTTGCCGCATCAAGGCGGGATGGAAAAACATCGGCGGCCAGCATACTGCGGGAAATATCGAGCGCGATGACCAGATCGCGGCCCTTCATCCCGGACGGACCAGGGTGTGGATTCCAAGCCGGCTGCGCCAGCGCCATAATCAAAGCCGCAAACGAGCCTAATCGTAACGCGAGATTTTTTTTGATTCCCCTAGACGAGCGGCCGCGACTCCCACGCAATTTTTCGGCGGCGACATCCTGCAAGCGCTGTGCACGAATCAAAAACCATCCAAGGATTGGAAGCAGTAACAGGAACAACAGCATCCAGGGAGTTTTCAAAATCATGAGTCCACCTCCTCAGTCACCCGCAATGCCGTGGCACCCAGAATCTGTTCCAGCAACAGCAGTAATAAAGCCGGAATGGCCGCGAAGGGGAAAATATTTTGGTACTCGGTGTAGAGCAAGGTTGTGTTTTTAATTTCACTCTTTTCGAGCTGATTGATGGTTTCATACGCTTCAGTCAACGCTTCGGCATCAAAAATTTTAAAAAAATTACCGCCCGTTGCTACGCTGATGGTTTCAAGCAGCTGTTCCGCTGCAGTCAGCTCATGGCGAGTTTCGCCGGTGTCACCGAGGCTGATGGCATAAAGCCGGATATTCCATTTTTTCGCCAGCCCGGCGGCCTCCTGCGGCAGATGCAATCCGCAGTTGTTTTCCCCGTCGGTCAGCAAAATGATGGTTTTGCTTTGAATCTGAACGGATGGATCTTTTTTAGAACCTCCTTGATCGGTGCTCCAGTTATTCATCTGGTCGAGATGGGCACAGGCCAGCATCAGTGCGTCACCGTAGGCCGTGCCGTCCTCGTTGGGGCGGTCCTGGATCTTTACCTCATGAATCAGCTGAATCAGCGCGCTGTGACCGAACGTGAGCGGGCTGAGCGTATCGGCATAACGGGCAAACGTGATCATCCCAATCAGGTCGTCTGGGCGGTTCTCAACAAAAGCTTCGACAACCTTTTTAGAGGCCTCCATACGAGTCGTTTTTGCGCCGGCACTATCCGTGATGCTGCGATCCATGCTGCTGGAAACATCGACCAGCATTTCGATGGCGATGCCCTGACGGATTTCTTCGCTGACAGACCGTTCGGTACGCGGCCCGGCCAATGCGATAAGTAGCAACGCAAACGCTACGGCGCGCATCAGTCGCAACCCCTTCAGCCATTTCACCCGTCGCGGCTGTGCCGCGCCGCGCCAGCCCTCCAAACTTGAAACAACCACGGCATTCAGCCGCCGTTTACGTAGAAACAGCAGCGTCAGCGGCAGAAACAGGAGGACCCAGGGGAAGGCAAAACTCATTGGGCGGCCTCCTTAACCGGCGGCGGTACGGGTTCCACCGCATCAACAGTTATTCCAAGGTTTGGAAAAAGATGCGGCACCCCGTCGATCTCGGCGGTGAGATTGGTTAAAACGGTTTGTCCGGCTTCAACCCCCTGCCAGATCACGGTGCGTTTCTGAATAAATGTACCCGCTTGCGTCCGGACAACCGGGATTTTCTCAACAATCCGCAGGACTAGATTGGAGGCTTCCGGAATCATAAAGCGAACCGGCATCACCTTCGGCGTTTCCACGATTAATTCAGCGCAGAGCGGTTCGCCCGGAACGCCGTGCAACGTGCGCGGCTCAACCGTCAGCACAGGTTCTCCCGCCAGAACGCTAGCGGTAACCCATATCCACAGCATGAATTTCCAGTAATCCATTATTCCATCAGTCCATTCGCAAAAATTCCGGTCAATCGTCCCTTCAGTTTCGAGCCGTCGACCTGAACGGCCTCGAGCAGCAGCTTTTCTTCACCGCGCTTGGCGACCGTGCTGAACCAGGCCGTGGAAAGGCCTTCGCGACTTTCGGCATGAACGAGCAGGGAGTCGGCTTCGGCGGCACTGTCCATCGCCCGGGCGGTGGCCTCAGCGATGTGAATGAAGGCATAGCCGTCGCGCTCACGGAGCATTTTTTTCAATTCATAGATCATGTCGTCTTTATCCATTCCAACGATTGGAACCACTTCCATAATTCCGTCGTCATTAAAGAGGAAGAAAATTTCAATATGCGTTCCCGAAAGGAGAAACTGCCGCCGCGCTTCCGTGTTCAGCATCGCGATCCATTGTTTCAGTGAACCCTGTTTGTCCTGTTTATTCCATTCCGGTGCGTTCATGCGTTCCTTTCAATTCCATTCTTCCACCCTTCCCTTCTTCCACCCTTCCAACCTTCCCTTCTTCCACCCTTCCAACCTTCCCTTCTTCCACCCTTTCACCCCTCGCCCTCATCCACCGGTTTCGTCGGCGGTGCGGCGCAGGCGGTTGCGGAAAAACAGCGTTAAGACTTCTGCACAGTTTCCCTGCGAGTCGAGTTCGATCAAATCGGCGCCGACGACATCCATCTCGGTTTTCAGTGCGGCGCGTTGTGCGGCAAATGAGCGA
>JBILEA010000050.1:0-13381 GCA_044352355.1 Pontiellaceae bacterium | reverse complement strand
GCGGGCGGCTCCTTGCTTGTCGATCCGAATGCGATCCGTACGGCGGCACCCTTTGCCGCACGCTGGTATGCGTTGATTGGAGTGAAAAGCGCCAACCCCTGCGAGCACCCCGGCACCTTCTACTCGGTCAGCGGTCGCCTCGCTAAAGGCCTGTCGGACATGGCCCACTATGTCCATGCCCCGGGCTTGGCGCTGAAGCCTGCGACCGGAACCAAAGTTCTCGCGCGCATGAGGACTCCGCCCTTTGTTCGCAGCCGCGAACATTTCTACGGGCACTTCCACGGGCCGGACATGCTTGATGCCGGAGCGGCGGTGATCTCATCGCAGGATGGCCGGATCGTAACGCTCGCCCAACCGCTCCTGGCCGCCTATCTGCACACCGGCTATCACGCACACCGCACGCTGCTGCACAATGTTTTTGAAAAACTTCTGCCGCAGCGCCTGCTTAGAACCGACGCGCCGGGCCAGCTTGAAATCACCCTCGGGCGGAAAGACGGGAAGCTCGTTCTTCAGATGCTCCCGTTCATCGCCGACCGCCGCGACCGCAACTCCTTCGAGTCACTCAACGAGCCGATTTCCGTCAGCGGATTTTCTATTATCTTAGCCAATGGCCCGGAGGTCGGAAAAATCTACGATCCGCTCAACGGACGGGAGGTGAAGTTCCGCAAAACCACCCAAGGCCTTCGCTTCCGTCCGCGACCGGTTTGCGAACACACGCTGCTGGTGATCGAATCAAATTGACCGCAGTCGATCTTTGTCGTTGTGATTCGTTGTCTAGCGATAAGCGAGTTTTGCCTGCACATGAATTCCGATTCCAGTGAAGATCCTACGGCTTACCTCGATAATATCTTGCTGCTGTGGTGCGATCAAACCTTCCACTTTTCGTGCGTTGAAACTTCATTTTTTGCCCGTTTTCAGGCTTTTGGCAGGGATCTTGTCAGAGGTGAATGGCGTGCCGTATGGTCGTGTTATGAAAAAAAACATACCAGCAGTTGGATCGGCGCTACGGTGCCGGATTCGCGCGCGGCGGCAGACACAACACGCCTGATGGCTTACGGAGAAACATCGTCACCTCCTGTTCAGTTGGTGACGAACATAGCCGCTCAAAAAAATCTGACCAGTAGGTCGCCTATGGGACGCTTACTCTCTTTTGTAGGTATCAATGGACATAAGTTTTCAGGGTTTAGGTCTTTCTAAAGCGACATTCCCCCATCGGCATAAAGGTTCTGACCGGTGATGTAGCGCCCGGCCTCGGAGCAGAGCAGGAGGGCGGCTCCGGCGCAGTCTTCGGGCTCGCCGATGGTGCCGGCGGGAATCCAGGAAAGGACTTTTTCGATGTAGGCGGGATTGGTGAGCCGGGCGCGGGCGCGGTCGGTATTGATCACGCCGGGCGCGAGGTTGTTGACTGTGACACCATGGGGGGCGAACTGCTTTGCGAGATTTTTGACCATCAGCGTCTGCGCGGCCTTGAGCGCGGAATAGACGACCATCTCGGGATGCGGCTGTGCCTCCTGCACCGAGCCGATGGTGACGATGCGCCCCCACTTGCGCTCGATCATGGCGGGCGCGACGAGCTGGATGATTTCAAACGCACTCTGCCAGTTCACCCGCACTTGGTGGTCGAAGTGCTCGCGGGTGACTGCGTGCCAAGGCTCGGGGTGCTGGATGGCGACGTTCGAGACGAGGATGTCGAGGCCGCCGAGCGCCGCATTCGTTGCGTCCATCAGCATTCGCGGCGCATCGGGGTCGGCCAGATCGGCTCCGACCGCGACGCTCCGGCGTCCGAGCGCCCTGATGGATGCCGCGACCGCCTCGCCCGCGTCGTGGCTTCCGGCGTAGTTGACGACCACATCGGCACCGGCTTCGCCGAGGGCGATGGCTATCGCGGCGCCGATGCCGCGCGAGGATCCGGTGACAAGAGCCCGTCGGCCGGTGAGTTCAAAGCTTTGTATTGTGTTCATAGGATTGTTTTAGGAGTTTCGAGCCTCGGAAGTCTTGGTTTTCGCAGGCGGCAAGGTGACGGTGACCGGCTCCGCGTTCCATGCGACGACCGCCAGACTGGTGATCGGCACAGGCTCGCGCAGACGGATGCCGAGCAGGCGGCTCTCGCCGGGCATCAGCAGGAAATAGGCGTCGCTGGCCGCGATGATCTGGCCGGACGCGCTTCTGACATTCACGGGGAACGCTGGGGTATTGCCGGTGTTGCTGACGAGCAGTTCCTCGCTTCTCCCATCGCTGGCCGGGCGATATTCGGCGTGCAGGGCGGTGCGCGTGGCCGACACCTGCGGCTTGAGCCACGGGCCGTTTTCAAACCGCAGGGCGGTTTGTGCCTTGGCCCGATATGACTCACGCAACGCATCCTCCTTCATCCGGTCCAGGCAACGCGGCCAATAAACGCTTCGCGAAAGCAATGCACCCGACTCGTCGCGCAACTCGCCGATCAGGCAGAAGAGCGACTCGGCAAACCTAGCGGGAATCTCGAAGGCCTCGGTGAGGAGTATTTGCAGGGACGGACCGGCGGGGAGTGTCGCCGAACCCGAGCGTTCCCACCGGGGCGCGAACGCCGCGTCGAGAACCCGCAGGCTCCAGCTCACCGGCAGAGCCGCCCCGGAATGCATGGCTTTCATCGTGACCGGCATCTTCTCCCCGGGCGCCCAGAGCAGGTGCGGGAATTGCACGATCGCATGCGTGGGCTCGTAGGAGCGCCGCAGGGCGTAATAAGACGGGATCGGCGTTCCGGAGGCATCGACCAACTGCATGGCTACCTGCAGGAATGGCCGTGCGAACACCCATGGCATCAGGCCGGTTGTGACCGGGTAGTTCGCCTGAGCCGCATCGGAGAACATCTGGTAGAATTCCGCCGCCGCCATTTGCGATGCCTCACAGAGGTCCTCGATGGTGGGTGCCGACACATCGGCGAATGCCGACGCGTAGTTGAGGATTCGCGGCCAGCGTGAGTTGCGATAGCCAAGCGACACCCAATATTCGGCGAAGTGGTGGGTGAGTTGCGGATGGGCCTCGGCGAAGGTGTCGTCGCAGATGTTGACCAGCGGGTGGTCGAGTTCCTCCGCACAGATCAGCCTGCGCAGGGAATCCGCGTGCGGAAAGCTGTGCACGCCGATCTCGGCAAGGAACGGGAACCAGCGGTAGATATGTTGCAGCCAGGTGGCGTCGCAATCCGGATACTCGTGCACGCTGCCGTGGTCGGGCGAAACGCGGCGGAAAAGCCGCGTGCCGTCGAAATCGGTGATCGCCGCCTCGAGCACGCCGATCGCCGCGACATGCAGCGGAGAGTAGGCGTTGAACTCGTTGCCGCCGCAATACACCGCCAGGCTCGCACGGTTGCGCAAGCGGAAGATATTGGTCAGAATCTGGTTTTTCCAGACGTCCAGCGGGAAGTTGCTGGCGCAGGCATTGGCGATGACAAAGTCCTGCCAGACCAGGATTCCGAACTCGTCGCACAGATCGTAGAAGTCCTCGGTCTCGATGATTCCGTAGGCGTTGACGCGGATCAACTGAATGCCAGCATCCCGGGCGAGTTCCAGCATCCAGCGATACTGTTCGCGCGGCAGATGGAGGAAATAATCGATGGGCGCCCAGTTTACTCCTTTGGCGAAGAACGGCTGGCCGTTGGCGACGAATTGCCAGTCGTCCCACCGGTCGCGCGACTGTGGCCCAGGCGAACGTTCGGTCGCGATGGTGCGGATGCCTGCGGCGAATGCGAGCGAGTCGGTTGGCTCCCCATCCCGGAGCAGGGTGACCTCCACTTCGTAGAGGTCCTGCGTGCCGAGGCCGTTCGGCCACCAGAGCAGCGCGTTCTGGATCTCGAACGAATGGCGCAGCCAGTTCCGGCCCGGACTCATTGCAACGTCCGCCAACTCCGTATGGACCCGCCGGGAATCGCGGCGGCTTGTGAGCACGATCCGGAGTTTCCAAGTGCCGGGAGCCGCAGTGTTCAAGTGCGATGGCATGTAGTTCAGCACATTGATTCCCCGACCCTTCGGATCGGGAGTGGTCTGGAGCGAATGGGCGTCGCAAAACGCCTCCACGTTCAACGAGAGCGATGCCCGGTGGCCATCAATCGACTCGGTCACTAGGAACGGACGCTCGAGATGTGCCAGCGCGACAAACTCGATGCGCACGCCGCGCCAAATGCCGACCGTGAACCGGTCGGTGTTCCCGGTTTTGAAACGCCAATACCACGGCTTGATCAGGCGCCCGGACTCAAACGCCGAACTGTTACCGTCCTCGTTCTGCGCATCAATGCCGCTGTGGACTTCGACGGCCAATTCGTTTTCCTCATCGGATTTCAGGAGCGAGGAAACCTCCACAACCGGACCGCCGAACATCCCTTCGTGCGCCCCCAACCGCTGCCCGTTGAGCCAGACGACCGCGTCGTAATCCACTCCGTCGAAACAAAGGAACGCCAGTCTGCCTCGTTGTTCGGAGGTGACCCGGAAGCGCCTCTCATAGCGCCAGGTCCTGTGGTCGAGGCTGCGATAGTGGATTGTATTGTCGCCCACATACGGGTGAGGCAGCCGACCGGCCTCGTAGAGCGACCATTGCACGGAGTCCGGCACGCGCACGGAGATCGCGTCCGCCAACGCGGGTGGTTGCTGGTCAGGCACCTGGCTGAGCGTCCATTCACCATTCAGATCGAGATGGGAGTCGGCTTTGCGCGGCCAGATGTGGAACGGTTGCGACAATGGCGGATCCAGCCGGCGACCGTCGAACAGAGGCTGTCCCAGATCCCGTCGCAGGCTGATGATCCGTCCCTGTTCGGCCTCGGTTACGACCAGCCCAAATCGCCCGCTCGGATCGAACGCGACGTTTGTCGGGTTTTTTCCGGCCACCTCGATGGTTCCGGCGAGATTCCCATTCTGTCCAATGGCCAGCACATGCCCGCCACCATAAATGGCAGTCATCAGATGGCCGCTTTCGTGCACGGCGATGCCATCCGGCCCGGGTGCGCCGCCGAGGTTTTCCGCCCATGGCCCTGCGTCGCTCCAGGTGCAGGTGTCGGCATCCCACGCGCCGCGCCATAGTCGCTGCCGGTAGGTTTCCGCCACCACCAGCGCCCGGCCCGCATCCATCAAAGCGAGCCCGTTCGGAAAATACATCCCCTCGCGAATTTTAAACACCTCGCCGCCCGGCTTGCGGCAGCAGACGTAACCGGTCGGTTCCGTTCTGGAATCACCCGGACATGTGAAGAGCAGGTTGCCAGCGGAGTCAAAGGCCAAGTCGTTGGGTTTGTTCAGCGGCTGGCCGTCCACCGAATCGCAGACGGTGGCGAAGACCTCGCTACGCGGATCAAATATCCGGATCGAGCATTGCCCGGCGTCGCAGAACCAGAGCACCCCGAGGTGATCGATCGCAATCCCGTTCGGCGTGCCGCCCGCCTCGAACCGGCGCACATGGCCATCTTCGTAACAGCCAATGATGCCGGCTTTGAGTTCGACAAACCAGAGGCGGCCCTTTTGGTCGAAGGCTGGACCTTCCGGGAAGTTCAGGCCTTCGGCGAGAATCCTTGGGGTGGGTGGATCTGTTTTCATATTTTGCTTTTAAGAAATCGCAATTCCGTGCGTTTGGAGGATTCCCTTCATATAGCCGACCGCGAAGAGCCGCCCGAAAAGCGCGTAACCGTGCGGTTGATCCTCCTCCCCCGCAAGCGAGGGGACATGGTCCGCCCGGATCGGGCCGCGAAACCCGAGATCGGCGTAAAGTTTCAACATCGCCGGCATATCGGTCGGTCCGTCGTCGTGGAAAGTCTCGGTGAAATCCTCGCGCGTTCCCTTGATGTCGCGGAAATGGACGAAGACAATCCGGTCGGCGAAACGCCGTGCGGTGGCGGCAATGTCCTCGCCCATCGCGCGGAAGTTCGCCTGGCAGTAGGTGATCCCGTGGCTCGGGGAATCGTTCAGGCTCATGGCCCGGGCAAAGGCATCTGCCGAGGTTAGAATCCGCCCGACCCCGCGCAGCGGCGACACCGGCGGATCATCCGGATGCAGGCCCATCTTCACACCCGCCTCTTCGGCGACCGGGATCACGCGCTCGATGAAATATTCGTAGTTCTCCCAGAGCCGTTCCTCGCTCACGCGCAGCTCCGGCGCGACGGGTTCCGGATCGAGGGCGGAGAGTTGGAAGCGGTTGCTGATCGCCCCGCCCCGCAGGGCGACTTTCATATCCGTGCGGCACCAGCCGATCGTCGCCATAAAATTGTAGCAGAGCAGCGGAATGCCGAGCTCCCCCATGTTGCGGAGCATCCGCTGGTAGCGGGCGATGTCCTCGTCGCGCCCCGGCAACCCGAGCTTGATGCGCTGCATGTCGAACTCATCGCCCTCGAGTCCATAAAGGCGGAATCCTGCGTCGGCGAACCGGTCGCGGATCGTGCGCAGCGCGCCGAGGTCATCGGGCGCAGGCAGCCCGGTGAGCTCTGGTGCGCACTTGCAGATCGCGTGTGTGACGCCCGCCTGCAAGGCAAGCGCCCACGAGCGGTCGGGTTTGACGGGTAGGAAATCGGCGAGAATCATGGTCGGGCGTTGGCGATCAGCACTTGGCGCTCCAGCGTTTGAGCACTGCTTTCGCCGGCTTCCCGTGAACGGGAACGGGGCCTGGTTCTTTTTCATGACGAGTTCGTCTGCCCGTTTTTTCGTGGGTTCAGTATTCATACTGCGCACACTCTGCGGCAATCGGCAGAGGTCTTCAATAAAAAATAGTGTGAACAGTTAACCATGCGACTGGATTGTGCAAAACAAGAGGGCATGGGCATCCTTTCCGAAGCTTCTCCCAGCGGGCGAATGCCTGCCAAATATCATTTTGCACAAAACGGAGATGTCCCCCCAGAGACTGTCCCCAGATTATTGCACGGCTCGCGCGATTGTCGATCCTTGGTGGAAGAGGTTGCGGAACCGGTGGGACCTTGCCCGGCGGGGAAGCCCCCATTCCGCTCCGCCGACCATGCGGACGAGTAGGTGGATCGCCTCTGAGGTCAGAAGATCGAGATCCGGCACCAGACCGCTCTGCCTGCCAGCGGCGGAACTCAGGTAAAAAACGCCCAGATCCTGCGGCACCCGGATCTTCAACTCAGCCAGCCAGCGCGTGACATCCGGCTCATAGACGAGGATCACATCCGGCTTGTTCTCCCGCAGCCAGCTTTTGAGCCCCTCCACGCACCACTCGTGCGCGACATGCATGGGCGCGACCGGCATCATGTCGGGGTGTTGTTGCTCAAAATACAGCAGCGTCGCTTCGGGCATGTGCCGCATGAATTCCATGCGCACGGGAGGGAGGGCGAGCCCGATGCGGCGATAACCGGCTGCCCTCAGGTGCCCAAAAGCCTCGAGCAGGTCGTCGTAAAACCCCCGCTCCACCCGGTGCAGCAGCGGCTTTTGGATGGTGGACCCGAGCTCCACCGCCGCAAAGTGATCCCAGTTCATCGTCAGCACCGCCGGACTCCAAGTCGTGACAGGACCGACGAGCAACCCGCGGATGCCGCGGTTGCGTAGCGAGCGGCTCAAGGCTTTTTGTGCTTGGGGATCCGGCCCGATGGTCACCTGCTCCAGTTCACAGCCCTGCAGCCGGGCGGCGGCCCGTGCCGCATGGAACATCCTGTGCAGCCAGGGCGCGCGAGGATCCGGCTTGTGGCCGAGCGGCATCTCAGCAAGAAAGGCCATGACCTCCCGCTCCACGGCCTGTGCCGGACGTCGCGCTCGCGACATCAACCGAGACATCTCCAGATCCCGCATGTAACCGCTCTCCGCCGCCACCTCCTCGATCTTTTTGCGGGTCTCCGGCGGAATGCGCCCGAGTCCGCGCAGCGCCATCGACACCGTCGCGACGGAATACCCCGACGCTGTGGCGAGGGTCCGGATGCTTGGCTTGTCTGACTTCATGGGTTGATCTCTTCCAGAACTCAGGTTAACGTTCAACTCAATTCACTTTCAATTTTCCACTAAAGATTATCAAGTCGCCCGGCGACTTTACGTATTTCAAGAATGATGAATTGCTGCCGAAGCTCAGATTCCCGATATTGGCCACAGAAGAATATGACCATCCTGTCCTGCATATCCGGTCAGGTTATCCAGAAAGGTTGTCGTTCAGAATAGCGATGCGAACCTGTTCCCCGGCCGGTTCGCAATAGAGTTATGGACACCGAGCAGGATGGCATTGCAACCATTTCTAGCTCCAAAATTCAGAAGTGATTATCACCGTGGATTTCGCGCATGCATCCGTTTTTGCACTTTGCATTTCGCGGATTCAATTACAGTACAACAAAAGAGCTAAAAAAAATTGACGTTAGCTATGCGGAGTGGTATTCAATGCAGAAAATAATAAATTCAAATATGAAAGAACACACTATACCTTCAGTGGGTAAGGCGATTGATGTTATTCTGACGATCGCGGAGAACTCTGAGCCATCGCGAGTTAAGGTGCTTTCGCAGTTACTTGGCATTTCTCAAACAACGTGTTACCGCATTTTGAAGACCTTTGAGGTTAGAGATTGGGTACGGCCACTTGCCGATGGCGGGTTTGAATTATCTGATGGGTTTATGCCTATTATGAGACGGTTGTCCGGACGAATGAAGCTGGAAACCATGTTGCAGCCTGTTTTGGATCAGTTTGTTCGGCAGGCAGGTATTAGCGCTAAGGTCTCTGTCCGCAAAGGGGACGAAGCATACACCGTTCTTCGTACAACGGCCGAAAGACCAATGGCTTTGTCGGGTCAAACTGGACTTTATTTTTCTTTGGCGTATGGATCCGGTGGAGCGATTCTTCTCGCGGATTTGCCGGACAAGGAAATTGCGGCCATTTTTGAGCGGGCGGATGCCTCCGTTTGGGCTCGTCAGTTGAAAGAAGATGCATGGAAGAGAGTTCATCAGTGCCGCGAAAAAGGGTTTTGTGAAGATTTTGGTGGCTACCAGCCGCATATTTTTACGATTTCGGTTCCTGTGCGTGATCCTACGGGACATCTATTGGCAGTTATCACTGCAATGGGACTGCCGGATGAGTTGAAAAAAGAAGAGCTTCCGCGATTACAGAGGGCATTAATGCGGACGAAAGCCGAAGCAGAGAGTGCCTTGTTGAGCTAATAACAAAATAGAAAGAGCAGTAGAACAACTGGGAGAAATAATGAAGATCATTGATATGCGGGGGAGGACTGTGGCGATTCCCATGACGTGCATGCTGCGTCACAACACCGGGGTGCACCCCGGCTACATCACCGGGCAAGACATGTTTGTGGATGGTGGCATGGGATTGAATTTTTAAATAAAAAAAGTCAGAAAAATGGAGATCTAGAGATGAGTGTAGACCAGTATAAAAAAGAAGTGGGTATGATGAATCTGGAACGTCTGATCGCGGAGCGCGAAGGTGTTTCCAAAGCCGTGTTCCCGATTCCGGAAAAAGAATTGCTGAGCCGTTTCGAACAGCTTTATACCGGCGCAGTGAACGACGTGTTGCGCGAGTTTTGTTTGCTGGAGCAGGCCTTACCGGGTCGTGTTTTGCCGTTGCGCGAATACCGCACCGTTGCAGGTTTTGCCTTCACGGTTAAAAGCGCACCGAATGTGAAGATTCAGGGTGAAATGGAATTCCGCACCCAGATGCTGGACGAAATGCATGAAGACGCATTTGTTGTATGGGATACCAGTCGCGACCAAAAAGCCACCCTATGGGGCGGCGTGATGACGGCAACGGCGAAGGGTAAAAAACTCAAGGCGGCGTGTATTGACGGCGGAATCCGTGATACTCATCAGATTCTGGAAGCAGACTTTCCGGTTTTCTATGAATACCGCATCTCCAACGGAAGCCTCGGGCGGTGCCTGATCACGCACTACCAGATTCCGATTAAAATCGGTGATGTAACCATTAAGCCCGGCGACGTCGTGCTGGGCGATGTGGACGGCGTACTCGTTGTCCCGAGGGCCATCGCCTTTGAGGTTCTCGTTCGTGCCGAAGAAATCCGAGAAAACGAAAAGAAGATTTTCGGCTGGGTGCATGCGGGCCAGTCTATTCATGAAATCACCGAAAAGGGCGGGTATTTTTAGCTTAAAGCAACCGCCGCCTGTTAATCTACGTCATTGATATTGTGAGGGAGCGCTTCATGTCGACAGCTTATATCATCCCGCAGAATCTGCTCAGCGGAGAACAACGGAAAATTCTGGATACGTTCTGCGGCAGTTTCCTTGGAACTGAAAACCTTCCAAAACTGGCCGAATTGCTTCGCAGAGAATTCGGCATTGAAATGGTTCTGGATTCGGATGTCATTGCGGGATTTGCGACGGACAGCTCCAATCTGCCCGGGCGGGCCGATGCGATAGTCAGGCCTCAGACAGAATTTGACTGCGCGGTTGTTCTGTGGGCCTGTCATCAGGCGGGTATTCCGGTAACTGTTTCGGGAGGCAAAAGCAACCTGACCGGCAGTGCGACTCCCGCCGGGGGGGTTGTCATTTCGACCGTCCGAATGTTGGCTCTGGGGGCGGTTGATTTGTGCAGTCGGACGGTTTGCGTACAGCCCGGGGTGATTATCGAGGATCTGCGTAAAAAGGTGCTGGAGAGTACGGCGGGAGAATTGGAGTTTCCGGTGGATCCGACCAGCCGCGCGGAAGCGACGATTGGCGGGGGAATTGCCTGTAACTGTTCCGGTTTTACTCCCGGCGACTCCGGCGCGCTGCGTTCGTGGCTGAAATCGCTTCGGTTCCTGCTCCCGGACGGAAGCATGATCTGCGCGGAGCGTGGACAGTATATTTCAGAAAATGGAATGTTTCTGCTGGGCGAAAAACAGTGGCCGGTTCCCCGGTATGAACGACCCAAGATCAAAAATGCTGGCGGGCCGTATTCTTCTCCGGACGGAGCGGTGGATTTGATTGATCTGATTGTCGGTAGCGAAGGGGTGTTCGGACTTGTTACTGAGTGTACGGTCCGTCTAACCCCGCGGTCATCGGCGCACCTTGATATTTTCTTTTCCCTGCCCAGTGAGTCAGAGGCGTTGTGCCTGCTGGAAACCGTTCTCCGGAAATACAACGGGGATCTGTCCGGTCTCAAGGCGTTTGAGTATTTCGGGGTGAACTGTCGCAACCATATGATGCACCAGGATCTTTTTTTTCACGGTGGGGATTCTGTCGGCGTGTATATTCAAGAGCCGCTTTTCGAAAAAGATGAGATGGACGCGGCCGAGGAATGGCTGGAAATACTCGCCGATGCCGATCTGGAGTTGGATGAATCCGCAATCAGTATGCTCGATACAGACCGGCTCCGCACCCTGTTTATGGAAGCACGGCATTCTATGCCGGCGCATGCACTCGAGGTGGCCCATCAGCGCGATTCGTTTACGATTATGACCGACACCGTGGTGCCGCCGGATCGCTTCCGGGAGTTTCTTGATTTTACGCACGGACTGTTGTCAGAAAAAAAACTGGATTATATTTCCTTTGGGCATCTGGGCGATTGCCACCTGCATTTCACTCTTCTTCCGCATAAAGAACAGCTGGCCGACGCAGTCGCTGCCTATGATCTGATCATTGCCAAAAGCGCCGCACTCCACGGCGTTTATTCGGGGGAACACGGCACCGGCAAACGAAAGCGCAAAGATTTTCTTTATTGTTACGGACCGGATGCCGTCGCGCAGATCCGCCGCTGCAAAGAGGCGGTGGATCCGGAACTGCTCTTGAATCGCGGAAACGTTTTTGAGGTTTAGCCGCATGTCTGAGTCAAAAACCATTTCCATGCTCTACGGACAAAGCGGCCTCGAGCTGGTTGTTCCAGCGGCAACTGTCGTTTTGAAAGGCGATCACATCCCGGCGCTTCCCGACCCGGTTGCCGCGGTCAAAGAAGCGTTGGCGCACCCGATCGGATCGTTGCCGCTCTGCGAGCTGCTTGCGGCTAGAAAACCAAAAACCGTTGCCATTACCATTTCAGATATTACCCGGCCAGTGCCGAATAAGGTGTTTTTACCGCCCATTCTGGAATGTCTCAACTCCTGCGGCATCGAGGACTCGCATATCGTCATCATCATCGGAACAGGCATGCATCGTCCCAGTACGGCGGCGGAGCGCGAGCAGTTGGTCGGGTGGGAAATCTTGGATCGTGTGCGCGTGATCGATCATCGGGCCGACGAGCCGCAGACCCTCGTTAAGATCAGCGACGAGCCGCCGGTTAGTATCTGCCGTCAGTTTGTTGAAGCCGATTTCCGCATCGTAACTGGCTATATTGAGGCGCATTTTATGGCCGGGTTTTCGGGTGGGCGAAAAGGGGTCTGCCCGGCGCTTGTGGATTTGCAGACGATTCAGCGGTTTCACGGCTATAAAACACTTTCAAATCCAGCGGCCGATACCGGACGGCTCGAGGACAATCCGTGTCACGCCATTGCGGTGCAGGTGGCCAGAGCCGTTGGGGTTGATTTCCTTTTCAACGTGGCCATCAGTCAGGATCGCCGGATGGCCGGGGTGTACTGCGGGGATCTCGAGGCGGCGCATGAGAAAGGCTGCAAGCAGGTAGCGGAATGGACAACGGCTCGGGTCGATCAGCCGTTCGATTTGGTCATAACGAATGGCGGCGGATACCCCCTCGATCAGACCTTCTATCAGACAGTCAAAGGCATGTGCACCGCCTTACCGGCGCTGGCCGAACACTCGACGTTATTGCAAGTAAGCCAATGCGCCGAACAGTTGGGGTCGGCGGCCTATACCCAAATGATGCTGCAGTACGACAATGATTGGGTACGGTTCCTAGCAGACATTAAAGCCGCGCAGAATGAAACACGACTCGATCAATGGGAATACCAGATGCAGGTGCGCGTCTTGAGTCGAATCGGACGGAAAAATCTTTGGTTTGTAAGCGACGGGATCCCGCAAGAAGTGCAGCAACACATTTCTGTAACCCCGATTCTGGGGCCGGGGAATGCGCAGAGCCGTGCTCAAAACGCAATCAACCAGTACATCGTATCTCATCCCGGCGCACGGATTGCTGCTATACCCGACGGACCGTATACCCTGCTTTGCGGGACACAAGGCTGAAGAAAAATTACGAATATAATGTCAAGCAGGGCGTTTAATCCGCTAGTGAGAGGCGAGTCGGCAGTTGAGCGCCGCCCGGTGGATCGTCCCGCCAGCTGGCTGGGATCCCGTATCAATCATTAATGATTTAGCGTTTATTGGCGGCTCAACGGCCCTTTATCGGGTTGTTTTTTGGTTCGGATTTTTCTGTACCGACTGTTTTCCTGATACAGTGGTCGCGGTATTGAGAAGGGGTATGCAGGAAGCGTTCTTTAAATCGGAGACAGAAGTTGGAGGCGGTGGAGAAGCCGCATTCCGCCGCAATATTTTTAATCGGCAGGTCGTATTCATTGGCTACCAGCGCTTGAGCGCGGGCCATGCGTTCGTTGGAG
>JBILEA010000260.1:0-3922 GCA_044352355.1 Pontiellaceae bacterium | reverse complement strand
GGAGCCGGAGATGATGAGATTGTTAGCAAAAAATCGTTTTTTGACAGGGGTTGTTGCGGCATTGACGGCCGGAAGTGCCCGGACAGAAAACGCGTCCGGTCCGTCCGGATACGGAAAACCGAATGTTGTTGTGATTCTGGCCGATGATATCGGCTACGGAGATTTCAGTTGTTACGGGGCTCGAAAAATTCAGACGCCGAATGTAGATCGTCTGGCGGCGCAAGGGCGTTTGTTTACGGACGGCTATTCGGCAACCGCAAGCTGCACGCCGACGCGCTATTCTCTGTTGACCGGTGAATATGCATGGCGCAACAAAGACGTTCGTGTCATTCCGGGCGATGCCCCGATGTTGATTGAGCCCGGTCGGTTGACCCTGCCCGGATTGATGAAGCGGGCGGGGTATGCAACAGGGCTGATCGGTAAATGGCATTTGGGACTCGGGACAAAGGAACGAAAGGTTGACTTTAACCGCGTGATCAACCCAGGCCCGCTGGAGATCGGGTTTGATACTGCCTGGTATTTTCCGGCGGCGGGCGGCTGGGTGCCGTGTATCTGGGTGGAAAACCATAATGTGGTTGGATTGGATGAGCGCGACCCGATTGTCGTGGACAGCAGTGTCCCGCGCGGGGCGCCGGAAAGCTATCTCAATGGACTGCCCCACATCGGCATGCAGAAGGGTGGTACGGCGGCCACCTTCAAATATGATCAGATTCCAGATGTGCTGGTCGAAAAATCCATTCGCTTTATAGAAACGCATAAAGACAAGCCGTTTTTCCTCTATCTGGCCACACACGATGTCCATGTACCGCGGATTCCTCCTGAACGGTTTCGAGGCACGAGCCAAGCCGGTGCTCGCGGAGATGCCGTCGTTTGTTTCGACTGGACTGTTGGGCAGGTGGTCGATGCGCTTAAGCGGCTCGGGCTGTTTGAAAATACACTCATCATCATCTCGAGCGATAACGGCGGGTCTCTCAGTGAAGGAGTCGATTCCAATAGAGGACATTCCTATAACGGGCCCTTGCGTGGTCATAAGGGACAGTCGTTTGAAGGAGGCGTCCGTGTTCCGTTCATTGCAAGCTGGCCGGATCGTATGAAACCGGGCGTTTGTGAAGAAATTGTTTCGCTGATGGATCTGATGGGAGCGATGGCGGCGCTGACCGGGCAGACGCTGCCGGATGACGCGGCGGTGGACAGTTTCAATATTCTGCCGGAACTGCTGGGCGAGGTCGTCGCCCCGGCCCGTGATCACCTTGTCCTTGAAGGAATGCCGGCGGGACACGGCGACCGTCCAGCGTTGCGTCTGAGAAACTGGAAGCTGATACCGGCCGAGGCAGATGCCGAATATAGAAACGGCGAGTGGTTCTTTGCCGGACGGCCGTGGACTCAACTTTACAATTTAAATGACGGACTGTATGAGGATAACAATCTGGCTGCCCGGGAACCGGAGCGTTTAAAAGCGATGTCTGATCGGTTGCAGCAGATTTTAAACAGCGAACGGACGCGGCTTTTAATGGGGGAGTAGATAAAGATGAAAACAAAAAAAACGATTTTATTTAAGTGGACGGCAGGAATGGCTGGAGCCGTGCTGACCGGTTGTACATCGGGTAGTTCTGCGCGTGAGGCTTCAACGCCGAATATTTTGTTTGTACTGGTGGATGATCTCGGGGCGATGGATTTGGGCTGTCAAGGCAGCACGTTCTATGAAACCCCCAATATCGACCGGCTTGCCGCGCAGGGCATGACCTTCACGCAGGCCTATGCCGCCAGCCCGGTCTGCACCCCGACGCGGGCGAGCATTCAGAGCGGTAAATACCCAGCCCGGATCGGCATCAATTTTATTCTCAACGACGGACTGACCTGTCCCGCCTACAAGCTCAAGCCCCCTCATTGCGAAACCGAGATGAAGCTCTCGGAGGTCACGATTGCCGAGACGCTTAAAACCAGTGGCTACAAAACGTTCTTCGCCGGAAAATGGCATCTGGGCGAAGAGGAGCGGTACTATCCTCAGCATCAGGGCTACGACATCAACTTTGGCGGTCACAAAGGCGGTCAGCCGGCCAGCTATTTCTACCCGTATAAAAGCGATCTGTTGGACGGTTATTTTAATGTTCCCGATCTGGAAGACGGGACTGAAGGAAAATACCTGACCGATCACCTGACCGACAAATGCGTGGAGTTTATCCAGAACCATTCCGACGAAAACTTTTTTGCATTCCTGTCGTACTACTCTGTGCATACGCCGCTGGAGGCCAAGCCGGAGCTGGTTGAGAAATACAAACGTAAGGCCGAGCGGATGGGCCTCGACTGCCCGATCCCGTTCGGACTGGAAGAGAGTGCCATCGATGATTACAGAACGCCCGAGGTGGAGCGGGCTTCTCGCACGCGGCTGGTCCAGAGCCATGCTGTCTACGCCGCCATGATCGAGAGTGTGGATCAGAATGTCGGACGGTTACTAAACACGCTCGAAAACCAGGGGATTGCCGATAATACGGTCGTGATCTTCTTCTCCGATAACGGAGGACTGAGTACACATACATCAATGCCGCTTGAAAAAATACCCACGTCTAACTATCCGTTGCGGGCCGGCAAAGGCTGGCTCTATGAGGGCGGCATCCGCGAGCCGCTGTTTATTCGCTGGCCCGGTGTGATCCAAGCGGGCAGCCAGACCCAAGAGCCGGTCATCAGTGTCGACTTTTATCCCACATTGATGGACATTGCCGGAATTCGCAGCACGCCGCAAACGCTTGATGGCATCAGCCTGCTGCCGTTGCTCAAAGGGTACGCAACGCTCGACCGCGACGCACTGTATTGGCATATGCCGCATTACCATTCGTCCGGGGTTCGCCCGTCCGGCGCCGTTCGCCGGGGCGATTACAAGCTGATTGAATATTTTGAGGATGGGCGTGTTGAACTCTTCGATCTGTCGAATGATCTGTCGGAGCAGCACGACCTTTCCCTGCAGAAGCCGGATGTGACTGCTGCGCTTAAAGCAGGGCTCCGGCAGTGGCGGGAGAATGTCGGTGCAGCAATGCCGTCCGTTAAGGATTAAGAGAGATTTATGAACCTGTATAAAACATTGAATTCGTATGCGGCTGGGGATATGACCGTGCATTTCTGGGTCGATGACGCCGGAGTGCCGGGCATGTCGATTACGCCCGCGCATCTGGACGGCAAAATCGCGGTGCGCCGGACGGACATTAATTCAGAGCAGGGCATCGGGCCGTTGCATGACGTGTTCAAGGTGGATTTTCCTGCCTGCACGCAGAGCAATCTGGTGCAATTGAAGGTGGTTGGCGACGCGCATCCCGGCAACTTTTCCGGCGGGACGACTATGACCAATAGTGCCTCGACTAAAAATCTACGGTTCATAAAGCAAGGCAAAGAAAACCGTGACGACGGGTTTGCCATTGTCACCGAACTGGCCGATGCACGCGGCTTGCGGGCGGTTCACACCGTGATCTGCCGGGATAATCAGCCGTTTCTCGAAGTGTTTACTGAAGTCGAAAACGGGTCAGATGTGCCGCTGACGCTGGAAATGCTGGCCAGTTTCTGTCTGGGCGGACTGTCTCCGTTTCAGACGGATCATGGTGTCGGGAAGTATAACGTGCACCGCTTTCTCAGCAACTGGAGCGCTGAGGGGCGACACGAAGCGCGGCTGGCCGAAGAACTTAATCTTGAGAAATCGTGGAGCGGGCACGGTGTGCGCAGTCTGCGCTTCGGGCAGGCCGGCTCCCAGCCGGTTAAAGGTTTTTTCCCGTTTGTGGCACTGGAAGACCGCGAGTACAAGGTGCTGTGGGGTGCTCAGATTGCCCAGCCGGGCTCGTGGCAGCTTGAAGTATTCCGCCAGTCCGATGTGCTGAATCTTTGCGGCGGACTAGCCGATCGGGAATTCGGGCACTGGATGAAAACACTTCAGCCCGGT
>JBILEA010000049.1:0-13419 GCA_044352355.1 Pontiellaceae bacterium | reverse complement strand
TTTATAAAAACCGACCGCTTGGACGCATTACCCCTGTGCAATTGAAGACCCTTCTTTGCTTTTTTGTAAAATTCCACCGCGCGTCAGGTAAAAATATACCAAGATATATTTATTTGGCATGTATATCCTTCTTCATTCAGGGAGGCTTCTATGAATGCACGGGAAAGAGTTTTGGCGGTATTGAATCGGGAGAAACCGGATCGCGTTCCGGTGGATATCTGGCTGGTCCCGGAGCTGGTCGAAAAGTTTAAAACGAAGTTAGGCGTGACCGATGAGCTGGATATTTACCGCAAGCTCGACGTAGACAAGATCGCCTGGCTTGGAATCCCCTACAAGGGCACCGTGCTCAAAGATCCAAATGAACATGCCGAGGTAAACCATTGGGGCGTGAAGTATCAAATGGTGGATGCCAACGAAAAGGCACATTACGGCGAGGTTTCGTTCAATCCGCTGTTAGGCCTCGATTCAGTCGAGCATCTCGACGCCTATCCGTGGCCGAACCCCGATGACTTCGACTATGCAACCGCCGCGGCAGAAGCAAAAAAACTGGCCAAAGAATTTGTCACCCTCGGCCCGTGGATTTCGCTCTTCGAAGTCTATTGCATGATGCGTTCACTGGAAGAGGCCCTCATGGATACCGTCGCCGAACCGGAGTTTCTGCACGCCGCACTCGATAAAATCGCCTGGTCGCAGGGCGAAATGGTGCGCCGCTTCCTTGAAGCAGCCGACGGGGCCATCGATATGGTTTTTATCAGCGACGACGTCGGCTCGCAAACGAGTCTGTTGATGTCCCCGGCGGCTTTCGATGAATTCATTTTCCCGCGACTCAAAACGTGGTGCGATATGGTTCATTCCTATGGGGCTAAAGTATTCTTTCATACCGACGGAGCGGCTGAACCGCTCATTCCGAGATTGATTGAGGCGGGCGTGGATGTGCTCAATCCGATCCAGCATATCTGTCCCGGCATGGACTGCAAATCGATCAAGGCGAAATACGGCGACAAGCTCATCTTCCACGGCGGCGTGGAAAATCAGAGCATCCTGCCGTTCGGAACGCCCGCAGAAGTAGCGGCGGAAACAACACTGTGCCTCGACGAGCTCGGACCGGACGGCTATCTGCCGTGCTCCTGCCACTTCGCACAGGCCGACACACCGGTTGAAAACATCATGGCGCTGATCAAAACCGTTCAGCAGTACCGGCGATAAAAAACCGGTGATAAGGTTTTGCCTCCTTGGATTCTTTGCGTCTTGGCTTCTTTGCGGTCATTGTATAAAAAGCTCCCGAGGGTTGATTCTTCTCAGGAGGCGATTATATGAGCAGTACATTCGGAACACTTTTCAACGTGACAACATTCGGCGAATCGCACGGCAAAGCGGTTGGCGCCGTGGTAGACGGCTGTCCTGCCAAGTTGCAACTGACCGAGGCGGACATTCAACCCCAGCTAAACCGCCGCCGGCCCGGCCAAAGTGCCATTACCACCCCGCGCGATGAGGCGGACGTGGTAACGATTCTTTCCGGCACGGAAAACGGCATTACACTCGGTACGCCGATCGCTCTTTCGGTGAATAACCGGGACCAGCGCCCTGCCGATTACGGCGATATGGCTTCTGTGCCGCGTCCCTCTCATGCCGATTACACGTATTTAATGAAATACGGCGTGCGCGCCTCCAGCGGCGGCGGACGAGCCAGCGCACGCGAAACCATCGGTCGCGTGGCGGCGGGCGCCATTGCCGAAAAGTGGCTCAAAAGCCGCTTCGGCAATGTTTCGATCGTCGCCTACGTAAGTTCCGTCGGGAAAATTACCTGCCCGGATTTCGGCGGCGACCCACTGACGCGCGAGCTGGTGGATGCCAATCTGGTGCGTTGCCCGGATGAAGCCACGGCGCAAAAAATGCTTACCGCGATTGAACAGGCGCGCGATGAAAAAGATTCGCTGGGCGGAACGGTGACCTGTATTTGCCGGGGATTCCCTGCCGGGCTGGGTGAGCCGGTGTTTGATAAGCTGGAAGCCCTGCTGGCGCAGGCGATGCTTTCGATTCCGGCGGTAAAGGGGTTTGAGATCGGATCGGGATTTGCAGGCACCCTCATGCGCGGGTCTCAGCACAATGATGTTTTTGTCCAAAAAGGCACGCGATTGGGGACCAAAACCAACTACAGCGGCGGCGTGCAGGGTGGAATCACAAACGGAGAACCGGTCGTATTCCGAATCGCAATCAAACCGGTCGCAACGATCGGACTACCGCAACAGACCATCGACCTGAGCGGAGAAGCGGTTACACTGGAGGCCAAAGGCCGTCACGATCCGTGCGTATTACCGCGCGCCATTCCGATTGTCGAAGCCATGACCGCCTTAGTACTGGCCGATGCGGCCTTACGGCAGGAATATCGCATTTAATGCCGCTTGTTTTTCTACATACCGGGATTATTCTACCTTCGTTTTACATCTCTCGTTATAAAAAAATCCGTTCACATGAAAAAAAATTACATAGATATTCGCGATATTTACAACGAACAGCCACCGAAGTTCGCAGAACCAACTTCAAACTGGAGCGCGAAGGAGGCTGTTGACCGCGAAATACGCCGACGATTGATTATCAACACATCCGCTGTCCTGTTAACCATCGTGCTGGCCGTTTTTCTGTTAACGACTATTGCAAAGGACTTTCTATACACAACCCGTCAGAAAACGTCCGCCCGGACGAAACCAGCTTCTTTGGCATCCTATACGCTGCCAGAGAATGAACAATGGGCTATTGAATACCGGCAAGTTGCTTCTCAGGCGGAAGCCAATGAGCCGCTTAAAGCTAATGAGTTTTCAACCAAGTGGGTGAAAAACACCGCCTACCACCTGATTATGGGCGATCTGGCTCTCCGGCAGAACGAACTGGAGGCCGCACAAAATCATTTTGAGGCGGCGATAACGACCTTCCCGGACATAACGGGTGTTCATCACCCGCTGGGGTCCGTTTATTTAAAACGGCAGGATTTCGTAAAAGCCGTTGAACAACTGCAAAAGGCGCTGGAAGAACAGACATCCGTTGACATACTTAATAATCTGGGCGTTGCATACATGGGCATCCGGGAATATGATCGCGCCGAAACCTATTTCAAACTGGCGCTTCAGCAGCAGCCGGAGCTCGCCGGTTGCTATAAAAACCTCGCACTGTTATATCAGCAAATCAACCGTACCAATGAGGTGTCCGCCTCTTTCGAAAAATATTTTTCTCTGAATCCAAAGGATACAGCGCAGATCAAAAACTACGTCGCCTGTCTCACCGCCGCCGGCCGGACTCGCGATGCTATAGATTTTCTCGAACGGCTGAACGGAGCTGATCCGCTTATAGTCTATCAGCTGTTAGCCAAAACTGCGGCGCAAAATGCCGATGCAGAGCGTGCGGTCAGAGCCCTGAAGGAAACCGCACGGCTTCTTACCCCCCGCCAAACCATCGCAGAAATGCACGATGTCGTTTTCGATAAAATAGCCCACGATGAATCATTTGAAGATCTTTTGTACAGGCTCGAGCTGGCGGCGGTATCCATTTCCACCAATTTTGAAGCCAAGGGGAGTTCCGAAAAATGATTTGATCGGGTGGCAACGGTTGAATAAATTTAAGTTCGAACCGGGCACTCTTTGTGTTGTTTAGCAGAAGACCCAAATTAAATGAGAATTCACGATGAATAAATTTTTGAGGCCGGCCGTCAAGAACACGGGTCTTCTGTTGCTTCTGTTTCTTTCCGGCGCACTCGCTATCAGCTGGCTGGCCGCACGCGCCGACCGCGAGTTGCGCGAAGACCTGCTCGCCCGGACGCGGCTGGTGGCCGGGACCGTCGAAATCGGTCATATCAAGGCCCTGACCGGCACGACAGCCGACCTTACGTCGCCCGACTACCTGCGGTTAAAGGAACAGCTTGCGGCGGTCCGTGCAGCCAGCCCGAAGTGCCGCTTTGTCTATCTCATGGGGCGCAGGCCGGATGGTGCCGTGTTTTTCTTTGCCGACAGCGAACCGGCGGGGTCGGAGAACGAATCGCCGGCCGGGCAGGTGTATGAGGAGGTCACACCTGAGGAATTGAAAGTTTTCGAAACTTCCACCGCACTGGCGATGGGCCCCTTTGATAACCGATGGGGCTCCTGGGTTTCAGCACAAGTCCCGTTGACCGACCTTCAGACCGGTCGGGTTCTGGCTGTGCTGGGCATGGATATCGATGCCCGCGACTGGAAGCGGGATGTTGCGGAGCGGGCTGCGCTACCCGTGGGACTTGTGCTGCTGATTATGATTGGCCTTGCGTCCGCACTGTTCTCCACGGGCCGCGCCCCGGAAGCTCCTAAACCGGTCCTTCGCCGCTTGCTGCCGGGGTTGTCGGCGCTTCTTTTCCTGCTGATCGGCTGCGGATACTGGGGGGTGATGAGTGTCCAGAAGAATTACCTTCAGGATTCCAGTTTGCTGATCAAAAAACAGGCTGGCGGTGACGTGGAGCTGCTTATAGCGGAACAGGCGCGCGGGCTAAAAGCATTGCTCATTCCCATCTTGAGCGACGCGGGGTTAGTCGCCGGGCTCAAGTCTGGCGACCGCGTCCGTCTTCTCGAACAGTCGAAACCGTTGTTCGATGAGCTGAAGGCCCGTTATCAGGTTACGCATTTCTACTTTTCGGATGCCCAGCGCGTCTGTCTGCTTCGGGTTCACAATCCGGAGAGGTTCGGCGACCGCTTCGATCGGTTCACCGCCCTCGAAGCCGAGCGAACCGGGCAGGTTGCTTCAGGGATTGAGCTGGGACCGCTGGGCACGTTTACGCTGCGCGTGGTGAGTCCGGTTTTTGAAGGAGACCGTCTCCTCGGCTACGTGGAACTTGGCAAGGAAATCGAGGATGTACTGGACCGTATCGTGAAATTCGATGGGATTGGAAAGATTCTGGCGATCCGCAAAGATGCGCTTGACCGGACACGCTGGGAAGCGGGCATGACTCTGCTTGGCCGCGATGCCGATTGGGATCGTCTGCCCGACCACGCCGTCGTCTATGCCTCTATTCCCATGCCGGTCGAGGCCGAGTGTCTTATTGGCGCCGACAGGCACGGCCATGACCATGCCACGGGAGTGGACGAAATCCGTTTCAACGGCAAGACATGGCGGGCCATGACGCAGGCTGTAGCCGATGTCTCCGGGCACGAGGTCGGAGAACTGCTTTTGTTGCATGATGTGACGGGAATCAAGGCGACTCACCAACGTTTGATGAGAGTGGCGGGTACGGGTGCCCTTGTGCTGCTGGTTTCTCTGCTGGGTCTGATTATTGTCATGCTGCGCCGCACCGATGCAGGGATTCTTGCCCAGCAAAAGAGCCTGCGCGAGAGCGAGGAGAATCTCGCGGCCACGCTGCGGTCCATCGGCGACGGCGTGATTTCCTGCGACGCGGCGGGCGCGGTCAAAAAGCTCAACGCGGCGGCCGAGGCACTCACCGGCTGGACCGCCGCCGAGGCGGACGGAAAGACCATTGGTGAAGTCTTCCGCATCATCAACGTCAAGACCCGTGAGACGGTGGACAACCCGGTCTTCCGCGCTATCCGCGACGGCGTGAGTGTGGATCTGGCCAACCACACTGCTCTGATCGCCAAAGATGGCACGGAGCGCCAGATCGCCGACTCCTGCGTACCCATCCGCGATGCCTCGGGCACGGTTTCCGGCGCGGTGCTGGTCTTCCGCGATGTGACCGATGAATATCAGCAGCGAGAGAAGCTTCGGGAAAGCCATGAGCGCTTTGACCAGCTTGCGGAACAGAGCCGAACCTTCACCTGGGAGGTCGATGCGAGTGGTTTGTACACCTATATGAGTCGAACCGTATCCTCTGTTTTGGGATACACTTCGGAAGAGCTGGTCGGGAAAATGCACTTCTACGACCTCCATCCAGAATTGGTCCGGAAGCAAATGAAAACCGCAGCGCTGGAAGTTTTCGCCCGCAAGGCCCCGTTCAGAGATTTTGAAAATCAGGGCGTAACCAAAACAGGGCAATGCATTTGGATCAGCACAAACGGCATCCCTGTAGTGGATGAAGGCGGGTCGCTGGTTGGCTACCAGGGTAACGATACGGATATCACTGAGCGCAAGCTGGCTGAACAAAAACTGCAAGAAACCAACCGGGACTTGGAACATGCCACAGCCCGGGCCAACGAGATGGCCTTACAGGCCGAACTGGCCAGCCAAGCCAAGAGCGAGTTTCTGGCCAATATGAGTCATGAAATCCGCACTCCGATGAATGCCGTGATCGGTATGACCGATCTGCTGATGGAGTCCGGGCTTGAAGGGGAGCAGCGCGAGTTTGCTCAGATTATTCATACCAGCGGAGAGGCGCTGATGAATCTGATCAGTGACATTCTCGACTTTTCAAAAATTGAAGCCGGTCGTATTGAGCTTGATGACGCGGAGATTGACTTGATTGCTTGTGTCGAGGGGGCGGTCGATCTCATTGCGGTCAAGGCGGCAGAAAAAGAGGTGGAGTTGACTTATGAGGTGGCGCCCTCCGTCCCGGCATGGATTCGTGGGGATGCGGGGAGGATTCGACAGGTGCTGCTCAATCTGCTCAGTAATGCGGTTAAGTTTACGCATGAGGGGGAGATCTCGGTGTGCGTCGAGGCCGTGCCGGAAGGCGATCGATTCCGAATTGATTTTGCTGTGCGTGATACGGGGATCGGGGTGCCTCCGGAGAAAACCGGACATATTTTCGAGGTTTTTTCGCAGGCGGATAGTTCGATAACCCGTCAGTACGGAGGAAGCGGGCTCGGCCTTGCGATCAGCCGTAAATTGGCTGATCTCATGGGGGGAGGCATCACCGTTACGAGTGGCCCCGGAGAGGGCAGTGTCTTTTGTTTCTCCATTCGCGTGCACGCCGTTTCCCATCATAAACACGTTGTAGCCCAATTGCCTGTTCCTCCGAAAAACCGTGATGTGCTTATTGTGGATGATAATCTCACCAACTTGCGCATTTTATCCGCGCAGCTAAAGCGCCGGGAACTGAATCCTGTCGCCTTCAGCCGCCCGGAAGAAGCGCTGGAGGAGATTAAGAGAGGGCGTCATTTTTCATTGCTGATCACCGATATGCAGATGCCGGGGATGGATGGAACCATGCTGGTGCACGAAATCCGAAAGGTAAGAACAGGAGCCGAGCTCCCCGTGGTGATTCTCTCCTCCATCGGTTTTGAGGTGCCCCATGACTCGCTGAGAAACATCGTACAACTGTGCAAGCCGGTAAAACGCGACCGATTCTTTCAGGTTCTGTCGGACATTTTTTGTGCCGATGAGCAACCGCTCGAAGCAGCAGCGAAGAAGTTGTCTGCTTGTCCATCCGGACTTTCCGTGCTGGTGGTGGAAGACAACCAGTTGAACCAAATCGTGGTGTCGCGCATGCTCCGCAAACTTGAGTGTTCGTTTCATGTAGCGTCCGACGGGCTGGAAGCGCTTGAACAGCTCGATCGCACACCCTTCGATGTCGTGCTGATGGACATCCAGATGCCCCGAATGGACGGGCTGACGGCAACCAAAGAGATTTTGCGCAGAACGGCAGGTCTCCATCGACCTATGATCGTCGGAATGTCCGCACAGGCATCGAATGAAGAAGTGCAATCCGGCCTTGCTTGCGGAATGGATGCGTATTTAACAAAGCCGGTCCAGCTCGAAAAATTACGAAATATACTCAACGAAGCCCTGCGCCAAAAGAAGGGGTCTTAAGCACCGGAGTCTAAACGAGGTTTCATATCTCAAATTTCATCCTTCCCTCTCATATTACCAAGTATGCATCAGACGGCTCAATTTGAATATTAAACCGCAGATATATTTTGCTTTCCACTGATTTTTCATTACTCTACCGCGCTCGAATGATGGTGGGTGTAGCTCAGTTGGTTAGAGCGCCAGATTGTGATTCTGGATGTCGCGGGTTCAAATCCCGTCACTCACCCCATGTTCTGCCTGTATGTAGAAAACGAGGAGTCGCGCATGCATAAGAAAAAAAACGAGATTCGCGATATCTATCAAGGCGACAGTCACGACTTTGAAAAAGACTTTACTCCGCAAGTCGCTAAGGAACAACTCGAGCTCCGTCAGCGGGACCTTCGTCACAGCCGCTTGACCTCTCTTGTCTTTGGCTCCTTGTCCATCGTGCTTTGTGTCATTCTGATTGCAGTCGTCATTCGCGACTTCCTGAGCGAGCGCAAACCATCAAGAAAAATACCCACCGCCGAAAAACCTTATATCCCGCGCTATTCCCTGCCCGTTGACGCGCTTTGGGTGATGGATTATCAGCAGGCTGCTGCACAGGCGGAGGCCGACGCAAAACCAGGCCCGAAACCTCTTTCGACCAAATGGGTCAAAAATGCCGCCTATCACATTATTATGGGGCAGCAGGCATTGTCCATCAATGCAGCGGAACAGGCCATGGAACATTTTAAGAAGGTGGTTGAAATCTATCCTGATATCCAAGGGCTGCATCTCGCGCTGGGAATGTTGCATCTCCAGCGCGAAAGCTACGCACTGGCGGCGCAACATCTTGAAAAAGCGGTTCAGGAAGAAGAAACGTTTGATGCGGTAGCCAATCTGGGAACGGCCTATATCGGCGCGGAAGCGTATGAAAAAGCGGAAAAATATCTGAAACGCGCACGCGAATTACGCCCCGAAAGCCCGCTCTGTCACAAAAACCTGGCGGTGCTCTACCGGAAAATGAAGCGTGATAACGAAGCGATCTATCACTTTGAAAAATATATTGACCTGCAACCAAGCGATTTGGAAACGATGCAGACCTATGCACTCTATTTGACCAAGATCGGTCGCTGGAAAGAAGCAGCGACCTTCCTGACCAATCTGACCAAAGAGATTACAAACGTAGCCCCAATCTATTTCTTGCTGGCGCAGGTGCAGATACAAAACGGACAGCAGGATAAAGCCATCGAAGCGCTGAAACGCGGCATTCAGCTGATTGATCCGAGCCTGGCTCTGGCGTGGATGAGCCGCGATGAGTTCAATGCCGTACGGGGAACCGGTGAGTTTAAATCACTGATTGATCAGCTCGAAATATCCAACGTATCGCTCGACAAAAAACGGTAGCACATTCAGCGGGCCGGTGATATGCGGATGCTTCCTCCGCCCGCAACCCAACCAGTGTTTTCTTTACTGTCGTTTACTTCCGTCTGCGCTGGGTGAAATATTTCCTGCAGTTGCCGAATCGCTCCGGCATCCGCCTGTCGGCCGCTCACCACCAGGGAATGCAACTGATTGATCCCCTCTTTCTGCAAACGCCGAATGGTGCGCATCGTCCCGAACGGGCTGCCATCCGTCATTAGCACCCACCGATCCCTCGGCAATCGAAGCGCCACCGCGGAGTCTCCTTCGCGCAGAATTTGGATCCCCTGATTCCACTCCATAGGACCAATACTCCACAGCAGCGCAGATACCAGCACCAGTAGTAGAGCCCCCTTCCGCCAGCGTACCGGGCCGGTGAAGAATAAAATTAATCCGACATACCAGAGCCCGGTTACCAACACAGACGGGGCGCGGACAGACCGACAGGCGCCAGGCAATGCAGAGAGCTGTCTCACAATCCATATCAGCAGACTGATAAACAATAAATTGGCCTGATTAAAAAGCGCAGCCAGCGCAGGCAAAAACAATACGCCACTCAGCAACGCTAAACATCCGGCAAGCATAATCATAAACGTCAGCGGTATAACGGCCAGATTACCAAACAGGGCGATCGGCGAAAGGGTATTAAAAAAGAAGGCCGTAATCGGGGCGGAAAAAAGCCATGCCGCCAGCGACGTGAGCATCATCAGCCCTACACTACGTAGCATGGCGGCCGCCGGATGAGGCCCGCTAAGCTGCTTGAGCGGGAGGTCCCAGCCGGCTAACCGAAATCCGTTAATCTGCCGCATTGCCCAGCCGTTCACCACAATGAGTCCGCACACGACAACAAAGGATAACAAAAAGCCCGGGTCGCCAATATTCGCCGGCTGCAATGTCAGCAACAATATGGTGGCTAATGCGATAGACGAAGCCGCGTCCGGGCGGCGGCCAGCCAGCGGCGCAACAAAAAATACCGTGGCCATCGCCAATGCGCGTAAAGCGCTGGGTTGGAGTCCGGTGGTGAAAATGTATAGGAACAGCGCAGGAAGCAGCAGGAGCCCCCAGCGGGGACGGGCCATGCCAAAAATTTTCAATCCAGCAATGAAGATGGCGCCCAGAATCACGACATGCTGTCCAGAAATAGCAAAGATATGCAGTGTTCCGGTGCGGGTAAATATTTGATAAAGATCGGGCGGAATGGCCTGCCGATATCCCAGCAGCATGGCGTGAAGCAACTGGGTTTGTTCCGGAAAGGCCTCAACCCCCAGCCGAAGCAGTGCGGCAGCGCGACGACGAACGTCATAACACCGGCTGGCCAGTGAGCGCTCCGCCGCTTTAATTCTGCAGGCCTCCGCTCCGGAAGCGCTCAAATATCCATCCGCACCGCCACGCGGATTTTCATAGCCGGTATAACGCCCTTTTAACTGCCACTGCTCACCAAATAAAACCGGAGTCTGTGAATTTTTAAGATAAACCCGCAACACCGCATCGGTTGGAAGTCGGCCCTCTGCACAGCGTATAGTCGCCGCACGAAATAAAAAAGAAACCATCCCGTCCTCACTGGAAACAGAAGGCTCATCTTCTATCGTTCCGGTCAGCTCCTGTTCGTTGAATTGTACTTCAGCGACCGGCAGTACCGCGCGGGACAAGGCGGGCATTGCATTAATCGCACTGTGTGTAGCCGCCAGCAGTCCACAGGAGATATAAATCAATAAAGCCGTCCGCTGGTGCAAAACCATCCAGCAGGCGACGGCCAATAGCAAAGCGGTCAAGCTAAGCAGAAGGACTGGCGAGCCTCCCATACAGCGCTGAATATAAAGACCCGCCGCGATAGACAGGGCAACTCCAACCAAAGGGCGCCGCACCTGTTGGGCCAAGATCATGGGTTATTTTCTGGGCTGAATGGCGTTCAACTCGGGCTGTTTGGGAAGCTCAAGACCACCGCCAGGCACAATGGCCGCCGCTTTTTCAGCTTCGCGCCGATTGATGTCTTCAATGGCTTTGCGGGTTTCAACACCGACAACCCGGTCGGCGAAGGAACGGAATTCAACCGTTTCACGAACCGAATCAAATCCGACATCTCTCAGCCAAGGGGCAATGGTTGTTTCGCCAAACAGACTGGCCGCCTGCCCCAAAAACACAACGGCTTTGCCCACCTGATTCAGCTGGGCATAACAGCGGGCAAGCGTCTGATAATAGGTAGATTTCGGATCGAGCCGCACCAGTTCGAGATAATACGGAACCGCTTTTTGAAGGTCCTTCTGTTCAAAATAAATCTTCCCGCAATTTTCAAGAGCCTCGACGTTTTTCGGGTCGTTTTTCAGCATCCGTTCGAACAACGCCAACGCGGCCGCTTGATTGCCCTGCTTAAGCTGTCCGGCTGCAGCAATAGCCAGCACGGTCTGATTATTCGGCTGATCCTCAAGCAATCGTTCCGCCAGTACCAATCCGGGCTCAATTTGTTTACTGCCCTGTAACGCTCGCAATAGACTCATTTGCAGGACGGGCTGGCGACTGTCCTGATCCAGCAAACGAATACATAACGGAACCGCTTCAGCATAAAGCCCCTTCTGCATATAAATATCGACGAGCATCTGCTGAGCCTCCCGATTATCCGGGGTAATACGTAAAGCCTGCCCGAGCCGCTCAGCCGCTTCATCATTTATGCCTCGCCGACTTAAGGCTTCAGCGGAACGCAAATGCCGCTCGGCCTGCTCCCACCGCTCCAACCGCTGCCCCATCAACGTGGCGCTAACCATCAGTTCAACAGGCACGGCCTCAGCAGGAAGTTCGCCCATCGTGGAGGATTTCCCCATTCGGGCTTCATTAGCCGTCCACTGTTGCTGTTTTTTATCCGACGGCTTGTCCAAGAGGCCCAAGCCCCATTTCAATGCGACAAAGCCGACCACCAAAAGCACAATAATCAAAATAGCTCGAAACAGAAGCATTGCTATCGCCTTATTACTGACACGATTGCTGGTCTCCTCACGAATACGAGCCGGACTATGTCGTGACGTGCGCCGGGCCGTCCATCCGGCCGCACCAGCAGAAGATTCGTCCAGCGGTGCTTCTCCGGCATGCTGGGAATAAAAGTTATCTGCAGGAGCCGACCGCGTAGTTCGCGGACTGCTCTGAGCTGGCTGAGTGTTTTTTTTACCGAATAATTTCATGATTTAATACGTTCCGGTCTGACAACAAAACGGTTGCAGTATCGGGCGGGCCGCGTAAAGTGTCAAGCGTTGCGGGGCGCTTCCGGAACCCGTTTGGAGATGTTTTATGGAACTTTTTATTCTGATCCTTTTGGCACTTATCGCTCTACTGATACTGGTTCAGCTGGGCTTGGCGCTCCATGGTAGCGGACGACAGGACTCACGACTCGAAATGCTCACACGCGGCCTCAATACGCTGACTGAACAGATAGACGGCCGTGCCCGCAAAAGCGAAGAGGCGATTCAGTCGCAGATTGAAAAACTGATTGCCTCCAACAATCAGCGGCTGGATCAGATCGGCGACAAGGTTGAGCAACGGCTCGACAAAGGGTTTAAAGAAACCACCACCGTTTTCAGCGATGTGCTCAAACGACTGGCCTTAATCGACAAGGCCCAGGAGAAAATAGACAAACTCACCGAAAATGTCGTCAGTCTTCAGGAGGTTCTTTCTGACAAACGCTCGCGCGGGGCCTTCGGCGAGGTGCAGCTCAGCGCGCTAATCTCTAACATGATGCCCGAAAACAGCTATTCCCTTCAGCACACCTTTCCAAACGGCGTGCGCGCCGACTGCGTGCTGTTTCTCCCCGAACCAACCGGCACCATCTGCATTGATTCAAAGTTTCCGCTCGAAGGCTACCAGCGGATGACCGACCTGTCGCTGGGCGATGCCGACCGTACCGCCGCCGAGCGCCAGTTCCGGCAGGACATCAAAAAACACATCAAAGATATTTCCGGAAAATACATCATTCCCGGAAAAACCTCGGACGGCGCCATGATGTTTATTCCGGCGGAGGCCATTTTTGCTGAAATTCACGGACACTATCCGGATCTCGTCGAAGAAGCGCAGCGCGCTCGCGTCTGGATGACCTCCCCCACCACCATGATGGCCGTACTCACCACCGCACGCGCCGTGTTAAAAGATTCCGCCACCCGCCAGCAGGTGCATTTGATCAAAGAACATCTCGTGGCGCTGGCGCAGGACTTCAGCCGCTTTCAAGAGCGCATGGACAAACTGGCCGCACATATCGGCCAGGCCCACAAAGACGTGGATGACGTGCAGACCTCGGCCCGCAAAATCACCAGCCGCTTCGGAAAAATTGAAAAAGTCGACCTT
>JBILEA010000048.1:0-13472 GCA_044352355.1 Pontiellaceae bacterium | reverse complement strand
TGACGTGGCGATTCAGGCTTCGCTGACCGGCCACATGGTGCTGAGCACGTTACATACGAACGATGCAGCTGGCAGCATTGCGCGGCTGTCTGAAATGGGGGTTAAAAATTACCTAATTTCTTCCGCCTTGAGCGGTGTGTTGGCGCAACGGCTCTGCCGCCGTATCTGCACGCATTGTTCGGAGCCTTACACCGTTACTGGATCGCATTTGGCCGATTTTGCTGAGGCAACGGCGGCGGAATATACGTTGCATCGCGGGAAAGGGTGCGAACACTGCGATGGCACCGGCTTCTATGGACGAATGGGACTTTATGAATTGCTGGTCGTGGACGATGAAATGCGGTCGCTCATTCAGCGTACGGCGGAAGCCGGGCCGATCCGTGAGCTGGCCCGTTCCAAAGGGACCCGGCTGCTGCGCGAATCCGGCTGGGATGCAGTCATGTCCGGTGCCAGTACGGTGGAAGAAGTGCGGCGCGTAACTCAGTGGGGATGAGGGGGATTGGGTGATTGGAAGAATGGATGGTTGGATGATTGAAAGAAGGAGTGCTCAAAAGGCCTTCTCTCGTCTGGTTGTTTTCTCTTCCATTCTTGCAATCTTACATTCTTCCATTCTTCCATTCTTCCATTCTTCCATCATTTCAACCTTCCAACCTTCCAATGAATAAGTTTTTCTATAGAGCGGTTACGGCCGACGGCACGCCCCGCAACGGTTCGCTGGAGGCTCCCGGCAAAGCGCAGGCGGTTCAGTCGCTCCAGAAAAGCGGGCTGGTCATTTTAAGCTTGTCGGCAGCTGGTGAACAAAGCACTGCCGGCGCGGTTTCCCGTTCATTAACCGGACGCATCAGCGCGCAGCATCTGGTGGATTTTGCCATTGAAACCTCCGCGTTGCTCGACGCCAAGGTTCCGCTGGAACAGGTTTTGAAAACGCAGGCGGATCTTTGTACGCACAGCCGCTTCAAGGAACTGCTTATGACGGTTTGGCAGGATGTGAACGGCGGGGCCTCTTTTGCCGATGCACTCTCCCGGCATCCGAAAGTGTTCGAACGGTTTTTCGTCAATATGGTGCGCGGCGGTGAAGCGTCCGGCGCGCTGGAATTAATTATGCGGCGTATTGCCGCATTGCTTGAACGCCGCATGAAATTGCGCAGCAAGGTGGTTGGTGCCCTGATTTATCCATCCCTGCTGGTCATCATGGGCGTGATGGTTATTAGTGTAATGATGATTTTTGTGGTTCCAAAAATGACCGCGCTGTTTGGCGATTCCGGACGGCTTTTGCCGGCCTCTACCCGTGCGGTGATTGCGATGAGTAATTTCACCCGTTCCAGTTGGTGGCTTTTCCCGCTGGCGTGCGCCGGCCTGTTTTCTGTTTATAGAATGAAAACCCGTACGGAAGAGGGGCAGGCGGCTTTCGGACGTGCGATTTTAAAAATTCCACTGCTTGGAAATCTGATTGCCCAGGCGGAGACCAGCCGCTTCTGCCGCATGATGAGTTCACTGCTCGACGGACAGGTTCCGATTCTCTCCGCTCTTTCTATTACCGGCGGGACGCTGGGTAACGCCGCACTGCGCCAGCTGATGAAAGAAGTTTATTCCCGCGTGCAGGGCGGTCAGCCGATGGGCCCGCTGCTTCAATCCCGTCCCGAGTTTCCTGAACTGGCTTCGCGCATGATTACGATGGGTGAAGAATCCGGTGAACTGCAAACCATGCTCAATAAAGTAGCGGACCGTTACGAAGAAAAAGTGGCATCTACGACAGAGCGGCTGGTCGGTGTGATCGAGCCGATTTTTATTATTTTAATGGGGATTATCGTCGGATTCATTGTGATCAGCATGATGCAGGGAATCATGGCGATGAGCACGTCGGCGGGGTGAGGGAAGGAAGAGTGGAAGGGTGGAAGACTGAGAGTTGGAAGGGTGGAAGAGTGGAAGGTTGGGAATGGAATATACGCAGAGAAAAAATATAAACCGAGGATATCGTAAACTGCGTGTTTGGCAGGATGCTATCGAATACTACGCATTGACCTGTGGTATATTCATGAAATTTCCTTATGAACTGAAGCGTATTGCATCCAACCACATCGCCTCCGTCGACTCCATCCATCGGAACATTTCGGAAGGATTCTGCCGCCGGTCGATCAAGGAGTATCTGTTGTTTTTGAACTATGCTTACAAAATTGAAAACGGCCTGAAAAAACTAATCGAAAGCCTGCAACTGAAGCAACAGAACAAGGATTGGGACGAAAGTTTCATTATCAGTGAAAGCAATGTTCAATATCTCACAGAACGGGAGGCCGGAAATTCATCCGCTCTTCCAGTCTTCCATTCTTCCAACCCAGAAACGGAGTGAATAAATGATGAATAAAGAAAATACATATAACTCGTGTTGCAGGCGCACAGCCCGCAAATCCGGCTTCACACTGGTTGAACTGCTGGTGGTGCTGGTGATTTTGATGGTGATCGGAACGATTGCCGTACAGAACTTCGGTGGAGAAGAAGATAAAGCCAAGGTGAAAGCAACCAAAGCTTCCTTTACGTCGCTGGAAAATGCACTGGAGCGCTTCAAACTGGATGTGGGCCGGTATCCGACCGTAGAAGAAGGACTGGCCGCTTTATATGAAGCCCCTGAGGGCGTCGAGGATTGGGCTGGAAAATATCTGACTAAGCGCCGTTCGCTGAAGGATGCCTGGGATAATGATTATGTTTATACAATTCCCGGTCCGGACGGTGAGCCGTATGAAATCGTTTCACTGGGAGCGGACAAGGCTGAAGGCGGGGAAAAATATAACGCGGATCTGTCCAGTCTGAGCGAAGAGTAGGAAATTGGAAGGTTGGAAGAATGGACGGTCGGAAGCCCAGTTTGGAGTGCGGCGGGAAACGAAGTGCCACGCCGCTTTTTCATCCGCAAAGAGCGGTGTCGTCCGTTGGTTGCCACCGCACTCCAAAGCGTTGCAATGCCGCGTTCACATTGATCGAATTGCTGGTGGTGCTGGCAATTATTACGATCATGATCGGCGTGGCGGTCGCCACGCTTTCCGGAGCGGGTACGCCAAAACAACAACTTCGCCGTGAAGCCAGCGGTTTGACCGGGCTATTCAAAGATGCGCGGCTTGCCGCGATGGAGCGCAAACTGAAAGTCGATGTTTATGTCGAGCCGGCGGCCCGCATGGTTTGCGCGGTTGAGTCGGGTTATGCGCGAAAATTGCTGCAGGATAATCCGGCATTTTTTTCGGAGGGAGTCGATCTGGCGGAGCATGAGCCGGAAACCAATCGGTTTTTTCGTGTAACGAAATTTCCGGAAGAAATCGGAATTGAGGCCTTCACATTGAATGATATTGAGCCTGAAAAAGACGGCGAGGAACCGCTGTTTGAACCGGCAGTTGAGAAGGATGTCGTGGTTGAACCTTCCGAATCAAGCCGCCCTGTTTTTAGTTTTACGCATTTAGGCGGTGCGTCCGGCGGCGGAATCAGCGTGGTTCGCGATGAAATCCGGATTGATATAGCCTGTGATCTGCTCACCGGGCTGCCGGAAATTGTCCGGCGGAGGGTGGAGCAATGAAAGGATTTATAAAAATTTTGGAGTGCGGCGGGAAACGAAGTGCCACGCCGCTTTTGCATTCGGGGAGAGCGGTGTCGCCCGTCGGTTGCCCCCGCACTCCAGAGCGTTGCCAAGCCGGCTTCTCCCTGCTGGAGGTGCTGGTGGCGCTGGCAATTTTCGGCATCGCGGCCGGCGGGATTCTGGTGGCGCTGGGGCATCACTTGAAAAATGTAGCTTTTCTTCAGGACCATTCGCGGGCGGTGCGGATCGCTTCCCGCGAAATAAATGCGCTGCGGCGGATGACGTCGCTCCCGGAGGACGTAACGGAAGGATCTGAGGGCCGTTTTATCTGGACATCGCAAGTCAGTACCGAGGGACTTGAAGAATGGCCGGGACTGGACGGCGCAAGCGGAACGCCTGTGCTGTTGAAAGTAACCGTGCAGTGGAGCGACAGCGAGGGCGGGCCTTTCACCGGCAAGGTGCATTTAGACGGGTTTGAGGTTTTCTAGGGCAGGGGCTGGAAGGGTGGAAGAGTGAGCCGTTGGAAGAAATAAAAAATCGGGCGGGGAGGATGATGAGAAAAATTGAAAAGAGGAAGAATGGAAGAAAGGATGTTGCCAGCGCATCCTTTGGTTCTTCCACCCTTTCAATCTTTCACCCTTCGAATCTTCCAGTCTTCCAATCTTCCGCCCGCTCTGCGGGATTCACTCTCGTTGAGCTGCTGGTGGCGCTGGCCTTGATAGGAATTCTTGGCGCTTCACTGGCCGGTGTTCTGCGTAATTCGATGGATTCTGTGGATCAGGCTCAGGCTTCGGTGAATCATCTGACCCGCTTGCGTTCGCTCGATTCAGTGCTGGGTGGCGCGTTACGCGATGCGGTGACTATGAAGCTTAGTTCGACTGAGCAGAGATTATTAAGCGAGCAGGGTTCTTTTGATAAGACGGCCGGGACGATCCGGTTTCATGGGGATGAGTTGTCGCTCGGGTTTTGTTTGCAAAGGCCGTTCCTGTCGGTGGAGCGTGACGGCTACACTCATTGGATTGCACTGGAGATCCGGCAGAACGAAGAAACGGAACGCAGTTCGCTTTGGCTCCGTGATGTTTCATTTATTTCCGGCAACGATAATCCGGTGGGCGAGGATTGGAGCGGGCTGGATGGTGAGGTGGATGAGCGGCTCCCGGTGCAGGAGGTTTGTCTGGTTCGCGATGCTGCAATACTGAGTTTCCGTTACCGGACGTTGCCGGAAGACGACACCAGTGAACCTGAAGAAATGCTGCCTGAGGATATCGGCGGGGACTATGCACTGGCTGTTCCAAATTATATCGAGCTGGAAATTAAGATGCCCAAAGGCGCGGTGGAAGTGCTGACGTTTGACTATAATTTGAGGGAGAAACTGCTTTGATGAGTATGGTCTCCAAAAATTCCCGTTCCGGATCAGCCCTTCTGATTGTGCTGGGTGTGATGGCGATTCTTTCGTTGTTAGTGGCTGGATTCGGCCGCGGATTACGGGCGGATTTGCGTGCTTCCGGCGGCTTTTATGAGGCGACTCAGAATGAACAACTGGCGCGCAGTGCGCTGACTGCGGCGCAGATTGAGCTGGCGAATACGGCGATGTATGCCGATGCCACAGGGAATGTTTATTTTGTGACCGGCGATGAGTCGTATGAATCCGAGATCGAAACGCTTTCGTTGTTTCGGCAAGGCGTGTCGCTGGGCCGCGGAAACGTTTCGTATCGGATTTTGATGAAGCCCAATGCGTTGGATATTAATGAACTGGGTGCGGGGGCGCTGGGAAGACTGTTTGAGGTGTCTTGCGGTCTTGAAGAAGGCGATGAGCGGTCGGCCCTGGTCGATTCTATTCTTGACTGGATTGATCCGGATAGTACGCAACGGGCCTATGGCGCCGAAGAGGAGTATTATCAGTCACTTGATGTGCCGCGGCATTGCCGTAACGATTCGTTTGTAACGATTGAGGAACTGCTGCTGGTTAACGGGATGACCCCTGAATTGCTGTTCGGGTATGGTCGTCCGGCAACGATTGAGGACGGGTTGCTGCTGGGTGGCGGGCTTTATCGCTTTCTGATTGGTGACAATTCGCCGGAGGCCAAAGCTTCGGTTAAGTATATCCAGAGCGGGGCTCTTCCTGCGGATACCCGGCGTAATAAAGAGGAAGTTGCAGAGGACGGTATTTTTACAAAAGTTAAGATGCTTCCACCGGTTCTTTATCTGGTAGCCGAAGGTTTTGTTCCTCGGCCTGTTGCGGAGGAAGGAGCCGGCGTTTTTGAAACGGAAGAATCTGTTTCTGCTGACGCTTCTTCCCGTCATATCATTTTGGTAAAATTGGTTCTGCCGGAGGATGGCAGCTCCAAGAAATATAAAGTCGCGGATTTCCAAGGGAATGCGGCTGGCGAGTTGATCGAGAAGGTTCTAGTGTGCGGGGTTCCGGAGGATCGTGATGAACTTTAAAAAAATGCCTGAGATGAAGTGGATCGCTGGAAAATCAAGTTTGGCTTTGATTTTCTGGGATAATGCAGTTGATGCCGTCTGGCTGGAACAGTCGCTGCTGGGTTCGACGATTCGCCTGATGGAGCGGTTCCCGCTCAATGAAACGACGCCGGATCTGCTGGCTCAGCGTTTCCTTGCAGCGGAGAAGACCCCTGCGCGGGTGCTGGTCTGTCTGCCGCGAGCCTTGCTGATGCAGCGTACGCTTCACTATCCGATTGCAGTAAAAGACGACCTCGCTCAGATGCTTCAGTTTGAAGCGGCGCGGCACGTCCCCCTGCCGGAGGCCGACCGGCGAATCGCTTTCACTGCCGTGCCTTTACCTGATGGAAAACAGATCGGGGTTAATTTGCTGGCCGCCCGGAATTCGGAGATCTCCACTTTTCTGGAGTCGTGGATTAAGGCAGGAATTCCCGTAGATGAATTGGTTTCGTTGAGTGCGCTGCTGACTCCGGTTGCAGGCGGTGTGCCCGTCTTGCAATTGCTGACGGATGAGGCGCATATCGAATTGGCGCTTTTTGCCAACGGACTATTGCGGGATAGTTTATTGGTGGACCGGCAGGCCGCTGGATTTTGCAAAGAGACGCTGGTGGATGCGGCACGCCGGATGGCGGTCCGTCATCACGAAATGCTTGGCGCAGAAGGAATCGGGCAGATCGTTTGTGCCGGGCCGTCTGTCCTGCCGGAAGAGTTTCAGAACAGTCTTGGTGTTGCCTTCGGTCTGCATATTCACCCGCTGGAGGTTCCGAGTGTTATTCTCCCGGACATTGCCGCAATGTCCACCGTACCGGTTTTGATTGAAGCACTGTGCGCGGTCGTTGCCGAGCCGCCGCTTTCATTGAACCTGATTGATCGTTCCGGACGTAAAGTTCCGTTGAGCCGGCGGACGCTGATCGTTGCAGGCTTGTGTGCGCTGCTGGCGGTGGAACTGCCAATCGGCTGGCTGGTCAGAACGTTTTCGCCTGCCATGGCGACAAAATCCATTGCACGTGAAACCGTCGATTTGAAGCGGCGTGCGGCCTCAATACAGATCGTCAAAAATGAAAACCGCGATTTGCGCGGTGAGCTTGAACAGCTCGACGAGATGGGGAAAACCCGTGTGAGCCTGATGAGTATGCTTAAAGTTCTTTCTGATACATTGCCGGAGGATACGTATTTGCAATCGGTGGCTTATACCCGTGGCGATGATATCCGGATTAAGGGACGATCAAAAACCCCGGACCGTCTTCCGCAATTAATGCTGACCCTCCCTTTTGTGGCCACCATCGAAGAGTCGGATATTGGCGAAAAGGAAAATGAATATTTCGGGTTCAGTCTGTCAGTCGCTTTGAGGAGTACGAAATGAATAATTTTTTCACCAAACTGTCCCGTCGGGAGCGTCTGTATGTGCTCGTTGCGGCGGTCGCTTTGTTTTCTGCCGTCATTCTTTATCCGGCCTTTCGTGCCTCGTCGGCATATCGGCGGGAGAAGATTGAAGAACTTGAAGCCGCCCGGGCTCTTCGTGCGACGTATCAAACCATGCTTCGTACCGCTGAACAGATCCGGACGGAAAACGGCGAGTTGAAAGAAGCGCTCAGCCGGACGGACGGGCTGTTGTTCGACCGGATTGGTAATGACGTGATGATGGAAGCCTCGGTTATTAAAATGCTTAACCAGATGGCACCGGATATGGGGCTCGATATCTCAATCGCGCGTCCATCGCTTCATGCCACTCCAGGACGGCTAAATTTTTCCGTGCGCGGAACGGGGCGTTATCCGGAAATACTGAACTTCTTTTATCTGCTGGAAACACACCGTCCATTGATCGTTGTGGATCGTTTTACTATGGCGGTGCAAGGCAACAAGCGGGCGGTCAGTCAGAAAACCAAAGCACCGGCCCAGGCCGCGGCCCTACGTAAAACGGCTACGGTGGAGCCGTCAGAACCCCAGATGAAATTGCAGATGGATATCCACATCAATTGCCGGACGGCAGGGGGCGTCAAATGAAGATTTCAATTCAACGTTATTTGATTCCAGGGCTAGCGGTTCTCTGCGGACTGGGCGCTTTGATGATGATTCCGGCGGTGCATCTGCCGTGGCCGGGCTCAGGATCTGCGAAGGATGGCGTTCGCCCCGTTCCCGCCTTGGGTTTGGAGGCATTAAGCGCATCGTCGCCCTCCATGCAGGAAGTTGTAGCGAAACACCTGTTTATTCCTGAGCGTAAAGCGACCGGTCTGAACTCATTTCCCGACCTTGCAGTCAAAGGAATATTCCTGGGCAATGAACGCAGTGCCGTTTTTTCGCTGAAATCAAAACCGCAGGCAAATCTGCGGGTTTGGGCGGGCGGCGTGGCTAATGCGCTGAGCCAAATTAAAGATCCGCGTGATCCCCGCCAACCGATTGCGCAATTTTTGCGCGAATGGAATATCAAAGAGATCAATTTCGGTGGCGTGACTGTTGAGCATTTTATCACCGGTGAAGTGGAGACGTATGCGGTGGATTATACGCCGGAGAAAAAGGTTAAGGATGATGCGGCACGCGGTTATGGGCAAGGCATCATGCCGCAGGCCGAGTCGGCCCTGTCGTCTGCGGCACGGACAGCCAACGGGAACAATGCGCCTAAGGCTGGACAGACCTTGCCTGGCGGGGCTCAGCCGGTTAATTTGATGGCCGACCGCATTTCCGCGATGATGCAACGGATGAGTCCGGATCAGAAAAAGCAGTTTATGCAACGGCTGGGTCAGAATACTGCCGGAGCGAATCAGAATAATGCAAAGGGAGCGGAATCAAAATCGACCCCGCCGACCAGTTCAAAAAATGCGCCGACCAGCAAAAAATCGCAGAACACTAAAAAAACGAAATAGCAGGTAAGGAATTCTATGGCGCTGAGCGTATTGGACTGGGGAATTATTTTGGGGATTCTTTTGCTGACGCTGGGTATCGGCGTTATGTGTACGCGGCAGGCGGGGAAAAGCTCGTCGGACTTTTTTCTTTCAGGGCGCACCATGCCCTGGTGGTTACTGGGCATGTCGATGGTGGCCACGACCTTCTCCACGGACACGCCGAATCTGGTCACGGATATTGTCCGTAAAAACGGGGTTGCCGGCAACTGGGTCTGGTGGGCGTTTCTGCTGACCGGCATGTTGACGGTGTTCATTTACGCCAAGCTATGGCGGCGTTCCGCCGTATTGACGGATGTTGAATTCTATGAAATCCGGTACAGCGGCAAAACGGCCGCGTTTCTGCGCGGATTTCGTGCAATTTATCTGGGCGTCTTTTTCAACATCATGATCATGGCGTCGGTATCGCTGGCGGCGATTAAGATCGGCGGTGTGATGCTGGGGTTGTCGCCCGTCAACTGCATTGTCTGGGCATCTATCGTGACCGTCGTATTTACATCGCTGGGTGGGCTCAAAGGCGTTTTGTTTACCGACTTCTTTCTTTTTATCATTGCGATGTCCGGGGCGGTGGCCGCTGCCGTGTTTGCCGTGCATAGCGCAGAGATCGGCAGCCTTTCCGCCCTGTTCAGTCATCCGGCGGTGGTGGAGAAGCTTTCACTGTTTCCCGTGCTGGTTAAAAATACCGGCGGCGGATACACCCCGGAAAGTATGAATCTGCTGGTGTCGGTTCTGATTATTCCCATTGCCGTGCAATGGTGGAGCGTCTGGTATCCAGGAGCTGAGCCGGGTGGCGGTGGATATCTTGCCCAGCGCATGCTGGCAGCCAAAAACGAAAAACACTCTACGGCGGCGGTGCTGTTTTTTAATGCGGCTCACTACGGTCTGCGTCCGTGGCCATGGATTCTGGTGGCGCTCTGTTCCATCATAATTTTCCCGACCTTGGACAGTTTGCAGCTCGCTTTCCCGCAGTTGAGCGCTGGTATCATTAATGACGACTTGGCTTATTCCGCCATGCTTCAAAAAGTACTTCCTCATGGGTGGCTCGGTCTGGTGCTGGCTTCACTCATGGCGGCTTACATGTCGACCATTTCGACGCACCTCAACTGGGGCTCCTCCTACGTCGTGAACGATTTTTATAAACGCTTCATCAAACCAGCGGCGCCCGAAAAGGAATTGGTACTCGTCGGCCGTATTTCAACGGTTCTGATGATGGTGGCTGCCGGGGTAATCGCCTTGCAGCTTTCCAATGCCTTGCAGGCGTTTGAAATCATGCTGCAGATCGGCGCAGGCACCGGACTGTTGTTTATCCTGCGCTGGTTCTGGTGGCGCATCAACGCAATCAGCGAGTTGGTCGCTATGGTGGTTTCGTTTGTCGTCGCGGTCGTGTTTAAGACCGTTGATCTGGGATTGGAGAGCTGGCAGCAGTTGGTAATCGGGGTCGGTATCACAACAATCGCCTGGGTATCAACAGCTTTGCTGACAAAGCCGACAGCGGAAGCGACGCTAAAAACATTTTGCATGAAAACGAATCCCGGCGGCGCGGGGTGGCGGCATATCTATGCCGCCATCCAGGCTGAAGGCGGGAAGCTCCATGGTGACTCCGTCAACCTGCCACGAAGCATTCTGTGTATGGTCTTCGGGTGTGCCGCCGTCTACTGCGCGATTTTTGCAACCGGATTTTGGCTTTACGGGCAGACCGCCTATGCGTCGGCTCTAACGCTGATTGCGGCGATTTCCGTTTTGTTGCTGTTTAATATCGGCGGAAAAACAGGGGCCGAGTCAGATTGACTCCAGCTTTTTTTTCCTTATATTCGGGGCTCATTTTTAAACCGTTGGAAAGGGATGCTGCTATGAAGAAAATGACGATTCGTGATGTGGATGTGAAGGGGCGCCGAATTTTGATGCGCGTGGATTTTAATGTGCCGGTTAAAGAAGGAAAAGTAGGCGATGTGACCCGTATTACTGCCGCCATTCCGACGATCAAGTATGTGCTCGAAAAGGGTGGTTCGCTGGTGCTGATGAGTCATCTCGGACGTCCAAAGGGTAAAGGCTACGAAGCCGAATTCAGCCTCAAGCCGGTTGCTGCAAAACTGGAAGAACTGCTCGGCAAGCCGGTCAAGTTCGGCGTGGATTGCGTCGGCGCTGAAACCATTGCTCAGGCCAAGGCACTCAAAGCCGGCGAAATCATGGTGGTCGAAAATACCCGTTTCTATAAGGAAGAAGAAGGCAAAGCCAAGCTGGCCGACGATGCCACGGACGAGCAGAAGAAGGCCGCCAAGGCCGAAATGAAGGCCAGGCAGAAAGAACTCGCCAAGAAGCTGGCGGAACTCGGCGACGGCGAAATTTTCTGCAACGATGCGTTCGGTTCCGCGCACCGCGCCCACGCCTCGACCGCGATTGTCTGCCAATTCTATAAAAAGAACGTTGCTGGCTTCCTGATGGAAAAGGAGATCGATTATCTCGGCAAGGCGCTCGAAGCCCCTGAAAAACCGTTCGTTGCTATTATCGGCGGCGCAAAAATTTCCGGCAAAATCGACGTGGTCACCAGCCTGATGAGTAAGTGCGATGCGATTCTGATCGGCGGCGGCATGGCTTATACTTTCTATAAGGCTCAGGGGTTCAAGATTGGTAATTCACTGGTCGAAGACGATCGCGTTGAAATGGCCAAAGACATTCTTGCTCAGGCCAAAGCCAAAGGGGTGAAGCTGATGCTTCCCGTTGATAATATCGCAGCCGACAAGTTCGGTGCCGACGCCAACACCAAAGTGGTTGGCGAAAACATTGAAGATGGCTGGATGGCACTTGATGTCGGCCCGAAGACGATCGCGCTTTACTGCGCTGAAATCGCCAAGGCCAAAACCGTGGTTTGGAACGGCCCGATGGGTTGTTTTGAAATGGCCCCGTTCGCCAAAGCCACTTTCGCGGTCTGCCAGGCCGTGGCCGATTCCGATAGCGTCAGCATTATCGGCGGCGGCGACAGCGTGAGTGCGGTCAACAAGTCCGGCCTGGCCGGCAAGATGACCCACATCAGTACCGGCGGCGGTGCCAGCCTTGAGTTTCTCGAAGGCAAGCAGCTTCCCGGTGTTACCGCGCTGACTGACAAGTAACTTTAAAATTAAACTGGAGAATCTAATGAGAAAGAAAATTATTGCGGGCAACTGGAAGATGAATAAGACCGTTGCCGATGCGGTGACGTTGGCTAAGGGTATTCATGCTGAATTGGCTGGTTGCACGGAAGTTGAAGTGGTGGTTTGTCCGCCGTTCACGGCGCTTAAATCCATCAGCGATGTGTTGACTGACAGCCAGATCAAGCTGGGTTGTCAGAATATGAGCTCGGAAGACGATGGGGCTTATACCGGCGAGATTTCCCATACCATGCTCAAAGAGCTGTTCGTCAAGTATGTCATTCTCGGCCACAGTGAACGTCGCGAGTATTATAAAGAAACCGACTTCTGGGTGAACAAAAAGGTCAAAAAGGCGCTCGAAAAAAATCTGCGTCCGATTGTTTGTGTCGGTGAGAAGTTGGCCGACCGCGAAGCCGGCAACACCGAGAAGGTGGTTGAGGCTCAGGTGCGCGGCAGTCTGGCCGATATCACCGCTGAACAGTTTGAAAACGTCGTGGTGGCCTATGAACCGGTCTGGGCGATCGGTACCGGTAAAACGGCAACCAGCGAACAGGCGCAGGAAGTGCATGCCTTCATTCGCGGAATCATTCGCGATATGGTTGGTGAAAAAGCGGCCAAAGGTCTGCGTATTCAGTACGGCGGAAGCATGAAAGCGTCTAATGCTAAGGAACTGCTTGCACAGCCGGACATTGACGGCGGCCTGATCGGCGGCGCGGCGCTCGAAGTCCGTTCTTTCGTCGATATCGTCAAAGCGGGAATGTAGTCCGGCGGAGCCGGACGTAATACGTAACGAGTAATGCGTCATGCGGGTCTGTAATCCGGTCACGTGTTACGAGTTACGCATTTAAAAATTGGTATGGTCATCGGCGCGGGCGGATGTTAACGTCCGCTCCCTGAAATTGGTGGAGGTTTAAAAATGGCTGTTATTCGTACATTGCTCATTATTTTGGAAGCCGCGTGCAGTTTGGCGCTGATCGGTCTGATTTTGCTGCAAAAATCAAAAAACGAAGGACTTGGTCTTGCGTTTGGTTCCGGTGGCGGCGACTCACTTTTCGGTGCGCGAGCCGGTAACGTGCTTACTAAAGCGACCGTTGTGATTGGCGGGGTCTTTTTATTGAACACACTGATTCTCGGCATGCTTTTTGCCGGCAGTGCCGGTGAATCGCTCATGGATAATACCAAGATCGAGCAGCCCGTTTCGATGGAACAATCTGCAATACCTCAGGCTCCGGTGCAAATGCCGGTCAGCCCTGTGGAGTAGTGAGGGCGGCGATCTATCGAACAAGGAACTCCGAATAATGAAGTAAGCGTTATGCGTAAATTCACTTCGTTATTCATCATTCCTTGTTCAATATTTTTTTGTCTGTTTATTTCTGCTTGCGGGCGGCGTGAACTGGATACGTTGCGTTTCGAAGGCGAACAGGTGCTCTA
>JBILEA010000047.1:0-13536 GCA_044352355.1 Pontiellaceae bacterium | reverse complement strand
GCTGAAAAGGATCGTTCTGATCGTCATACAGGAGCCAGGGCCCCTCGATCGTGGCGGCATAGGTATGCGTGGCCGTCACTACGCCCCGGACGAGTGAGCTGGTTTTATTCTTAATCACGGGGTTTCTCCTTTTTATTCTTCCTTTGATCTCCTGACTACTTGACTTCAATTTCATACCAGATGGTTTGGTATTGCGGGCCGATGCCGATGCGGGAGCCGGTGGCGGTGGCCTCGACAGGTACCTCTTGGACGCGTTCGCCACTGGGGTCGAGGGCGAAGCAACGGGTGCGGGAGGCGGGGGCAGGCAGTTCGATTTCCGCGGGAATGCCCTCGGTCAAAACCGGGGCGTGACCCCAATCGTTGTTACGCGCGGTGACAAAGTCTCCCTTCAGCCGCTCCAATTCCATGCCGGTGTTTTGGGTCAGGCCGGTGGCGGCGAGCAGGATGCTCGCGGGCTTGCCATTTCCTCCGAAACCCCCGCCGGCGAACCGGGAAACGAGCGAGACGGTAGCCCAGTCCAGACGGGTCCGGCCGACCTTGAGGGAGACGTCGCCCAGGGCGATGGTGAGCCCTTTTGGAAACCCGCTGAAGAGCTTGGTATCGGCGGTGTTGACGGTGAAGGTGCCCGCCCCCGGCACTTCGCGATTCCAGGTGAGTTCGCCCGTGTCACTGATCACGATGGGCGCTTCGGCCGCTTTCTGGTTGATCGTGGCGGGGTCGGTGCCGGCACCACCATCGAGGTCGATGGCGGTTTTATGGATGAGCCCGAGACCGGGGGCCAGGCCGGCATTGTCAATACCAACGGTATGGAGCAGGGTTTTGCCTTTCACCAACCGCGCAAAGTCGGTGTCGTAATCGATCGCGGCTACGACGCTCTTGCCGGCCTCGCGCACATCGCCCCGCAGGTAGATCGCGGCAGCGGCGGGCAGGTGCGCCAGCACATCGGTGCGCTCACTGATGCTGAAGAAAAAGGAGTTCCAGCCCGGCGAATAGTTCTGACGGTGATGCCAGGTATATTCGAAGACTCCATCCCAGCCCTGCAAGGCCCCGTAGGCCCGGAGCATGGGCTGCCCCTCCGCCCCATACTGGTTGGGAAAAGGATGGTTGTACTCGCTCACCGTATAAGGCTTGCCGAGCACTCGCTCGCCGGCGAGCCGTTGAAAGCGGGTCAGACAATTGACCTGGGAGATATTATGCGTGCGCCAGACGGCACCGGGCTGCAAGGAGTCGGGGTGCGCCCAGTAGCTGTGGGTGTCCACATAATCCAAATCCTTTTGCACAAAGGCCCAGCTGAAACCGAGTTGCGTTCCGGACACGGGCGCTTTGGCTTTGAGTTCCTGGGTCACATAATCCGCCATCTCCCGCCAATAGGCACTTTCGAGGTCCACCAGGTACTGGTAGAAATCGTGCTTAACCGCAGGAGGGACGATATGAGTGCTCTTGATGATTTCCACCGAGCCATCCGGACGGATCAGTCGTTCACGCAACGAAACCCAAGACCCGCCTTCGATAGACAGATCCGCCAGTTCGTAGGTGCCTTTCTTCAAGCGGGTTAACTCAAACACCGCACACTCGGTATTTTCAGTTGCTGTAAAAGCCGCCTCCACCGCGGTCCATTCATTCCCCACCTCGATGGTTTGATGGAACCCCATGGAGCGCCAACCCGGACTGTAATTGCTGAGCGCGGTGCCGAGGGTCACGACTTCGTCACCCTGAACACGCCGCACTCGGAATGAAATGTTGTAGGTCTCACCCGCCTGAATTTTCAACCCCTCTCGCATGAGCTTCGGCAAAACGCCATCGCCATCCCTGGTGACCTGAATCCGCAGCACCCCATCCTCCAAATCGGCCTTGGCTTGGGCTTTTCCCAGGACCAATTGCCACGCACCGCTATACAATCCCGACACCCCGGTGTGGCTCTCCTTGGAGCGTTCTTCACCGTGCGGCGATGTCGAGGCCAGGCCCCAGGCCTCCCACATGGCTTCGCGGGAATCATATTTTGCCTTGAGCCACTCATTCCACTTGCCGCGGAACTCGGTGTCGGACGGCTCCGGAAAATACTCGGTCGGAAGCCGGTCAAACCACCCCATGCGGTAACTGCGAATGAGCGAGTTTTCGTTGTTGAGCTCGATCATCGCCACCGCCGGTTCGTCCTTGTAGGCCAGACCGGTATACGGATTGACATGGGTCAGCAGTCGCTTCGCAAACTCCTTTTCCGAAGCAACCACCGAGGCGTTGATAAAGCACCGACCCTTGAAGAGCCGCGCGACGTGCAGGTTCATATTGACGTAGATGCCGCGTTTCTTGAGCGCGGCGATCAAGTAATCCAGACGATCCAGGGCTTCGGGATCAAAGGGAACCACCAACTCCGGGTCGGCCCGGAATTTCTCCGGAACCGAATCGCCGACACCGAAGAGCCCCGTCTCCTCCGCTTCGCGCAAGTTGCCGTAGGGGGCATCGAAATAGTGCAGGCGCACACAGTTGATGCCGAAGCGGGCCAGACGTGCGGCCAGGCGGTCGGCGTCCTCGTGGGAAGGAAAATTGGCCGGACCGGTCAGGTTGATGGCATTGAACTTGATCCGCCCCGCGTCGGTGGCAAAGTGCCCGTCCTCCACCCGCACGAAGCCGTGTTTACCGGCGGGCGCCGGCAGCAGGTGCGCCATACTGGTCGCGTTGTCCGGCGCCTCATGCGAAATCACAAACGGGAAAAGCGCGGGACCCTTGAAAATCTCCTCCGCCACTACCGTACCGGCCAATACCATCACTGCGCCTGCTATGCATTGCTTCATCTTCATTGCTTTTTCTTCTTTTCTGTTTTTTCTGTTTTCTGTTTTTTCTGCGGCTGTCGAACTCGGACCCCCTGCTCATCCCGCCCGCGCCCGCGATCCTTCCGCTCCGGGCGCAAGACGCTCATTTAGAAAAGGGAACCGCCCGCCGATCTTCTTGATTGTCTGTGTAGGGAAAGAACGGATCGCGCTCCAGCGGAAGAATCCCGCCGGTATGCCCCGGCTGATAGCGGTCGTTCAGCACGCCCCCGTCCTCGAAGGCATCGCCGGTCCGGTCCAGCCAGCCCTCCAGCTTTTGCTGCATCGTCTGCTGCAATTGCGCCACCGCAGGGTTGTCGCGATTGTTCCAGGTGATCAGGTTGTTCCGCTGAAAGGGATCTTTCTGATCGTCATACAGGAGCCAGGGCCCCTCGGTCGTGGCGGCATAGGTATGCGTGGCCGTCACCACGCCCCGGAAGGGCGGGTTAGGAATCAGATCCACCTTGGAAACAAAATTGATGAAGACCGAATCGGGGGCCGCCGTCTCATCGCCCAGCACAAACGCCGAAAGGTCATCGCCCTCCGCCTGAGCCGGGATGTCGGTACCGGTCAGCGAAAGCAGCGTCGGCATCATTTCAATGATGCTGATCGGCCCGTTGCTCACCCTTCCTGCCGGGATGTGACCGGGCCATTTCATCAGCAGGGGAATCCCCGTCGATTCGCGCCACGGCTGGCTCTTGAACCACGCATCGTGATTGCCCAGCAGGTCGCCGTGATCCGAGGTGAAGACCACGATCGTATCCTCTTCCACGCCGGTTTCCTTCAGCAGAGCCAGCAGACGGCCGACCTGGTCGTCGAGTGCGGTAATGTGGGCATAATATCCGGCCAGCATCTGCTGCTTGGCCAGACGGATCTCGTTGGGCACGTACCGGCTGTTCGAGGGCATGAACTCGATTTTCTCCGGATCATATTGCTCCAGCAGTTCGGGCGGCATTGCCTGATACGGGTCGTGCGGCGTGCCGAGCGACAAAACCAGAAAGAACGGATCATCCTCCGCAGTTTTCCGGCGGATGAAATCCAGGGCCAGATCGGTCTGGGCGACCGGCTCGTAGCCCGAATGCCATTTCGGTTTCGGGTCGTCGTTTTCATAGTAAAACGCGTGCATATAGTCGTGCGTGCAGTTGGCCACGGCCCAGTAATCATCGAAGCCGAGGCGGCGCGGTCCGGGCGGGGTGAACTGTTCCCTGGAGCCCCCGTCGATATGCCACTTGCCGATGTACCCGCACTTGTAGCCGTTGTCCCGCAGCGACCCGGCCAGCGTGCAGGTGCCGAGTTTCACCTGAAGCTCGTTATTGATGACCCCGTGACTGAGCACATGCAGACCGGTCAGCAGCGAAGCTCTGGACGGCGCGCAGGACGGCGTATTGGCGACCGCATTGGTAAAACGGGTCCCTTCGGACGCCAGCCGGTCGAGGTTCGGAGTCTCGACGTTCTCAATGCCCGCGCACCCCATGGCGGTCGAACGCATCTGGTCAGTGAGAATAAAAAGAATATTGGGCTTTTTCATACGCACTATTTCTCCGGGCTCTGCCGGAACCATTCCGGCAGCGGTTCCTTACTTTCGCGGTAGATGTTTCCTCCGGAGGGATAAAAGGTTCCGAAATTCCGCAGTTTGCCCGACGGGCGGGCGGGATCCCATTCCGGGTTCGGCCGCATGCGCTGGGCTCCGGCGGCTTGCAGATGCGCCTCCAGTTTTTTAATCAGCCGATCCGCCCGCTCAGGATACGCCACAGCCAGGTCGGCGGCCTCTTCGGGATCGGCTTTCAAATCGAACAGCTCGTTTTTGCCCGTCAAATCAAAGTGGACCAGCTTCCAGTCGCCCTCCATCACCACCGAGGAGGGATTCTGACGGTGGGGGAAATGCCAGAAAAGGGTGCGCGGCTCCGCCGGTTTTCCGCTCCAGAGCGGCAGCAGGCTTGCGCCGTCCACATGAGCCTCCGGCATGGCGGCCAGCCCGGCCAGTTCCAGAAAGGTGGGGAAATAATCGGCGGTGTGGACCGGTGCCTCGCAAACGGAGCCCGGCGCAATCCGTCCCGGCCAGCGGACAATGAGCGGAACGCGCAGACCGCCCTCGTACAGATCCCCCTTCCCTCCGCGAAACGGCAGATTGCTCGTTGCTGTCTGCAGCCCGCCGTTATCCGAAGTAAAAAGGACCACGGTGTTCTGAGCGAGCCCCAGCGCATCGAGCTGATCCAGCAGAGTTTTTACCGACTGGTCCAGATGGGAGATCATGCCGGCATATTTCTGATTTTTCTGAAACGCCCCTTTGGGCACCCCGTCATACTGCGCCTCGTATTTCGGCGGGCAGGCCAGCGGCACATGCGGCGTATGATGCATCAGGCAAAGCAGGAACGGCCGGTCCTTGTTTTCCTCCACAAACCGGAGGGAGCGTTCCGTCAGCACCTCGACCCCTTTATCGACCTCATTGATAATTTTCCAGTGCGCATCAAAGGCTTCATCGAAGCCGTACGCGTCATGCCCATTCTGATCGAAGAAAACATGCTCATTACCCAGATGCCACTTGCCGAACAATGCCGTCCGGTACCCGGAATCGCGCAGGGCCCTGGCGATATTCGGCAACTCAACAGGAAGTTCTTTGAGATGCTCCGGCGGGATCAGTTTCGGGTTTTCAAACAGCCGGTCCCACGGCAGCGCATCGGTCAGCCGGACGCGGTGCGGGTAGCGTCCCGTCAGCAAAGCGGCGCGGGTGGGCGAGCAGACGGTGCAGGCGGCATAGGCGCGGGTAAAGCGCATTCCCTGACTGGCCAGCGCATCCAGATTCGGCGTACGGTAATAATCACTGCCGTAGCAGCCGAGATCACGGATCCCGAGATCATCGGACACAATCAGCAGAATATTTGGCCGCTCTGCGGCCCCGCAGGCAGACAGAGCGGCAAAGAGGCCGGCAAACATCCCTATTTTCATATCGTTCTCCATTAAACTTCATCCCAAAAAAGTGCCCTGCGGATCGCTCTAAGCGCGGCGCCGGGCCAGCTGCGTTATTTCGTTTGAGGCTCCCATACACGGTTTTTCTGCGCTTCCCGGAAACCCTGGTTCGTGGGTTGGAGCTTCCAGATTTCGAGCTTCTTGATCGTCGTGGGCGCACCGGAGGAATAGCCGTCGAGGGTGAGTCTCCCGCCCCAGTCCATATCGCTGGCGACCACCGCTTGCCGGCCGTTGGCAAAGACTTCGACGAGATATTTATCCACGAAGATGCGGAGTTCCACATCTTCGCCCGCAGGCAGGTCGGCCACGGCAAAGGGCGCCTCGGTGGTTCCGACGCGGATCGTTCCGGTCTCGGGCCGGAGGATGATGGGCAGCCCCCCGGTTTGACCCTCGCCGAAGAGACGGAAGCCGAAGCGCTTGCGGGCGGCTTGGTCGCGGGGAATGGTGATGCGGATTTCCGCCGCGTCGCCGGGCAACCGGCCTAGCGACTGCCAGACCACCGTGCCAAAAGGAGGCTTGGCACCGTTGGCGATGGAGACGTTTTCCTGCACCACCGGATCAGCACGCAGCGATTCGAGTTCGCGCAGCGGATTGATGCGCAGGATGCCGTCGGCGGGCAGACTCAGTTCGCGCGGCAGGGACTGAATGCTCCTCCCGCGAATCGCCACAGATTTACCGTAGCGATTGGCCAGCCAAGCCCACATGATCCGCCGCCCGTCGGGGGTGAGCACCGTTTCGGGGGCAAAGAAGTCCTCCCAGATTTCGCCGATGGGATCAACCTCACTCCGCCAGTTCATCCTCCCGTGTTGCTCCGGCACAAATTGTTCGGCCTTGGCATCCCACTCGCCGATGTAATAACGGCAGCCGAGCAGATGGCTGATGGTTAGCAGCATCCACTTGCCTGTCCCGAGCTTTGCCGAGGGGTCGCCGATCGGGAAAAAGTTGGCGCAGGAATTGTCCTCGCCGATCAGCACATCCGGAGGGAACTGTTTGATGAAGTCGCCGACGTGGCTCCAGTTCTTCAGGTCTTTGGATTTGATCAGCGGCGGATTATCCGTGCCCCCGAAACGGGCGGCGATGGCGTAGTAGGTGTCACCGATAAGAAAAAGATCCGGGTCCCCCTGGGGAAGATCCACCATATTTCCGGCGGCGTCCTTGACCTCGATGGGATAGGGTTTTTCCCACTCGGAAAGCTGATTATTTCTGGCAATCGCGATCTGGTTTCGCCCCGTTCCCTTGCCGTGGTAGATGGCGGCGGGCCGGCCCTCCTTGGTGATGAAGCCGGTGCCGCTGAACATCCCATGGCCGGTGAATGAGGGCTGCAGTTTCGTCGGCTGCCACGTCCAGTGCAGCATATCCGGGCTGGTGACATGGACGAAGCAAACCGAGTCCTTGCCCTGCCATTCGTGTTTGATGATGTAGTGGAGGTGGTAGAGACCGTCGAGATAGAAGGCCGCGTTCGCATCAGCCGGGGCGCTGACGCCGCCGGGATGCATGAGGTGGTAGTTCAACACCATCTCCTCGGGCACGGTTTGGGGATCAGCGGACTTGGGTTTCGCCCCTGCGGCCGGCAGCAACCCGGGCCGGCTCGCCGCGTAGAACGAACCGCTTTCCCCGTCCAACATCAAACGGCCATTCTCGACCTCCGCGCCGCCGAAGAGGCGGGTTTGGCCGAAGCGTCCGGTCTTGTCCTGCGCGGCGGCATCGTCGAACGACCACCACGCCCACGGCTTGATCTCTCCTTCGACGTTGGGACGCAATGCGGCGATCTGCCCGGATGTCAACGCGCGGTCATAGATGCGCGCATCCTCCACCGCGCCGGCGAAAAAGTCGCTGTTCCCGAGATGCCGCGGGCCGATGACGATCACGCTGTTTTCGAGATCAAACGACCGCGGCTTGGCGATCGTGTGCCGCGAGTATTCCCGGCCGTTGCGATAGGCCGTGACTTCGTCGCCGCGGTAAACGATGGCAATTTGCACTGCCGTGTCCGGCCCCGTAGTTTCTGCCGGCCAGTCCGATTGCCGCTTTTCCGTGCGAGTTAAATTTTCGCTGCCCGCCATCCATATCGCGGGTGCGCGCTCGGCGAAGACAATCCCGTCGAAGGGCCCCTTGCTGTCGTTGATCGTCAGCACACTGCCGCCGCGCTGCGTGAGGTTGGCGGGCGCGGCCCAGACAACGAGCGTCTTGTCCTGCAACGGCTGGATCTCCGCTGCTTGGCCAAAAAGCGCGAGCAGCAGGGCGGCGAGGAGTATGAGGGTGGGTTTCATGGTTTCCTCTGTTCTGGAATGGTGAAGGTATGGCAACCAGATTCGAGTTGCTTGGTTGTGCCGTCGGGGAACCTGGCCATGGCCGAGGTGTTGGGCGGGATGGTGATGTTCCATGCGATGGATCCATCGGGCTGCCGCTTCCACTCCGAGCGGATCTCGCCGTAGGGGCTGTTGTGGGAAGCCTTCGCCCATTCCACCTTGGGATCAAACCAGGGTTTAAAGAGCGTTCGCTTGAACCCGGGATGGGCCGGATCGGGCCGGATGCCGCACAAGTGGGAATAGAACCATGCGTCAAAACCGCTGAAGGCCGGATGGTTACCCGAAGCGGTCGGCACGGGCTCGCCGCGTCCCTGAAACTCCCAAGTCGTGGTCGCTCCTCGTTCGATCAAGCGGCGGAAACCACGGTCGGCTTTGGCATTGGCCAGCGCGTGGACCATCGGCCCGTGCCCGGCATCGGTCAGCGACTGGAAGATGGTGGACAATCCCATCTGGCCATAGGTCGGAATGAGTTGATCCACCTCGGAAATTTCCTGCCCGAACCTTTTGAGAAAGGCCTCCCGCGACTCCCCGGGCACCATCCCCAGCTTGTAAGCCCAGGCATTGGCCGACTGCGAACCATACGATGCGGTCGCCGCGTCGAAGTAGTTCTCGTTGGCCAGTCCGATCAGTTCGTCCGCCATCGCCGTGTATTTTTTCCGATCGTCGGGATGCCCCAGCATTTCCGCCGAGGCGGCCAGGCATTGCAGGGTGTGGATCATCGTTTGTGTTCCGGAAAGCAGGGCGGGTGTCTCGGCGGGAAAGAGCGGGAAATCGCCCTGCCGTTTGCCGTCAGCGGGGATATCGCCCCAGTCCCCGAAGAAGAAACGCTGGGACCGGGTCAACTTGAGGTCGCCGGATGCATAACGTTCGCGGACCAGCGGGATGGCGGTGTCGGCAAAGCGTTTCATGAACGGATAGTGCCGCTCCAACTCCGCGCGGTCCGCCGTGTAGACGTAGTGCAGATACGGATAAATGACCGTGGCCGCCATCCAGTCGAGCATCGAGGCCCGCTGCTCGGTCCAGGGATGCTGCCTTTTGCCACCGGCAATGTCGGCCGGCAATCCCATCGGTTGGTAGGTCAGGCGGATGTCCTCGATGAACTTCCGGTTGAAGGCGGTGATGTCGAAATTCATCAGCCACGTGTTCATCGGCATCCACACATCGCCCAGCCAGCCGCATTTCTCGCGGTGCGGACAGTCTTCGATGATGCCGTGGATATTCGATTGCAGGGTCTGCACGGCCATGCGGTGCATTCTGTTGTAAAGTTCGAGAGAGCACGCAAATTCCCCGGCCGGCTCCATCTCCGTGCTGAGGAACACGCCTTCGAGAAAATCCAGGGGCGGCTCGGAGTCCAGGCCCGTCACTTCGGCATAGCGGAATCCGAAATAAGTGAAGGTCGGTGTCCACTCCTCCGTTTCTCCGCCACGACAGACATAGGTGAGAGTTTGCCGCACAGCGCAGGGGTTCATCAGCGAGTGGTCCACTCTTCCATCCGGACTTAAAAAATCTCCAAACTGGACCGTGACCGTCTGTCCCGGCTTCGCGTCGCGGATGCGCAGGCGCACGACCCCGGAAAAATGCTCGCCAAAGTCGAAGACAAAAACGCCCGGCTTAGGCATGGTTCGGGCGACCGGCTGGATGCGGCGGATCTCCTTGATCGATGGGGCCACCTGCGAGACGAGGCGGGGCGAGCCGGGCTGGGTTTCCACCGCCCCGGCCCACGCGCTGTCGTCAAACCCGGGCAGCATCCATCCGCTCGGCTCCATCCGTGCATCCCTCATTTCCCCGGCATAAAGATTCGAGCGGAGGGTCGGGCCGAAGCGGACCTTCCACCCGGCTTCCGTCCCGAAGGAATGGGTCTTTCCCGGGCGATCCACCCACTCCACTTCGGCCAGAAGTTTCGGAGACCCAAAGCCAAAACCCCCTCCCCAGACAACTCCCTGACCATACCAGCCGTCCGCCACCTCGATGGCCACGACATTCTCTCCCGGGCGTAGATACTTGGTGACATCGAATGTTCTGTAATACGCCACTTTCCGGTAGTCGCTGCCGATGGGATCGAGCCAGGCGTCCCCGATTTTTTGGCCGTTGATGAAAAGGTTGAAGGCGCCGAGCCCGCAGACGCGGACAATCGCATCGGAAACCACCTGCTTTCCGACATCAAAGGTCCGGCGAAAAAGCAGTTCCGGTTGACGCCCGCGAAAAAGGCTCTTGCTCGCCGCCGACACGCTGGCCGCATCGAGAAACACATCCAGCCCCTCGGACTTCGGTTGGGGCATGGCAGGGGCCGCGATCCAGCGCGCCTGCCAATCCTTGGCGTCCAACAGCGCCATGCGCCACGAGGCCGGCTCCGACCACGGGCTTTCTTTACCCTCCTGATCCCAAACTTTTACCTTCCAGAAAAGACGCTGCCTCGAGGCCAGCGGCTTGCCCGCATAAGGTACATCCAACGACTGATCACTTTCGACCCGTCCGCTGTCCCAGAGATCGCCCTGCCCGGTCGCCAACTGTTCCGGGGACGAGGCAACCAGGATGCGATACGCCGTCTGGGCGGCACCGGTCCGCCCGTCCGCAAGCTTCCAGGAAAGCGCGGGAACCGCCACATCGATCACGGGATTTTCCGCGCGTTCGCATAGGAGATGCGCCGGTGGCGGAACAGCGGCCAGCACGGGCGAGTCGCCCGAGGCATAACAATTCGCGGCAACGGCAACGAGCAGCCCGAACGCCCGGATGTTCTTTATTAGTTTATTTTTCATAATGATGTTTCTTCCCGTTCTTATCCATCTATTGGCTTCAGTGAATTCAGACGCAGAGTGTGTCTTCCGCTGGACAATTCCCGCCCGGTGGTGCCGTCCTCGAACTGCATTCCTTCCGGTGCTTGGGCCGTGGCAGTGGTGTTCCACGGGATGGTGATCTTCCATGCCACGCTGCCATCGCTGTCCTTTTTCCACTCCGAGCGGATGGTTCCGTAGGGGCTGTCATAGGAGGCTTTGACCCACTCAAGCCCTTCGGGAAAGATCGGAGCGAAGCGGATTTCCTTGAATCCCGGCGCGGCGGGCTGGATGCCAGCGAGATGCCGGTAAAAATAGCCGCCCACGGAACCAAACGCCGGATGTTGCAGCGAGGAATCGCCCTGCCACCGCTCCCAAATGGTCGTGCCCCCGTCTTTCAACATGTATCCCCAACTGGGATAATTGGTCCGGGTGAGCAGCTTCCAGGAAGCCTCCACTCCGGCATCCCCGAGCTCCGGCAGCAAATCCATCAGCACGCCCGTACCAACGATGCCGGTAGTGAGCGCCCAGCCTCTGTTCTTCAAATCCGCCAACAGATTACCCGCCGCCAGAGGCACGTTTCCCTTCGGCACAATTCCAAAAGCCAACGGCAGGGCATTGACACTCTGCCGGTAACTGACTTCACGTGCGACGTGATATTGATTTCTTGCGGGGTCAAAAAACTCCGCGTGAAAGGCGGCGGCGACCTCATCCGCCCAGGTGCGCAACGCCGCCGCCTCGCCTTTACCGAGCACTTCGGCGATGCGGGCGACCGTATCCACGATCCGGTAATAAGCGGCGGTGCCGTAAACGGAGGGGTCTTCAGGCGGGCGGGTTTTGTCTGAATCCGGAGGAATCCAATCGCTATGGCCATCACTAACGATGTGCGGCTTGCCAGTCACTTGGTTAAACTGCCGCGTCGCTTCGGCAAACCGTTTCAACGGTTCGTAATATTTCTCCAGCATCTGCCGGTCGCCGTATTGCACATACATCTTCCAGACCATGCCCGGAAACGCCGAGGCCCAAATCGGGGATGAACCCTGCCCGTAGGCGGAGAATGGATTACCCGCCGTCTTGAGCGGCGGAGCGATGTTGCCCATCTGCCCGTTGGGATGCTGTCCGTCCGCCATGTCCTGAATCCATTTGGTGTAGAACGAGGCCATATCGAAATCCCAGAGCGCGGCATCGGAGGCGGCGTGGCCATCCTGCAGCCAGCCCATCTTCTCGCGGGTGGGGCAATCCTCGGGATAACCGTGGCTGTTGTTGCGCTGGGTCAGTCGGATCGCCGCGTGAATCCGGTTCACCAGCTCGTCTGAACACTCGAACTGCCCGGCGGTGGCAAGATCTGTATGGACGGAAATTCCTTGCAGGCTCGCCAAGGTGAGCGCTCCAGCGGCGGCTACCGACACCTGCACAAAGCGAAATCCTTTATAGGAAAAACGCGGCTCGAAAATCTGCTCGCCACCCTTGAGGATGAAGCCGTCTTCCTGGAACATCCTGATACTCTGACAGAAGAAATCCTCGCGGTCATTGCGCTCGGAGTAGCGAACCATGACCCGTGTTCCCGCCGCCCCGCTGAGTTTGATGCGCACCCAGCCAGCCATAATTTCTCCAAGGTCATAAACGAAGACCCCGGGCTTGGGCTCGAAGAGTTTGACGGGAGTGACGACCCGGTTGGCGCGGATGGGCGGCAGCATTTGCCCACGCAATACGCCCGCCGGCGCAGGGGCGGGATTCACCGCACTCCATTGCGAGTCTTCAAATCCAGGCCGATCCCAACCCGGCTGCTCCCGCTGCGCGTCGTAAATCTCACCGCGCCGCACGTCGTCATAGATGACCGGGCCGCCAGCCGCCTTCCAGGAAAGATCGCTCACCACGTTGTCCGTGGTGCCGTCCTCATACTCCAGGCTCAACCGCACCATCAGCTTCGGCTGGCCAAGCCAGAGCGCCTGATCGTAGTTCCACGCGTCGATGCTCAACAGCCCGTAAAAACTTCGCCCAAGCATGACGCCGAGCGCGTTTTTCCCGGATTGCAGGTCTTTCGTGACATCGTGCGCCACATAGAAAACCCGGGTCTGATAATCTGTCACTGCCGGATCAAGGACATGATCGGAAACCCGCCGGCCATTGAGCGACAGCTCGTAATACCCCAGGCCGCAGATATACGCCACCGCACGTTTCAGCGGCTTGGTCGCGGTGAATTCCTTGCGCAACAGCGGCGCAGGATCGTATGGCTTCTCGTGCAGCGCGTAGAGTTCCCAGATCGACATCTGGGATTGCGTCTTGAAGGGAAATCCATCGTAGGGACGGCGGGGTAGAGCGTATTCCTTCTGCTTGCGGACATCCCATTCCGTCTTCCAGACCGCCTGCGGCTTCCACGCGATCCATTGCGCGCCAACCCAGTCTTTGTCCGCAAGCAGCCCCATTTCCCAAAACGCCGGCTCCGACCAAGCCCCCTCCGCGCCGTCCTGATCCCAGGTCTTTACCTTCCAGAACACCCGCTGACGGGAACTGAGCGGTTTGCCTGCGTAAGGCACGTGGATCGACTCATCGCTCACGACCTTGCCACTGTCCCAGAGGTCGCCTTGGTCGGCGGCGAGCTTTTCCTCACTCGACGCGACGAGCACGCGGAACGCCGATTGCGCCGCGCCCTGCCGCTGATCGTCGAGCTTCCATGACAACCTCGGT
>JBILEA010000259.1:0-3971 GCA_044352355.1 Pontiellaceae bacterium | reverse complement strand
TGTGTCCCTGATAAACCTGCATTTCGCCCTTCTCGGCCGGAATGGCAACCGCCAGAGCGGTTCCATCGTAAGCGATTTCTTTCGGCGTAATGATTTTTACTCTCAGCAAGGCGGCCATAATTAAATTCCTTCAATCGCTTCCGCGATACCGCCCTTCATATAGAAATTAGATTCCGGCACGGCATCGTGCTGACCTTCCAGAATTTCTTTGAATCCGCGTACGGTTTCCTGAACGGTTACCTGACGGCCCTGCTGACCAGTAAATACTTCGGCAACCGTAAACGGCTGGCTCAAAAATTTCTGGATGCGACGGGCCCGGCCGACAATGACTTTATCCTCATTGGACAGTTCATCAATTCCAAGAATGGCAATGATGTCCTGAAGTTCTTTGTAGCGCTGAAGCACCGCCTGCACACCACGAGCCGTGTTGTAATGTTCTTCGCCGACAATCTCCGGAGAAAGCGCGCGCGAGTTCGAGGCCAACGGGTCAACCGCCGGGAAAATTCCCTGCGCGGTCAGCGCACGATCGAGCACGATGGTGGCATCAAGATGCGCAAAGGTGGTAGCCGGCGCCGGATCGGTCAGGTCGTCGGCGGGAACATACACCGCTTGAAATGATGTGATGGAACCGGAGCGCGTAGAGGTGATTCGCTCCTGCAACTCACCCATTTCCGTGGAAAGCGTAGGCTGATAGCCTACCGCGCTGGGTGTTCGGCCAAGCAAGGCCGACACTTCAGCGCCCGCCTGCGAGAAGCGGAAAATATTGTCGATGAATAGCAATACGTCCTGGAATTTCTCGTCGCGGAAATATTCAGCCACGGTCAGCGCGGTCAGAGCCACACGCATGCGCGCGCCCGGCGGTTCATTCATTTGACCATAGACAAGCGCCACTTTAGATTTTTCCAGATCGGTTTGATTGATAACCCCGGCGGCGGACATTTCGTGATAGAGGTCATTGCCTTCGCGTGAACGCTCACCGACGCCGGCAAAAACCGAGTAGCCACCATGTTGCTTGGCGATATTGTTAATCAACTCCATGATCACAACCGTTTTACCAACACCCGCGCCGCCGAATGCACCAACCTTGCCCCCTTTCAAAAACGGGCAGATCAGATCAATCACTTTGATCCCGGTCGTCAGGACTTCCGGCTTGGTCGCCTGTTCCGTCAGCGCGGGCGGGCGGCGGTGGATAGGCAGCCGTTTTTCTGCTTTGACCTCGCCTCGTTCGTCCACCGGATCGCCAATGACATTCATCATGCGACCCATAACGCCCTGTCCCACAGGAACCGTAATCGGAGAGCCGGTCGTTTTAACTAATGTACCGCGCTGAAGGCCCTCGGCTGCCCCCATCGCGATGGTGCGCACCCAATGTCCGCCAACGTGCTGCTGCACTTCGAGCACCAGTTTACGTATCGTGCCATCGATTTCGTGCTGCTCCACGATGAGAGCCTCATAGATGCCCGGAAGATCAGCGGCGGTTTCAAATTCGACGTCCACCACCGGCCCGATGACCTGTACAATTTTCCCCTGCTTCATTTCCCGCCTCATTTCCTGAACATTGCTTCGTTTAAATTTTTCCGCGCGCCTATCCGTCCATTCCGGCAGCACTGCCGATTTCTAAAAGCTCTTTTGTAATGGATGCCTGCCGTAAATTATTGTGGACCAGTTGCAGTTTACTGTTCATATCCCGGGCATTATCTGTTGCCTGTTTCATCGAAACCATGCGTGCGCTGTGCTCACTGGCACGCACCTCACGCATGATCTGCAACAGCTGATAATCCAAACTGCGCAATAGCAGTGATTCATAAACCGTGTTTACATCCGGTTCAAAATCGAATTCGCCGATGTCTTTTACACTTTTCTGCATTTCCGCAATTTTAGTGCGCTTCAACGTTTCAGGCATCTGGTCAAAAAACTCCTGCGATTGCCCCGCTGGTAAAAAACTCCACGTCAGCGGAATTTGTTTAAAGGTAGACACATAATCGCTGAACACGATATCGGCACTGTCGATTTCATCATCTAGAAAAAGCTGCGCCACAAACCGGCAGACCATCCGAGCCTCGGAAAGTTTCGGCTGATCGCTGTAGTCAAAATCCACAATCAGCAACCGCCCTGTTTTCTGCACAAATTGCGCCGCTTTGGCCCCGATGGTTACAAACAGCGTGATGTCGCGGTCGTATTTGGCAACCTCGCGGAAAATATTCGTATTCAACGAACCGCACAGCCCTCGATCCGTTCCGACCAGAATAATTAATTTGCGGTCGCCGTTCCGCGTCTCCATCAAACCATGCCGATAGGCACCAACATATTGAGTCACCTGAGTCAGAATATCGTTCAGCATGTCGGCGTACGGGATGCCATATAAAGCCGCCTGTTGGGCGCGCTTCATTTTTGAAATCGACACCATCTGCATGGCCTTGGTTATTTTGGCCATGGAGCGGATCGATTTAATGCGCCTTCGAATGTCGCGTAAATTTGCCATTGTGGTCCGTTAGGTCAGGCTTTGATATTCGGCTATTACTTCTTCAAGGCCCTTTTTAATTTCTGGTGTCAGCTGTTTCTGTTGCACGATCTCTTTCAACAGATCTTTTCGCCGCATCCGGATAAATTCGAGAAGCTTCGCGCTGGCTTCGCGCGTTTTCTCCACCGCTGTATTTTCAAAAAATCCTTGCTGAGCGGCCCACAGCTGAACAACCTCCTCTTCCACCGGGAAGGGATTGTATTGAACCTGTTTGAACAACTCGGTAATGCGTTTCCCGTGTTCGATTAGCGCAACCGTTTTTGAATCCAGATCGGAGCCGAACTGGGCAAACTCTTTCATTTCATAATACTGCGCCAGCTCCAGTTTCACTTTCCCGGCCACCGCTTTCATGGCTTTGGTTTGCGCGGCCGAACCAACGCGCGAAACGGAAATCCCGATCGACATTGCAGGCCGGATCCCTTGATGGAACAGATCGCTTTCCAGATAAATCTGCCCGTCCGTGATGGAAATAACGTTGGTCGGGATGTACGCAGACACATCCCCGGTCTGCGTTTCAATAATAGGCAGCGAGGTGAGCGTACCGCCACCGCACGCCTTCGACATGCAGGCCGAACGCTCCAGCAAACGGCTGTGCAGATAGAAAATATCGCCCGGATACGCCTCACGTCCGGAGGGTCGACGCAAAACCAGCGACATCTGACGGTAAGCCACTGCATGTTTGGAAAGATCGTCGTACACCACCAGCGCATCCATCCCGTGATCCATAAACCATTCGCCGATAGCTGTGCCGCTGAACGGCGCCAGATACTGCATCGCGGCCGAATCCGATGCCGTGGCCGCCACGATCACCGTATATTTTAAAGCACCCTGCTCCTCCAGCACGCGCACAACCTGCGCTACGCTCGACTGCCGCTGACCGATTGCCACGTAAACGGAATATACGGGATGCATCTTGGTATCAACGGCCACTTCCGCCTCACGGTTCAGCCGGGCCTGGTTGATAATGGTATCCACCGCAATAGTTGTCTTGCCGGTTGAGCGGTCGCCAATAATCAGCTCGCGCTGTCCGCGTCCGATCGGAATCACCGCGTCAATGGCAAGAATGCCGGTTTGTAACGGCGCAGAAACGGACTGCCGTCCAATAATGCCAGGAGCCGCACGCTCTACCGGATTCACCTCGGTAGTCACAATCGGGCCCTTACCGTCAAGCGGACGGCCAAGAGGATCAACCACGCGGCCAAGCATCGCACGTCCGCAAGGCACTTCGAGTAAGCGGCCCGTTGAACGAACGGTCTGTCCTTCACGAACGGTTTCGCCTCCGCTTAACACCACCGCACCTACGCTGTTCTCTTCAAGATTCAGTGCAAGGCCGGTAACGCCATCGCCGAAGTCGATCATTTCATTCAGCCGGACTTTGCGCAGGCCCTCAATGCGGGCCACGCCGTCACCGACTTCCATGACCTTGCCCGTTTCTTCACAATGTGCTTCG
>JBILEA010000046.1:0-13613 GCA_044352355.1 Pontiellaceae bacterium | reverse complement strand
GAGCACTCCAGAAAGCTCAATTACGGACGAGTAGCGCAGCATACGCACCGTCGGTGCCGGATTTCGGCGGGAAGAGGCGTTTGGCTTTGACGAAGCGGAACTCGGTATGTTCGCGCGCCCAGCGGCTAATCAATTCTTCATTCTCTTCCACTTCAAGACTGCATGTGCTGTAGACGATCCGTCCGCCGGGTTTCACATGTTTCGACATGGCAGTGAGAATCTTCCACTGGGTTTTCTTAAGCATCTCGATGCGGTCACGGTTAATCCGCCAGCGGGCGTCCACGCGGCGGCGCAGTACGCCGGTATTCAGGCACGGCACGTCGAGCAGAATGGCATCAAACAGTTTGCCTTTAGTTGGAAAGCCCGTTTCGGCATCGCCTTTGAGAATTTTGATAAAATCCCAGCCGGTGCGGGTAACGGTGTCCTTGAGCGTGTCGAGCCGGTCGTCATAAACGTCCATGGCAATCAGTTCGCCCTTCCCTTCCATCATTCCGGCAATCATCGCGGTTTTTCCGCCGGGCGCGGCGCAAGCATCGAGCACCGATTCGCCGGGGCGCGGGTCGAGCAGTTCGACGGAAACCGAAGTCGCCGGATCCTGAATAACAAACCAGCCTTCGTTGTAGCCGGGCACAGTCGGCACCGCCACACCTCGCGAAAGGATTAAAAAGGTTTCCGAACTTTGGAAAGGGTGCGGCATGACGTCAATTCCGGCCTCTTTTAACGCTTTTTTGAATTCCGCCGGAGAAATACGGGAGGTTTCAACGCGGAGAATTGTTTCAGCCGGTTGATTATTCCACTCGCAAAGCTTGAGCGTGTCGCCCTCGCCGTACTGTTTGACCCAGCGATGAATCAGCGGCTCGGGATGCGATAGACGGATATCGTCGGGCTGTTTTTTAAGATTCTGCAAAATAGCCGCTTTCTCTTCCTGCACGTTACGCAGAACCGCGTTGATCATGCCCGCCGCGCGGATAGCGTCTTGATGGCGGCGGCTCTTAACGGCCTCAACAGTTTCATGAACAGCGGCAAATTCTTCGACGTTATCCATAAAACAAAGCTGGTAAATACCGACGTGCAGTACGGCAAGAATGAAGTCTTCTGGACGGCGAGGGATGAACTTTTGCGCAATATACTCCAGCGCCAGCTTGCGGCGGACAACGCCATAGACCAGTTCCGTGACAAAGGCGCGATCCTCTTTCACGTCAGCAAGCTGACGATCCGGAAAGCTTTCACTTTCGATCCAGTTCGTGATGATTTCGGCGGCGACAAGACGGCTGTTTTTCTTCATAGGGATGGGCAGTGAACCGGAAACTCCCGAGGATTGGAAGTTTTTATGGTAGCAACTTAAAAAATTTCCACAGCAAAAACACCCCGTCACTCAACTCGCTGGGAAACAACCTTGCCGAACACTCTTTCGCTTCATATAATCAAAAAATAACATAGGAGTTGCCCGATGAATCAGGATGTCGAATTATTGATTTTCGAAACTGGAGGCATACGTTACGGGCTTCCATTGAACAATGTTCTCCGGGTAGAGTCCGCCGCCGCCGTTACTCCTCTACCGGATGCTCCAGAGGTGGTGACGGGAATCCTTAATGTTCACGGTCAGTTATTGCCCGTGATGGATGTGCGTAAACGGCTTGGATTACCCTTTCGTGCGATGGAGCTTGATGATTATTTAATTCTGGCTCAAACCGTGCGACGGAAACTGGCGCTTTGGGTCGAGCAAGTATCCGGTGTAGAGCTTTGCAGCCGCGCACCGCAGTCCGACGCCCTGACCGTGCTTGAAAAATTGCCGTACCTCGATGGGGTCACCGCTCTAGCTGGAAATCTAGTACTGATTTACGATCTAGAAAAATTTCTTTCTTCTGGCGAAGAACAGTCGTTAGTTAAAGCCATGGAGGCTGCGACTGCTTGAATCCATCCGATCCCAGCACATCGCGAATATGGCTCAATCCACTTAGCGAATTTGTTCGCGAGCGGCTTGGTTTACATATTCCCGAATCACACTGGGTTGATTTACACCGAAACTTCATGCAAGCCGCCGAGGCGTTCGGCCACACCGACCCCGCCGCCTGCCTGCAATGGTTGATGCAAGCCAATCTGCCGCAAAATGAGTTGTATAAGCTGGCCGGATTTCTGACCATCGGTGAAACCTATTTTTTTCGTGAAAAAAACCACTTTGAGCCGATGGCTCGCCACCTGTTCGGAGAGGTGATTGAAAAAAAGCGGCGCCACGGCCATAAACAACTGCGCATCTGGAGCGCGGCGTGTAGCACCGGCGAAGAGCCCTACTCTATCGCGATGTTGCTCGATTCCATATTGCCGGATATCCATGACTGGTCGATCCGGATTCTGGCCACCGACATCAATCCCGACTTTCTGGTGCGGGCACGGGCTGCGGTCTACCGTCCGTGGTCGTTCCGCGGAACGCCGGAATGGGTGAAGCAACGTTATTTCCAGATTGAAAACGAAAACCATACGGTGCGCACCGACATTCAGAAACGCGTTACCTTCGATTTTCTGAATCTGGCCGACGATATTTATCCATCGCTTGTTACACAGACTCAGGCGATGGATGTGATTTTCTGCCGCAATGTGCTAATTTATTTCGCACCGGAACAGGCTCGCAAGGTGATTGGTCGCCTGCAACGTTCGCTAATTGAGGACGGATGGTTGGTGCTAAGTCCTACAGAAACCATTTATGCGGACGATCCGGCTCTGCACCGAGAATATGTGGCGGAATCAATTCTCTATCAAAAAAACAGCTCCCGCCCCACCACCTTCCGCCGGAAACCGCCCGCAGCGGAACCCTTTACTCGTTTTACCGAACTACCGAAACCTTTGGCATACGAACCACCTCATGCGCCAGCCCCGAAACCGCCACCGATTCCGGTAAAACTTTCCGATCCGCCGCCGGTTTCACATAAAGTCCCCGAGCGCACCGTAATCCAGCAGGCCGAAGAATTTTATGCACAAGGCCGCCACCATGAAACGGCGGATCTGATCAAAACGCATCTCGCCGGACGGGCTGCCCGTGACCGTGAAGCTTTTCTACTAGCCCGTGCTCAGGCTAATCTGGGCGAGTTGGACGAAGCGCTCTATCACGCGCTCAATGCCGTCGAAACCGGCAAGCTTCAACCAGCCTACCACTATCTGCTGGCCATGATTCAGCTGGAAAAAAATGAACCCCATGAAGCCGCACGCTCGCTCCAACGAGTTCTCTATCTCGACGATCAGCACATTATGGCGCACTTCTCATTAGGCCATATGACTCTTCAACAGAAAAAACCGGTTGCGGCAGAAAAATATTTTCAACACGCCCTATTACTGCTAAAACCTTTCGGCGAAGACGTTCCCGTTCCAGAAGGCGAAGGAATGACGGCTGGGCGGTTACGGCAACTAATTCAAGCCGGACTTTCAGATAAAAAGGAGCGGATCTAAATGGATCGCAAAGACTCAGCGTTCGTAAAAAGCGAATTGACTCGCCGCGCAGCTGTTCTGGCTCAACCGCCTGTAAAAGAAGACGACATTCAGGATCGGATTGAAGTGATGACCTTTCTGCTGGCTTCAGAGCGCTATGCGCTTGAAACACGCTATATCCGCGAAGTCTGGCCACTGACCTCCTATATTCCCGTTCCACACACGCCGCCCTTCGTTACTGGTGTGACCAATGTACACGGGGCAATCTGTTCCATCGTTGATCTCAAACAATTCTTTTCGTTGCCATCCAACAGCCTCACCAACCTAAACAAGCTGGTTATTCTGGAGTGCGGCGAAATGTGTTTCGGCATTCTGGCCGATGATGTTCTCGGCACGGAATCAATTTCTAAACGCGAGCTCTCTTCCACGGACGAATGGCAGGGCATTGACAGCACGTATCTAACCGGCATCACCTGCGACCGGCTGATTGTGCTCGATGCCGAACGGATTTTGACGGACAAGCGGCTTATTGTGAATGAAACGGTTGAGATTTAAGGAGGTCCTTATGTTTAAGAACTACAGTATTGCGAAACGGTTAAAAATCGCCTTTTTTTGGATGTCTATGCTCGTTGCGCTCGGCGGTGTAGTCGGAGTAATTACCATTCAAGTCATTAGTAATGGCGCTGACATCATCTTTCAGGAAAAATATCCTGTCGTCCGCGAAGCAACCGATCTCTCCGATGCCATCACGACCGAATTGCTGGCGTTACACTCTTTTCTTCTCAAAGAAAAAAACGCTCTCGTTCGGATGGAAACAGAGCACGCGAAAGCTACGCAGCACCTCACAACGCTTTCCGGTATGCTCACAGAAAAAGCAGATCAGCAAAACCTCAACAACCTACGCATAACCCATGAGAAACTTGCGAGACTCTGCAACGACATGGTAAAATCAACAAATGATGCCGAATTTACCCAGCTGATGGATTCCTCCGAGACCGACATCCAAACGGTGCAGGAAGCCATCAAACGGATCATCGACCACGCCGAAACGGATATGAATCAGTCTATGGTACTGGCCGACCGCTCACAAACGCAAAGCCTGATTGTGCTGATTGTGATTACCCTGCTAGCTTTCTTTATAGCTTTCCGCCTCGGCCAGCGGGTATCTGCCGGCATAACCCGTCCGCTAGGAGTGCTGGTGAACTATTCAAAACATATTGCCAGCGGCAATCTCGGTAAGGAAGTCCCGCTGGAAGACACTCAGGACGAAATCGGCTCTCTGGTAAATGCCTTCCGCGCCATGATCGGTAGCCTGCGCAATATTACCGATGCGGCAGAAAAAATTGCACAAGGCGACCTCACATCCGATATTACACCTCGCTCTGAAGAAGACACGCTAGGACTGGCTCTCAAGAAAATGATCATCAGCCTGCGCCAGCAGATTCAGGAAATTGTTGATGGCGCTTCGATCATTGCTTCTTCCGTTGCCGAACTCTCTGCCTCCAGCGCCCAGCTAGCCTCCTCGGCGGCAGAAAACGCCACTTCGATCAGCGAAACGACCACCACCGTCGAAGAAGTTCGCCAGACCACCGAACTGGCCAGCGCGAAAGCCCAGCAAATGGCGGATGAATCCCGCCATATCCGCGAAACCTCTAAGCGCGGACGCGAAGCCACCGACGGCACGATTGAGAGCATGAATAAAATTCAGAACCAGATGGGAGCCATTGCCGAAACGATTATCCGGCTGAGCGAACAGAGTCAGGCCATCGGTCAGATTATCGCCACCGTCGACTCTCTCTCCGAGCAATCCAATGTATTGGCCGTTAACGCCTCGATCGAAGCCGCCAAGGCTGGCGAACAAGGCAAGGGCTTCTCGGTGGTCGCACAGGAAGTTAAGAGTCTGGCTCAGCAATCCAAACAAGCCACCACGCAGGTGCGCAACATTCTCAACGAAATCCAAAAAGCCACCAGCACAGCGGTTATGGCCACCGAACAAGGCGGCAAGGTGGTGGAAAAAGGGACAGAAACGGCCAGTCTGGCCGGAAAATCTATCATCACCCTCACCGAGGGGCTGGATCAGTCGGCCGATGCCGCCACGCAAATCGCGTCAGCCAGCCAACAGCAGCGCGTTGGGATGGATCAAATTACAGCCGCCATGGAAAGCGTGCGCGAGGCGAGCCAGCAGAATGCCGTCAGTGCGAAGCAACTTGAAGGGGCGGTACACAGCCTTAAGATGCTCGGGGAAAAACTTAAAGGAATTGTTGCCAGCTACCGGATTTGAATTTAAAGGAGATTATTATGCTCAAAAATTACACCATCGCAAAACGGTTAAGAATCGCGTTCTTCTGGGTATCCATGCTCGTCGCACTCAGCGGCGCGATCGGACTCCTTGTTATTCATGTGATCAGCGCACGTACGGATATTATTTTACAGGAAAAATATCCTATTTCCCGCGAAGCCCAATACCTCGCCACCTCCGTTAACGCCGAACTGCTGGCGATACACTCTTACCTTTTAAAACAGACTGATGCACTCGCTGAACTAAAGATAGCGGACGCCGACTCGGTTCAGCACATACAAGCACTAAAAAATATGATCACCCTGGAAGAAAACAAAAAAACCATCGGCGCAATCCAAGATAATTATGCAGACTTAGAACACCTCACCGACGAGATCATTAAGCTCTCAACTACGGATGCCGGACAAGAGCAAGCGCTTAACTTAGTGAAAAAAGTAGAGGGCAATATTTCAACCTTGCTGGCAGATATCACCCAAATCGTTAAAAGAACCGAAGCCGCCATGACAAACGCCATGACAGAAGCCGACTCCTTTCAATCAAAAAGCTTCTACACGCTAATCGCCATCACCCTGCTGGCTTTCCTGCTCGCCTTCTGGCTCGGCCAGCGGGTATCTAACGGCATCACCCGCCCGCTGAATACGTTGGTAACTTATTCCAAACAAGTCGCTGGCGGCGACCTCAGCAAAGAAGTTGCACTGACAGAAACCAAAGATGAAATCGGAGCGCTGACAAAGTCCTTCGGCGCTATGATTGAAAACCTGCGCCACCAGTTGCAGGAGATACTTGACGGAACCACCGTAATTGCGTCCTCGGTTTCCGAACTCTCTGCCTCCAGCGCCCAGCTGGCCTCGTCCTCTGCGGAAAATGCCACTTCGATCAACGAAACCACCACCACCGTCGAAGAAGTGCGCCAAACTACCGAACTGGCCAGCGCGAAAGCCCAGCAAATGGCGGATGAATCCCGCCACATCCGAGAAACATCTAAGCAAGGCCGAAAAGCCACCGATGACACCATCGAAAGCATGAATAAAATTCAAAACCAGATGAACGCCATCGCCGAAACCATTATCCGCCTGAGCGAGCAGAGTCAGGCGATCGGCATGATTATTGCCACCGTTGACTCCATTTCAGAGCAGTCCAACGTGCTGGCTGTTAACGCTTCAATCGAAGCGGCCAAGGCTGGCGAGCACGGCAAGGGGTTCTCGGTCGTGGCACAGGAAGTTAAAAGTTTGGCCCAACAGTCTAAACAGGCCACCACGCAGGTACGCAATATTCTCAATGAAATCCAAAAAGCAACCAGCACAGCGGTTATGGCCACCGAACAAGGCGGCAAGGTGGTGGAAAAAGGAACCGAAACTGCCGGGCTGGCCGGAAAATCTATCATCGCCCTCACCGAAGGGCTGGATCAGTCGGCCGATGCCGCCACGCAAATCGCGTCAGCCAGCCAGCAACAACGCGTCGGAATGGATCAAATTACTTCCGCCATGGAAAGTGTGCGCGAAGCGAGTCAGCAGAATGCCGCCAGCGCGAAACAACTTGAAGGTGCGGTACACAACCTAAAAATGCTTGGCGAAAAACTTAAGGGTATTGTTGGTAGTTACCGAATCTGATTCTTCATCCTTAGAGAGAGAACATCATGGTTCAAATAGACGAAGCTTTTCTGAAGAAACTGCTCGCGGCCTTTACGGTCGAAGCGCGTGAGCATCTTGAAATAATCGCCACCGGACTGAGAGAACTCCAGTCCGGCGACGAAACCGTCCGTGCCAAACGGCTGGAAAGCATTTTCCGGGAAATGCATAGCCTGAAAGGTGCGGCTCGGGCGGTAAACAAACGGAACATTGAAAGAATCTGTCAGGCCGTGGAAAGTCTCTTCAGCCGCCTGCAAAAAGTGCAGAGCGTTCCCGCTGAAAATGCCTGGACCATTCTGTACCGCGCCATGGATATGATCGAAGCGGATCTGGAAAACCCGGAAGGCGCTTCGGAAAATGAGATAGACGGGATTGTCGCAGCATTGGAGCGGGTTAATTACGGAAATAATTCGCCCGGCCCCGCAGAAAAATTCGAACCGGTTGTTTCAAAACCGGAACCGACAGAGCCGTTGGAGCCGATTCTCGTCACCGCGCCCCGCAAACAGGAATCGTTGCGGGTTTCACAGGAGCGTCTCGAACAGGTGATGCGCGAATCGGAGGAGCTCCTATCGTTCAAGCTCAGCGCAAACCATCGGGTCGAAGAACTAGACCAGCTCGCCAAGACCGTCACGGACTGGAAAAAAACGTGGACCGGTATCGCACCAATCCTCCGCCAATTCAACCAGCCGGGAGCCTCTGTAGAAACATTAAAGTCGCAGCTGGCCAAACTCCGCCAACACCTAGAGCAAATTCAGGATGAACTGGATCCGCTAGATCTAAAAACGGCTTCCATCCGTCACCATGCCAGACAGGATGCCACGGCGATCTCTCGATTTGTAGACAGCCTGCATGAAGGCCTGCGGGGTCTGATGATGACACCATTTTCCAGCACCCTTTCTATGCTACACAAGACCGTGCGCGACCTCTCTGCCGAACAGAACAAGCAGGTTGAGCTTAAAATTACCGGCGGCGACGTAGAGGCCGACCGGCGGATTCTTGAGGGGATGAAAGATCCATTATTGCATCTGATCCGCAATAGTATTGATCACGGTATTGAAACACCGGATGAACGGATTAACGCAGGCAAACCGCCCTACGGCATGATCGACATCACCATTGCTCAGATCGACGCCGGCAAGATAAACATTACGGTTGAAGATGACGGACGGGGACTGAATCTGGACCGAATTCGACAGGCGCTGGTTGATAAGAAGATTGAATCCAGCGAGACGGCAAAATCAATGGCTACTGAACAGGTGGCTGACTCTATTTTCCTTTCCGGCCTCTCCACGTCACAAAAAGTTACCGAGATTTCAGGCCGCGGCGTAGGCATGTCCGTCGTCCGTGAACGGGCGGAATCCTTTAACGGAAAAGTCTCCGTGACATCGCGCAAACCATGGGGCACCACCTTCTCCATCGTGCTCCCGGTAACCGTGGCCACCTTCCGCGGCATTCTGGTGCGGACCGGAACCCGCCAGTTTGTCTTCCCCACTCCTGCGGTTGAGCAAATGGTAAGAATTCCTTTAACAGAGGTCAAAACGGTGGAAAACCGCAACACCATCACCGTGGCAGGTAAGGTATTACCACTGGAACTACTGAGCGAACTGTTAGAACTTCCACCGGTCGAACGCACAACGACCCCCCGAGACGGACTGCTGGCACTCATCGTCTGCGCCGGAGGACAGCGCTTTGCGTTGGAGGTAGATGAAGTGCTCCGCGAACAGGAAGTGCTGGTGAAAAGACTCGGCCCGCAGCTCGCCCGTGTTCGCAATATTTCCGGCGTCGCACTACTGGGTCCCGGCGAGCTGGCTCCGATTCTCAATATTCATGATCTGATAAAATCATCCATCCGTGGCGGAGCCCATCCAATTGCTACCGCCCCGGCAGCTGTCGGCAAAAAGAAAAAATCGATTATGATAGCCGAAGACTCCATCACCTCGCGGATGTTGCTCAAAAACGTACTCGAATCGGTTGGCTACCACGTCGAGGCGGCGGTGGATGGCGCCGCCGCGCTCGCCGAACTCAAAACCGGACGTTTTGATGCGCTGGTCTCAGACGTTGATATGCCGCGCATGAACGGTTTTGTGCTGACAGAACGTGTGCGGGCAGACCGGAAACTAGCGAACCTGCCAGTTATTCTAGTGACTTCACTCTCATCCCAAGAAGACAAAGAGCGCGGCATCGAGGCTGGTGCCAATGCGTATATTATTAAAAGCAGTTTTGACCAAAGCAACCTCCTCTCCGTCCTAGATCGGTTGCTGGAAGCAGGGTAAAAATCATGATTCGCATACTGGTAGTCGATGATTCAGAAACCGTCCGGCAACTGCTGGTGCACGAGATTGACCGACAGACGGATATGAAAGTAGTCGGCGTGGCGGCCAACGGAGTAGAAGCCATCCGGCAGGCGGAAAAACTACGCCCCGACGTCATCACGATGGATATCCAAATGCCGCTGATGGATGGGCTGGAAGCGACCCGCGAAATCATGTGCACTCGGGCTTGCCCTATTATCATCGTCAGCCAGCACTGGAATCAAAACGACAAACAAAAACTTTTTGAAGCATTGGAAACCGGTGCGATCGCTATGGTCAATAAGCCGGCCGGCCCAGGGCATCCAGAGTATGATGAGTCAGTCTCCGGCCTCTTGAAAACCATCCGGATGATGTCGGAAATCAAGGTGATCACCCGGCGACGCAGCAGTCCGGCATCCAAAAAAATCCCTCTCACTAGACTAAAAAACAGCGGCGTAACCTGTCCTCCGCCCTGCCGAACCGGCTGTCCGATAGGCGCTCATTGCGGCAGAGTGATCGTTATCGGAGCCTCCACGGGCGGTCCAGTGGTTCTGCGCGAAATCTTTGAACGGATTCCCGCTCCGTACGGTCTTCCGATTCTCGTCGTTCAGCATATCGCGCCGGGATTCCTGTCCGGCTTAGTCGACTGGCTAAGCAATGCGACAGGGCATGTTATTGAAATTGCTCGACATGGAATAACCCCAGAGGCGGGACACATCTACTTCGCACCGGACGATCAGCATATGGGTCTCGCGCCCAACGGCTCCATTAACCTCTCAAACGATCCAAAAGAACATAGTCTGCGTCCGGCCGTTTCCTACCTGTTCCGTAGCGTTGCAAAAAATGCTGGCGAAACCGCTATCGGCGTCTTACTAACCGGTATGGGCGCCGATGGAGCCAAAGAACTTAAACTACTCAAAGATGCCGGAGCCGCTACGGTCATTCAAAATGAGGAAAGCTGTGTAGTCTTCGGAATGCCGGGCGAAGCCCTCAAATTGGATGCCGCTCGCCACATTCTTCCTCCCGACGAGATCGCCGGACTTTTAACCCATGCCGTCCATAGCTCACAAACAACGGAAACCGCCCTATGAAAAATGAATCCACCCGAATTCTAATGGTCGAAGACAGCCCTACGCAGGCGCTAATGCTTGAAAACACACTGCAACAGCAGGGGTTTGTCACCCGCATAGCCCGCAATGGCGAAGAAGCACTGGCACTTCTTGACGACTTTAAGCCCACCGTCATCATCAGCGATATCGTCATGCCCGGCATCGATGGCTACGAGCTCTGCCGCCAGATCAAAGCCAATCCGGACACCAAAGATATCCCCGTCATTCTGCTCACCTCCCTCTCCGACCCTTACGATGTCATTCTAGGCCTGCAATGCGGTGCCGACAATTTCATCACCAAACCCTATAAAGAAGAGTTTCTGCTTTCCCGTATCAGTTACATCCTAATCAATCAGGAGTTACGAAAAACACTGCCGGACGAAGGTGGTGTTCAAATCTACTTTGGCGGACAAAAGATTTCTGTCACATCCAGCCGCATTCAAATTGTCGACCTGCTCTTCTCCTCTTTCGAAAATGCCGTACAGAAAAATCAGGAACTCAAGAATGTCAATCGAGAGCTGGAACGGACGCAGGAAAGACTCAAAGAAGCCATTAAATCCGCCGAAGCAGCCAACGCCGCCAAGAGCAATTTCTTGGCAAATATGAGTCATGATATTCGTACACCGATGAACGGCATTGTCGGCATGACCGATCTGTTGAACGACACCAACCTTACATCAACTCAACACGAATTCCTCGACATCATCCAGCAGTCTTCCGGCTCCCTGCTCAATCTCATTAATGACATTCTCGATTTCTCAAAAATCGAAGCGGGCAAGCTGGATATCAGCGAAACACCGTTCAACCTGCGCGAGTACATTGGAACCGTGTTAAAAACCCTTGCCGTACGAGCCGACCAAAAAGATATCGAACTCGCCTGCCGGGTTGACCCCAATACACCGGAAATGATTGTTAGCGACCCGCACCGCTTAGGGCAGATCCTTATAAACGTCATCGGCAATGCGATCAAATTTACGGACGAGGGCGAAATTGTCGTCCAGGTGCATCAACACCAAACCGGCGATAAGAAAAACGAACTTCATTTCACGATTCAAGACACCGGCTGTGGCATCCCTCCAGAAAAATGCACCTCCGTCTTTGACGCCTTCTCTCAAATTAAAGGTAATGATGCGCATGTGCTACAAGGCACCGGTCTTGGCTTGGCCATCTGTTCCAAACTAACCGAACTGATGGGCGGAAAAATATGGGTTGAAAGCGTGCTAGGCCAAGGAAGCACCTTCCACTTCATTATCCGCACATCAACCGTCGAAACAAAAACCAGCCCCGTCCGTTTTGACGACCTCCGAGTTCTCGTGCTGGACGATAACGCCACGGTACTCGGCTTCGCTCAACAAACCCTTAAAGAGGCGGGTGCCAGCGTAACCGCTCTGCAAAACCCAGCCGACCTGATCGGACAACTGAGCAAAGCACAAAAAGACGGCCAGCCTTTCGATATACTAATCATCGACACGCGCATCCCCGGAGCCGATGCCTTTGCACTGATTCGGGAAGTCATAAAACAAAAATTCTCCTGCGTCATTCTGCCAGCACTCGCCGCCTCTACTCTTCGTGAAGATAGCGCCCAGTGCACCGAACTAGACCTGACACACCGCCTAACCAAGCCTCTGAGTGACACCAGCCTGCTAGCCAAGCTTCAGGCCGTCGTTAGTCCCTCAGACAAAAAAGAAATTTCAATAGATAACGCTCGATCCGTTGATTCCGAACAAATCCGTCCTCTCAAAATTCTGGTCGCCGAAGATAATCGCGTTAATCAAATGGTCGCTACACGAATGCTAACAGCCATGGGCCACACCCTTATCATCGTTAACAATGGACAAGAGGCTGTCCTCGCATTGGAAAAAGAAGACTTTGATCTCGTTTTAATGGACATGAAGATGCCGATCATGGACGGCTATACCGCCACCCAGACCATTCGCAACTCATCTTCTGTCAAAAATCCAAAAATCCCAATCATCGCCTTAACCGCCAATGCCATGAAAGGCGACAAGGAGCTTTGTCTCGAAAAAGGAATGAACGGTTACGCAGCCAAACCACTCCAGAGCAAGGAATTGGCAAAAGCAATTACAGAAACCCTTTTCGCATAACCGGAAACTCCCGAGGATTGGAAGTCTATTTCACTTCCGCCGGAAACCTCTTTGTTCTTCCATAAAATAAACCCGGGATATACACGTTGTACGACCAGTCACCCCGGGGGATAACGTATTCATGAAAAAAATGTTTATCAGGATTATAATATGGCTTGCAGCCGGCCTTCCGCCTGCAGGGTTTCCCAGCCAGACCGGAAGTGTTCAGGAGAATTGCCGGTACTTCTTCGGATTCGGAAAATCAAAAATTACGGACGCCGTACCGATGAAACAGCGCGGATGCGATGCCGTTCAATCCATCAGCGACCGTCTTACGCCCATGGGGTTTTCGAATCGGCTTCTGCTGGAGCCGGTGGTGGATTTTGAGGAATACGTGAAAAATCCGGCCCCGTTCACGGTGACCAGTGATCGTGTTAAAACCGAACTGGAAACCTGCCGGAAAAGTCTGCACGAAGAGGATGCCATCATCATTTATTCCCACACTCACGGCCTGAAAGGCAGCGCCGCAGAACCGGGCGGGCTGGGACTTGATGACCGCGGTCTGGAACCGTGGAAACAACGGACGTATCTCGACTGGCCGAACTATGCTGAACAGCTGCTCAGTCTCCCGGCAAAAACCGTGGTGGTGCTGACCATGGCCTGTCATTCCGGCGCTCTGGTGGATTATTTGAATACCGATGAGAAGGCAAAAAGCCTGTGGCAGACCCGCAAGGAAAGCGGAAGGAATTTTCTGGTGATCACCAGTCAGGATGCAGAATCCC
>JBILEA010000258.1:0-4001 GCA_044352355.1 Pontiellaceae bacterium | reverse complement strand
TCAATAAACAATGCTCAATGACCGATTTACAAGGGTTGGAAATTGGGGAGATCACTTCAGCGTTTCGCACTATTCCAGCAGAAGATTCAGCCACGGCATGGCGAGCCGGGCGCGTGTTATACCAACGATTGGCGAGGTGCTGAATGCGCCGGTCTGATAGTCATTGCCTCCGCGCACCTTGTAATAGTAAGTGCTCCCCGGCTCCAGATTGGAATCGGCGTAACCGCATACATCGACCGTTTTAACTTTTACAGCGCCGCTAAAGTCCGATGAAGCGGAACGCCAGACTTCATACCAATCCGCGCCTTCAACGGGGAGCCATGAGATTTCAATCTTGGACGAAGAAGTGCTCTGGGATGCAACCACGCTGAAGGGAGCTGGCACATTGAGTGGATAACCGGCCAGCCCCGCAGCAAGAGAGCCCTGAGTCATATCAGAAAGGATTCCCCCAAATGTCGGGTCGGGGAAGGAGCCTGAAATAGGGTTTCTCAACAATGCGGCGGGAGCATACGCAGGTAGCATAGATCGCGTAACATACGGTGAGGCGTAAAATGCGCCGAGATGCACAGTAACATCACTGGTTCCATCATTTGATGTAAACAAGACCGGCTGGCTTAATGATGTTTTAATATCCGCCATCAAGGCCATTACATCGTCGTATGCTATTGCATCAGCCGGATCGTATTCAAAAAAGTGAAGCATTGCATCGGAACGGTTTTTAATCAGCCCGCCGGCCATTTGTCCAAGAACAACGGCATCAAACAGATTACTCTTTGCCTCGATCAGCGCTGCAGAATTGCGCACCGATTTAAGAGCATCGGGTGCCATGGCCAGCAAAAGATTGGCCGGGTGATTGGCCAGAAAGGTCATCTCTTCATCGCAATAAAAGTCCCACCAGTCAGAGCGATCAATCATATATGGCGGAGACCACCAATACCACCACTCCGGAGAACCATACCCTACGGAAGTCAGATACCCGGCGTCCATCACGGTTCCCAGATTCTCCGGAACCTCACAGGAGAGTTCAATGAAGTTTCCGGCTGACATCACCACTCCATTGGTCCAGGAGTCCATGGTTCCGGCTTTAAAGGAGATGCCTGTTCCATAGGCCGACAAATAACCCTGGAATTGCAATTCGTCTTTACTGCCGTCATCCATCCGGAGCATCACCCCGCCGTAAAAGCACTCATTGGACTCCATGGAACCGGCCAGAGAATCCGGGTTCCGATCAATGAGCACATAAATCTTATTACCGTTCCGGCAGACTTTTGCCGCATTTAACACCGACTCCTCTTCGCCATAAAGCTGCACCGGCACCGTAGCCCAATCATTAGAATTTCCATCTACCGTGATCGCCTTTACTGGCGCAGTGAGAGGCCAGTCCAACTTTTGATAATCAACCGTCATATCATACGCACGGATTGTATTCAGGAATGAGCGTGCCGCTTTTAACATGGCTTTTGCGGCGAGGACATCGGGATAGTCCACATAGACCGCCTCATCCACTGGGAAGCAATCCCAGGATATTTCAGCGGTTCCGGTCCAGTTCGACGGAATGGAATCCAATAAAGCATACGCCTCATCCATGGATGGCTGGCAACGGCTCCATATCTTATCTACCTCCTGATTGGAAGGAAGGGGTCCGGCCGGGGTGAACGAGCCGGAAAATTCCCAGCCGTTGGTTCCTGAATCCAAGTAATTAAATCCGAACCGGGTCATTAAGCTTTTTAACTCGCTGTCGTTGATCAAATTCCCGATCCGGGTCAGCGAGGCGTATATCTTCGCCTGATAGTCCTGTGAATTTTCGTCAACCGCTGACCGAAATTTTGTATCTGCGGACTGCAACCGGGACGGATCGCCCTCTAAGAAGAAGTTTGCCAGATCCGCTTTTCCTGATCCCGGAGAAGGCATAGACCACTTTAGCTCAACTCCACCCCATTCCCATTCAGACCCTTCGACCGCAATCCGGTAGGTTGTGCCCTGCTGAGCCTGAAAAGAAACCGAATCCTCAGCAGAAACCACCTCCGTCAACTCAGCCATTGCGCTCCCGGCGTACACAGCAACAGCCGCATCAAATTCACTGACGTCCGCATTAAAAAAGACCAGCCCGTTTGAAGGAGCGGTCCAAGTCCACCAGACCGACGCCCGATTGCCGTAAAAATAAGGATCCACGCCCGCATGGACAGGCTCCAACTCTTCACGGGAGCAAAAAACATTTGCCGCAAAAACATGCCCACTGATGCCGGACAGCTTGGTTGCATTCGTGAAATAATCATTAACGACGGCGGGGTACTGCTTCCACTCAAGGGAAATGGGGCCTGCGCTTCCGTAATAGCCCCCTACAGCAATCCAATAAGTTTGACCTGCCTGGCCCGTAAACTCGGCTTCGTTCCAGTATCCGGCTTCCGGATAAACTTTGCTCAACGGGCCAAAGGTCTCTACCGTGTAAACAAAAACACACGGCCAGAAAAAGTCAGATTCCGCACGGATCACCACCGGTCCATTGGAGGGTGCGGTCCACTTCCACCAGACCGAGTTCGTTACAGCACCGGGGGAGCTTTCAATATGGACAGGCTCACCGTCTTCTAATGTCGCCCCAAAATTAGAGCCCGATACCTGTCCGGACGAACCAGTCAACATCAGCGCTGCCGAAAAATTGTCATTGGATGGGCTTACTGAGAACCCGACAATGGGGATAAAGATTATAAGAACCATCGAGTAAATAAAACCACGCAACATCATGAGGCACCCTTTCAACTTGGAATCTGCTGCTACGACAAAGGTCAACTTGCCACTTTAAAGGGATGCGAACAAGTTTTTACTGTTCTACTCCGGGGTTCAACCCCGCACAAGCAACCACCACGTCGCGAAGAACTATCTGATGACCGTCCGATGTTAAAGTAAGCGGTTCCTTTAAATTTAAGACCGCACGCGGCGCACGGTGTGGTTGTCTGTTTTCATCCATAAAAAAACAGTTCTTGAGGGCGAATGTTTTGTCTTTGCACCCTTCAGCCCGGTCTGCCTGCAAAATACAAATCACGCCGTTTCCGGATTTCACAGCAAGTTCAAAACCAGCAATCTCAATCCCGGAAACCCGCTCCTTAATCCCGAAACGGGAGGATCTGCCCTCCATTCCTGTATCAAGGGAAAGCGAATTCCGGATAGAATCTTCAAATCCGCACAGGTTTAAGGCCGGATCTTCCGCACCCGGAGCTGCCACTGTGATACTCAGCTGGTTGATCCGCAGTATATTAAAGGCCGCCATTGAGAACGGCCCCAGTTTTCGTTTGACGACTTCAGCCGATTCAAAACAAACCAGCGGAGAATCCACGGAGGCCGTGCGTATACGCACATTCCGACCGAGATCACTGGTCAACGGCGGACGGCAAACGGACGCTGCCATGTCCGGATTCTTTCCCGTCTTCAAGAACATTCCCCCGACCACACCGGCGAAAAGCACAAAAAACCCCGTCGAGATCAGAAGAGCCTTCATCATTGGATGGAATTCTTCTCTCAATATATTTCTTTCCAAAAACCACACCCCGACTGTCCCGAGAAACGCGGTCAATTTTATAGTACGCAGGAGTTTATCCGTAAAAATCAACGGACTGTTTTTCGTTTGAATGCGCCTTTTTTATGGCTTTTTCGAAGGTTTTGGTCTGGACGATTTTTCTCATCAGTTCACCCGAATTTATAATCCGACACCTGTCCGGCATCCGCCTCGGCTATCACGTCCGACTTCGCACGCTACGGCGTGACAGGCCAAAGCGTTTTACGCTATTCAAGCAGCAGGTTGAGCCAAGGCATGGCTTTGATTTTTTCGAACACGACCGAGACGGTGGTATCAGCCGTTATGCCGGTAATGGTCATGGTTTTCTGTCCGGCAGCGGAAACAACTCCGTTTACAAGCCAGTGTTTAAATTTGTATCCAGCAGCCGGGGATGCCGTCAGCGTTAGCGATCCGCCTATACTCGCCGTGATATCACCGGACGGCGACACAC
>JBILEA010000257.1:0-4014 GCA_044352355.1 Pontiellaceae bacterium | reverse complement strand
TAAGCGTTATGCGTAAATTCACTTCGTTATTCATCATTCCTTGTTCAATATTTTTTTGTCTGTTTATTTCTGCTTGCGGGCGGCGTGAACTGGATACGTTGCGTTTCGAAGGCGAACAGGTGCTCTACGGGCAGACGTCGCGTATCAAGGGGATGGATCCGGCGAAAGCGGGCGATGTCACCTCTTCGATGGTGGTCGGAAGGGTCTATGAAGGACTCCTTGAATATTCCTACTTGGATCGTCCGTATCATCTTCAGCCGATGCTCGCCGCCGCCATGCCGGACATTTCCGACAGCGGGCTTACTTATACATTTCAGATCCGCAAAGGCATTTTCTTTCAAGACGATCTCTGCTTTTCCGGAGGCAAAGGGCGTGAGCTGACGGCGGAAGATTTTGTCTATTCCATCAAGCGCGTTGCCGATTTGAAGGTTGCCTCTTCCGGCTACTGGGCCTTTAACGGGCGTATTGTCGGCCTCGACGAATTTCGTGCCGCTTCGGCAGGGAAGACTCCAACGGACTACGACGCTCCAGTTGCAGGCTTACGTGCGCCGGATCGATACACTTTTGAGATAAAGCTCAAAGAACCTTATCCGCAACTACTGTGGATCCTAGCCATGAATTACGCCTTCGCCGTGCCGCGCGAGGCGGTCGAACAGTACGGCAGCGATTTTGTTAATCATCCTGTCGGCACCGGTCCGTACATTCTTGAATCGGAAAGAAACAACTACCGCATCGAATTTGTCCGCAATCCGAAGTGGGCCGAAACCGGCCGTATTGAACTCTATCCGTCCACCGGCACAGCCGAGGCTCGCGCCGCGGGACTGCTTGATGATGCAGGTAAGCAGGTTCCTTTTGTGGATCGCATTGTTCAGTATGTGGTGGACGACCCCATAACGGCGTGGATGATGTTCCTGTCGGGACAGTTCAGCTACGGCACTATTTCTCGCGACAATTGGAGTGCGGTGGTCACACCCAGTCGTGATTTGGCTGATAAGATGAAAGAGCAGGGCGTCAAGTTGCACTCCAGCCCGACGCTTTACCTTTCTTATATTGGGTTCAATCTGGATGATCCGATAGTCGGTAAAAATAAAAAACTCCGGCAGGCGCTTTCGTGCGCGTTTGATCCTGAGTTGTTGGTTCAATACTACAACGGTCGCGTCACGCCGGTCTACGGCCCGCTGCCTGATCCGCTGGCCGGATTTAAACCGAAGCCGACCGACTACTCGTTCAACCTTGAAAAGGCAAAGCGGCTTTTGGCTGAAGCGGGGTATCCAAACGGTATTGATCCGGCAACCGGACGACGACTTGAACTGACGCTTGAACTTGGCGACGCGGCACCCGATACGCGGCAGTCTGTTGAACTACTGGTCGGCATGGTCGACAAAATCGGAATTGTGCTGAAGGCCGGCTATAACAACTGGCCGGCTTTTCTCGATAAGCTGGATCGGCGCCAGGCGCAGATATTCAAGCTCGGCTGGGTGGCTGATTATCCTGACTCTGAAAATTTTCTTCAGCTCTTCTGCGGCGCCAACGTGTCGCCCGGCCCTAATCATGCCAACTATTCTAATCCGGAGTTTGATAAACTTTACAGTCAGTTGCGCACCATGCTTCCCGGCCCGGAGAAGGATCGTCTTTGTGAGCAGATGGCAGATATTGTGATTGAAGACTGTCCATGGGTTTTTTTGTATCAGCCGATGGATTTTGCCGTCACTCACAATTGGCTGAAAAATTATAGTCTCCACGACTTTCCCTACACCATGGTCAAATATCGCCGTGTCGACAACAAAGCGTGGGAGAATTGGAAAAGGAATAATGGAAGGAGGGAATAATGGAATGATGGTGTAAAAAGAATCAGGATTGGATGTCTAACAACATTCCATTATTCCGGTATTCCACCATTCCAGATGCTCATGCTCCGCTACATAACCAAACGAATCCTGCAGATGATCCCGACGGTGTTCGGGGTCATCCTGATTACGTTTATACTGTTCAACATCGTTGGTGGCAGTCCGGCTCAACAGGTGCTCGGTCCGCATGCGCAGGCCGATACGCTTGAGGCGTTTGACGAACAGCGCGGTTTCAATAAACCGCTCTTCTTTGGGACTCAAACGAAAACCCGGGCTTATGCCGATTCGGAGTTTGAACGCACGGCGGGTGACTGGCAAAAGCAAAGTGGGGTTGTCTGGACGAACGGTGTGATTGTTCTTCCGGCGGGCGGCGAATATGCGCTGCCGGTGAAGTTTTCATTGCGCGCCGACTGCGAATACGAATTGGAAATAAAAGCCGCCCGTTCCAATTCTTGGAAAATAATTCGGGAAGTTTTCCAAGGTTCGGAAAAACCGGCCATCCGAACGGAGGCCCAGCCTTTGGAAATCCGCTCTGTCAAATTGCGGCGGATAATGGGCAGCCCGTTTGATTCGCAGTTTATATTTTATCTCAACCGGCTGGCTCGTTTGGATTTTGGGGTATCGCACAGCACGAATCAGCGGGTGTCTAAACTCCTGCTAGATGGTATCGGTCCGTCGCTGATGCTCACTGTGCCGATTTTCTTTGTCGGGTTGATCACCTCCGTCATGCTGTCGCTCTTCTGCGCTTTCTGGCGCGACACCTGGGTGGATCGCTTTTTTGTCGTCTTTTCCGTCGCGCTGATGAGTGTCAACTATCTGGTCTGGATCGTCGGCGGACAGTATCTGCTCGGCTTTAAGCTCGGCTGGGTTCCGGTTTGGGGTTTTGAAGATCCGCGCTACCTGATTCTGCCGGTGCTGATCGGCGTCTTCAGCGGCCTTGGTGCCGAGCTGCGTTTCTACCGTACCATCATGCTTGATGAAGCGCACCGCGATTATGTCCGCACCGCGCAGGCCAAAGGCGTCAGCCGTGGCGGCGTGCTGTTTAAGCACGTTTTGAAGAATGCCATGATTCCGATCATCACCAATACGGTCATCGCGATTCCCTTTCTTTATACCGGCAGCCTGTTGTTGGAGAGTTTCTTTGGAATTCCAGGGCTTGGATATCTTGGTATCAACGCCATCAACTCGTCGGACGTGGATGTCGTACGCGCCATCGTACTGGTCGGCTCCATTATGTTTGTTATCGCCAACCTTTTAACCGACCTCTGCTACGCGCTGGTCGATCCAAGAGTTAAATTGAAATAACGCGTTGCAGATGCCGCAGTAAATATCTGATGAAGCCGCACAACAAAATCGATCAGTACGATTCGTCCGTAATTTAATACATTGGCAATGCCGCATTTCATGCGGTATGTTTCCAGCCCTTTTAGGGAACAAATCAAATGAAGACCGCTGAAATTATTGAACTGCATAAAAAGTATGTGATGCCGACCTATGCACCGGGCCTTGTGCTGGTGAAGGGGAAGGGTTCCAAGGTTTGGGATGCCGACGGCAAGGAATATCTCGATTTCCTCGCCGGTATCGCCGTGCTGAACGTCGGCCACTGCCACCCGGCGGTCGTGCAGGCCGTTCAGGAACAGGCGGCCAAACTAGTGCATGTTTCCAATCTTTACTACAACGAAAACCAGCCGCGGCTGGCGCAGGCACTCTCCGAGCGGTCACTGGGCGGTAAATGCTTTTTCTGCAACTCTGGCGCGGAGGCCAACGAAGGGCTGATCAAGCTGGCGCGGCTGTGGGGCTCAGCCAAAGGCAAATACGAAGTCATTACCATGAAGAATTCTTTTCATGGCCGAACGCTTGCCACGCTGACTGCCACCGGTCAGGAGAAGGTACAGAAGGGGTTTTATCCGTTGCCTGAAGGCTTTAAATACGCTGAATTCAATAATCTCGAATCCTGCAAAGCCGCTGTGACGGACAAAACCGCCGCGATTCTCGTCGAAGCCGTTCAGGGCGAAGGGGGTATCATTCCTGCCGATCCGGCCTTTATCAAAGGGCTGCGGAAACTCTGCGACGAAAAGGATCTCCTGCTGTTTTTCGATGAAGTGCAGGCGGGTGTCGGACGGACCGGTAAATGGTTCGGGTTTCAGAATTACGACGTTCAGCCGGA
>JBILEA010000256.1:0-4031 GCA_044352355.1 Pontiellaceae bacterium | reverse complement strand
AGACGTTCCGGTCATTGGAACTTTCCGGCAGTCCGGATTGATAAGCGACGGGTTTGAAGTACAGTTCGCGCTGATGAGTTCATACAGCAAATCTATCATGCCGTCGTATGTGGCCCTGCCGGATGGCGGCGCTTTTGCGACGGTATATGAGTTTATTCTGTTTCGCTTCCCGCGCATTGCCGAATCGGTTTGGCGGGAACGGATCGAACTCAATAAGGTGTGCTTTGACGATGGCGAACCGATCCATTTGGCTACGCCGTATCAGGAGCGCCGCCGCATCTGTTATTACCGGGAGGTCGTCGATGAAAGACCAATTCCCTTCGTGGAATCGGTTCTCTTTGAGAATGATGATTTTTTAATCGCCGATAAGCCCCATTTTCTACCGGTTCATCCTGCGGGAGCATATGTCAACGAGACGCTGGTTACCCGTTTGCGCACGAAATATGGCTATGAGGAGCTTAGCAATGCTCATCGAATCGATCGATCGACCGCCGGCTTGGTGCTTTGTGTAAAAAACCAAGACAAGCGCGGTTTGTATCAGCAACTGTTTAGGGTCGGTGCGGTAAAAAAGATGTATCTCGCGGCGGGAAAGCTTCCGGCAGAGACCGATCAGACTCACTGGCATGTTAAGGCGCGGATGGAGCCCCGCGATCATTTCCGCATGCAGATTGTTCCGCACGGGCCGGTCAATTCGGAAAGCATAATCGACCTCATCGACCGGCGTGACGGGATTGGGCTGTTCCGCCTGCAACCGGTAACGGGCAAAAAACATCAACTGCGCGTACATCTATGTGAAATCGGATCCGGCATTATTGATGATCCGCTGTATTCGGATTATTCCGATATAGACGGGGATGATTATCAGCATCCGATGCAGTTACTGGCGCATCGCCTTGAATTCACCGATCCGGTCACCGGCAAACAGATGGAATTTCAAAGCGGGCGGGCGCTTGGCTTGTTCCCCGCATCCATTGTTTTGTAGCCGAATCGGCGGGGAGCTGGTAGGTTTTGCTTTATGTTAATCGTTCAGTCCCAAAGTACGGATGTGTACCGCAATCTGGCGGCGGAAGAGTGGCTGCTCGACCACGCGGAGGGACGCGGGCCGATTCTTTTTCTATGCGTCAACTCGTCATGCGTGGTGATCGGGAAAAATCAAAATCCGTGGCGCGAATGCCGGTTGTCGCTGATGGAAAAAGAGGGCGTACCGCTGGCGCGCCGGATTTCCGGCGGCGGCGCGGTTTATCACGACGCAGGAAATCTCAATGTTGGCATCATCGTGCCGCGTACGGAATATCGCGAAGAAAAACAGTACGAGCTGATTTTTCAGGCATTGGAACAATTCGGCATCACAGCGTCCAAACTTCGGAAAAACTCGCTGGCGGTGGACGGAAAGAAAATCTCCGGACAGGCCTTTAGTTTTCGCGGGCAGCACGTTTTGCATCACGGAACCCTGCTGGTGAGCAGCGATTTCGACCGGCTGGGTCGCTATCTCGGCTCCGAAATCTGCGGCATCGAAACTAAAGCCGTGGTTTCCGTTCCGGCAGAAGTGGCCAACCTTTCGTCATTTGCGCCGAACCTTACCGTAGAGAAGCTTACTGATGCGCTGATTAAAGAGTTTAAGGGAATGTATGGGAAGGATGGAAGGCTGGAAGAATGGAAGAGTGCAAATGTTCCGGCGGCGGAACTTTTGCCGATCATCGGCAGACTTTCTTCCGATGATTGGAAACTCAACCACACACCGCATTTTCAGGTGACGCTGAACGGGCAAACGCTCGAAGTTGAAAAGGGCTGTATTACCAATTTCGAAGAGCAACCGATGTTTGAGGCGTGGTTGTCTGTACGCTGATCTCCGCTTGGCGAGTGCCATGACGAGCTTTTTTGCGAGTTTCGAATCGTTGCGAGGGAATTTAAATGGACGCTTTGTCAGAGCGGGCCAAACAGAATCATTAATTTATAGGGTGCCCACTCGACGTGATCTGGAGAATGTGATGACCGTAAAGATAAAATGGCTGGAGAAGCTGGCGATGGATGAAGTGGCATCGGTGATCGCCTCGTTGCCGAAGCCGTTGGCTGAAGCATCGCGAAAGGTTCCGGTCATTTTTAGAGTGATGCCCGACACGGATGATGGACAGGAAGACGACCTGCTCGGACTTTTTATCGGCCCGGAGCTGGCTTGCGTGGGCGACGAACCGTTGCCGCCGCAGATTATCCTGTTTCTGGAAAATCTATGGGACGAATCGGACCGGAAAGAGCCCGCCTTCCGGAACGAAGTTCGTATCACCTACCTGCATGAACTTGGCCACTACCTCGGCCTCGACGAAAACGATCTGTTTGAACGCGGGCTGGAGTAGGGAGGCTTTCTCGCCAAGGCTCAAAGACGCCAATAACTCTGCGACCTCTGAATCTCTGCGAGGTGATTTGTCAGATTATCGGACTGCTCTTGTTGCCGGTTGCCAAGGCCGGCGAGACGCCGGCGGTACGTATCGCCGCCGTCCCGGCGGCCTTGTAGAAATGTAGAGTCGGCTCTCAGAGCCGAAAATTAAATTGGTTCATAGAGCCAACTGCGCAGTCATGCCGCCTGAAGGCGGAACTACATACCTCTTTATCCGAAAGAGAAGGTACGTAGTCCCGCCTTTAGGCGGTTTGTTGCCATTCGGAACTATTCTCCCGTTGCCGGAGGTCACCCAGCGTAATACCAGATGCCGCGGACTTTTTTGAATTGTGAGTGCTCGTGGTGTCGGTCGGTTCCATTCGGGCCGATAAACTCGGCGATGAACTCCACGGTTCCTTCACTGTCGGAACGTCCTCCGGAGGTAGTGTTGAGCACATGCAACTTTTGCCACGTCACCTGACCGATCCAGTCCCGGATGGATTCCGCCAGGCCGGGTTCGCGCGAAGCGGGCAGGGTGGTCTTGACAAGATAATCGACATTTTTCAAAACGCAGGCCGTATAGCGCGACCGCATCAGCGCCTCCGCCGTCGGCGCGCTTTGTTTTCCAGAAAGCCACTGCCCGCAACAGCCCTGAAATTTTTTCCCGCTCCCGCAGGGGCAGTCGGTTGGGTTCATGAGGCTGACTTTGCTTCGCGCGTTCATGCGGGGTTAGGTGATGGAGTAGCCGAACAGATGAAATTTTGCTGACAGCACGGCGTGCAAGCGTGGCAGATCTTGCGGATAGACCGAAATGAGGCGCTTCCCTTCCTGCTGATAGAGCATCTGTTTTTTGTACATGCTCATTTTGTATTGCGGCGTGTCCATGCCCCAGTATTCGACATAGACATCCAGTTCCGGCAGATAAAAATCGGGACGGATCTGGAACTCGCCGATGATCCGGAATTTGGCATCATAACGATAAGTTAATCCATGCGCGGTAAGCCATTCGGCGATGCGGCGCTCACCGTCGGATTGGACAACGGTGCCGTCGCCAGCCGTGATTGTTTTATTCAGCTCAACCTGCGTTTCAAAGTTGCGGCGCTCCAGAAAAATTTCATCAAAGCAACGGTCGCAAAAGACGCGCTGGAAGGCCTGATTGGAACGGGCGAATTCGTCCGCGGTCGTTGTGGCACTGCACCGCTGACAGCGATGTACAGCGGACGCTTCTGCAACGCGCAGCGCCTCTTCAATAAACTCAACCGCCGAAGTGGCATCCCTGCGGATATAATCTTTCTCTGCGGGATTGGCGGCCATGTCGCGCAAGTCGGACAGGCAGTTTTTGGCGGCGCACCCGTAGGCCTTGAGTGCTTTGATGGCATATTGCCGGGTTTGGGTGTGTGGATCGCGCCGGGCGACCGGCCCGAGTTCGGCGACGGCCTTTGCCTGATCGACTCCCATCCAGGCCAGTTTGCCCATAGCGGACGCGGCCAGCCTCCGCGCGTTGGCGGATGAAGATTTCAGCAGTTCAAGCAACTCTTCAAAGGCGGCGGTGTTTCCTTCACGACCAATGACAACAGCCCGATCGGAAAGCCGCTTTTCAAGCTGTCTATCCATCGGGTTTTTCATATCCGCATCAACGCGCGCCAGCAAAGTCAGCCAG
>JBILEA010000255.1:0-4036 GCA_044352355.1 Pontiellaceae bacterium | reverse complement strand
GCGACAGCCTTCAATAATGAATCCGGTATCGAGACCGAGCGCGATAAAGCGGAAGCCCATGTCGATGCGCTTAGCGACTTGAGGGGGATCGTTCGGCACAATATGAAAGCCCGGCGGCACACCGTGTTTGATACAGGCATCCAGCAGAGTCTTCTGAGCCGCCAGCACGTCGGGATTATCGAGCTGTCCGGCCAGATTCATCGAAGAGGAAAGATCGTACGGGCCGATGAACGTCGCATCGATGCCGGGGACGGAAAGAATTTCATCAATATTCTGCACCGCCTTGATGTGTTCCAGCATGATGATTACCAGCACGTTATCGTTGGCCGATTTAAAATAGCCGTGGAAGTTACGACCAAAGTCCGTGCAGCGCGCCAGCGATGCGCCGCGCATGCCCTGCGGCGGATATTTGGCGATCGCCACCGCCTTTTCAGCCTCCTCTTTGGTGCAGACACATGGAACGATAATTCCGTCGGCCCCGCAATCAAGGGCTTTTTTGGCTGCCACATCATCGCAGGATGGCAACCGCACCAGCAGATCTTTGCCGGAGCCTTTGACCGCCCGGCAGATATTTTCCAAGGTTTGGAAATCGTGGGCCGTGTGCTCCATATCGACGCAGATCCAGTCAAACGCCTCGCCGGCCATCATCTCGGCCACATTCGGATGCGGGATCATATTCCACGCGCCCAGCGCCACCGCCCCGTTTTTCAGCTTCTGTTTGGTTGAACCCATAAAATGCCTTCTCTGTTCTGTTGTTATAACGATGAGATAACAAAATGAATTCAAAGCGTCAACCACCAAGGCGGCGGAGCCGCCTTGGATATGTTATCAGTCATTTTTTAGCTGCGCTATAATGATAGATTCTTCTATCGAAGAATCTAAGCCGGTGCAACAAGATCAAAATCTCCCCCGGGGCTCCTCTGGTGTCATTTGTAACGAGTTTTTTATTGATATTTGTTTGATTTGTCGTTACAAAAACTCTGATTTTAAAACGAAGAGGTGACAATGCCCGGAAAACCCTATCAATCAAAACTGGCTCCGTACGAACAGGAGATATTTTCTCTTCTGGATAAAGGGCTGAGTTATCGCGCCGTTGCAGAAAAACTGAATCAGCAGGTTGGTCTGCAAATTACGCATAATGCGGTTTTTTCCTACGTAAAGAGCCGCCGGCCCGTCCGGGGCGGCGGTCGCCTTTTTTATGAGGGGTTTTCCCCGGATATCCGCGCGCAGCTTCTAAAACGAATGGCGGCAGAATGGACGCATGATTCGACCGCAATCGAAGGCAATACGCTGACTCTCGGCGAGACGGTGAAGGTGCTGGAGTTCGGTCTGACGATCAACGGGAAACCGCTTAAGGATCATCAGGAGGTCTACGGACACGCCCGCGCGATTGAGTTGATCTACAAGCTGATTTCCAAACCGGACGTTGATGAAACGGATCTGTTCGACCTGCACCGCGCCGTGATGCAGCAGGTCGCAATGGATGCACTGAACCCCGTCGGAGACTGGAAGCGGGATTATAATGGAACTACCGGCGTGGTGGATGGAAAAAGTGTTTATATGGAGTACCCCGCCCCGGCACTGATCCCGTCTCTGATGGCCCGCTGGCTGGATGATTTTAACGCCATGGCTCCTTGCGCAGACCGACCGGACCGGGCAATTTCAGCTTATGTCCGTGCGCATATGATTTTTGTGCGGATTCATCCGTTTTTCGACGGTAATGGCCGACTGGCCCGTCTTATTGCCAACCTGCCGGTTTTACGCGGCGGGTTTCCTCCTGTTGTTGTTCCAGTCGAGCGGCGTGTGGAATATATCGGCCTGCTTTGGGATTATCAGAATGCAGCCCGAACGATGACGCGCGGGTCACAGCTTTTGCCTCCGCACCCCGCGATCCGGCAGATGGAGACTCTTTTACGGGGCGAGTGGGCTAAAACGGTTTTAATTGTGGAAGAAGCACGCCAACTGGAAGCCAAACGCAAAGAAGCCCGCCCGGGTCGTTGAGTCCGGGTCCCGGCTCAACTTAAACACCCCGGTAATTCTAAACCAAAGATTCAGTTTTTGCCTTGTTTTTCTAAACCAAAAGAATAGTAAGTGGGTAATCAAAGGATTTTATGAACCGTCATGCTGAAAATAAACTGCTCGAATGGAAAGATTCGCCGCGCCGAAAGCCGCTGATCATCCGCGGCGCGAGGCAGGTCGGGAAAACCTGGCTGGTCGAGCATTTTCTTGCCGGCCACTTTGACCGCGCCGTGAAAATCGACCTCGAAAAACGCCGGGATCTGCATGGAATCTTTGAAGGCAATCTGGATCCGAAAAAAATTCTTTCGCTGCTGGAGCTCGCATCAGAAAAAATCATTCCGGGCAAAACCCTGCTTTTCCTCGATGAAATTCAAGCCTGCCCCAAAGCCATAACCGCATTACGTTATTTCTACGAAGAGCTTCCAGACCTTCATCTGGTCGCCGCAGGCTCGCTGTTGGAATTTGCCTTTGATCAAAGCTCCGTTCCCGTCGGAAGGGTTCAATACCTGACTGTTTTCCCGATGACGTTTCAGGAATACCTGCTCGCATTAAACAAAACTCCCATGGCCGAGATGATTGCCCTCCACCCGTCCGCCGTTCCGCCGGAGGCCCATCCGTTGATTCTTGAAGAACTGAAAATCTATTTTTTCACCGGGGGAATGCCCGAATGCGTCAAATACTGGCGCGACACCAGCTCGCTGAAAACCGTCGCAGAAATTCAGGAAGAAATTCTTGCTTCCTACCGGGACGATTTCTCGAAGTACACGTCATCGGTTGACCCGAACTGTCTGGATTCCGTTTTGCTGAATGTCGCCCGCGGCATCGGCGAACAACTGAAATACACCCGACTGGATCAGGATTTCTCCGGGGTCACGAACCGGAAAGCGTTTGATGCGCTCGATAAAGCCCGGGTCATTCATCGCATCCCCGCCTGCAATCCGTCCGGACTGCCGCTGGGTGCTTCCGCCAACCCGCGCAAATTCAAAGCGGCCTTTCTGGATATCGGGCTGATGCAACGTCTTTGCGGAATACCCGCCGCCGACATCCTGCAGGAAAAAGATCTGCTGAATCTATACCGGGGGAAACTCGCCGAGCAGTTCGTCGCGCAGGAAATGGCCGTCAGCGGCGAACTGTTCTACTGGAGCCGCGAAAAGAAGAACAGTCAGGCGGAAGTTGACCTGCTTGCCGTTCAAAACGGAAAAATCTATCCCGTGGAAATCAAAGCCGGCGCCGCCGGTTCGCTGCGCAGCCTGCACCTCATGCTGGAAACCTATCCCGACTGCCCCGCCGGAATTGTGCTCTCATCCCGCCCTTTTTCAGCATTGCCGGAACAAAAACTCCTCTTCGCTCCGCTTTACAGTGCGGCGCTCCTCCATCAGATGAACCTGTCGGAGCCAACACTATGAACCCGTACTTCACCCCCAAAGAGCCCACCAGCGAACAGCAGGTGACCGAGAGACTGAGAGCGCACATTCTGGCGGGCGAACTGCCGGTCGGTGAATTTCTCTCGCAACGCAAGCTGGCCGAACTGGCCGAAACGTCTGTGATCTCCGTGCGGGGAGCTCTGCGCCAACTGGAGAACGAGGGACTGGTTGAAAATGTGCCGCGAGCCGGAGTTCGGATTCCGCAGGACACGCCCTCTTCGGTAAGGAATCGTTATTTCGTCCGCAAGGCGCTGGAACGCGTCGCGGTGGAACAGGTTTGCGGTACGCTTTCAGACACGGCGTCCGCTCAACTTCGCGAGCTTGCCAGTCAGCTCGACCAGATGGCCGGAGCACACACCGCAGAAACCTGGTGTGAGTTCGCCCGATTGCATCAGGAATTTCATTTGCTCATCGCTGAACAAACCGACAATCCCCTGCTCGTCCAGATGCTCAAACGGGTTATCAACCCCAGCCTGATGATGCTCAACGCCGCGCGGTCATGGAAAAAACCATCGGAACTGCACCAGAATCACACGGAACTCACGCAGGCCATCCTCGACGGAAACCAAACCGCTGCCGTAGCTGCAATTCAG
>JBILEA010000254.1:0-4042 GCA_044352355.1 Pontiellaceae bacterium | reverse complement strand
TCTCGTGCCGACCGGTCGCGGTTCGGAAATAGCCGGGCTCGCGCTTGACCCGGCCGCCCGCGACCGCGCTCTCGAATGGATTGCCGGTCAGGCGCAGACGGCCCCGATCCGCGTCAAAACCACCTGTGCGCCGCAGTACAAAAGATTCCTCAATGAGGAATGTCAAAGGTCTGAAGGTCTAAAGGCAAAAGTCGATACAGATTCTGTATCCTGTAACTCGTCTGCTTCCGGCAGATCCGCCGAAGGCGGAAAGCTCGAAACTTCTTCAACTCGAAACTCCCCAACTCCCAACTCGTCATGCCTCCGGCAGATCCGCCGGGGCGGAAAACTCTCCCAACTCGAAACTCGTCATGCCTCCGGCAGATCCGCCGGGGCGGAAAACTCTCCAACTCGAAACCCTCCATTCCGGGGCTGCATGGGCGGACGCGGGTTTGTCTTCATTTCCCATACCGGCATCCTGCAGACCTGCGGTTTTCTCGATTTGCCGTGCGGCGACCTGCGGGGCGCGGATTTCGATTTTGAAACGCTTTATAAAAACTCCAGGGTGTTTAAGAATATGCGCACCCTCAATCCGTTCGCCGGATGCCCGGCGCGCGCTTATGCTCGTACGGGCGATTACATGGGAGCAGAAAGTTAGGAGTTGGGAGTTTCGAGTTAAGAGAGTTGCGGGTTTGGAGTTGAGGGAGTTTCGAGTTAAGAGAATTTCAGTTGCGGGTTGGGAGAGTTGCGAGAGATTGGAAATTAACCATGGGCAATTATTCACCAGTTGAAAAAAAGGTGCTGACGCAGCTTCAGCGCGGAGTGGAGCCGGTTTCGCGGCCCTTCCAAACTCCGGAACTGCCGGAAAAAGAGGTTTTGGCCTTATTGCACCGCGCGAAAGAAGAAGGACTGCTTCGACGTTTTGGCGGAGTCTTTGACGCCCGCCGCCTCGGTTATAAAAGCATCCTCTGTGCACTGGATGTTCCGGCGGATCAGCTGGCAGAGAAGGCGGCGGTTATCGTTGCTCATCCCGGAGTGACTCACTGCTACGAACGGCTTCTGTTGCATGGCGAGGGCGATTATCCGCTGCTCTGGTTCACGCTGGCGATGCTCCACGATGAATTCGACGAAGGGGTCTCCGCTCTGCGCGCTCAACTCGAAACTCTCTCAACTCGAAACTCGTCATGCCTCCGGCAGATCCGCCGGGGCGGAAAACTTTCTCAACTCGAAACTCTCAACCCGAAACTCCTCGAACTCCCCGCCTTGCGCCGGTTTAAAATTGATGTCGTATTCGATCTACACACCCGCAATCGCGACGAAACTTTTCCCGGAATAGATTCAGCTCATGCTGCGCACGATGAAAGCTTCCGGGAGTTTTCCGAAGGGGAAAAAAAGCTGGTTCGCGCACTGGATCAGAATATCCCGCTCGTCGGTCAGCCGTTTGCTGCGGTGGCCGAAAAGACCGGTCAGACCGAGGAGGCCGTGCTTTCCACGTTGCAGAAGTGGAAAGAGCAGGGGGTATTGCGCCGCATCGGTGCCATTCTCTACCATCGCGAGGCCGGTTTTAAGGCTAACGCCATGTGCGTCTGGCCGGTCAGCGGTGACGTATCTGCCGCCGGACGCCGCGTGGCCGCGCGGCCTGAAGTTTCGCATTGTTATCAGAGACCTTGTCTTGAACGGTTCCCGTTCGATCTCTATGCTATGATTCATACTGGAAGCTGGGAGCAGACCGACGCATTGTTTAAGGACATTTCTTTAACATGCGGTTTGAGTAATGGACAACTGTTCGCTTCCGGCCGGGAATTTAAAAAAAGCAGCATGCAGTATTTTCAGTCATGAGTGAGTCGAAAACATCCGGAGCTTTGCCTGTCAATCTGCTTTTAGCGGATCGTCCATGTCTGGTGGTCGGCGCAGGCAGGATCGCGGCGCGGAAGATCGGACATCTGCTGGATGCTGGCGCGCGGGTCACTGTGATCAGTCCCGACGTATGTGAAGAAGAAATCACCGGCTGGATGGAGACCCGGCACGCCACACACCTGAAGCGTGTCTTCGCGTCCGGCGATACCGCCGGGTTCATAGTGGTGTTTGCCGCTACGAATGATCGGTATGTGAACCGGCAGGTTCTGGACGATGCCCGCAAGCACAATGTCCTGTGCAGTTGCGTCGATGGTAACTGGGCGAAGAGCGATTTCACCACGCCTGCGATTACCCGCCACGGAAACGTCACGCTGACGGTTTCCACGGGTGGACAGTCCTGCCGTCAGGCCAAGCTGATTAAAGACAATCTGGCCAAGCATATGGCGATGGTTGAAACGGCCGACCTCGTGGTGGTGGGAACGGATCATCACCGCATGGCTATAGACGAGCGCGAGCCTTTTCATTTGACCGGACCTCGTTATGAGCGCACCGGCTGGATGATCATGCAGCTGTGGGGCATTCATGAATTTATGATTCTCAACACCTGCAATCGCGTAGAAGTTATTGCGGTGGCTTCTAAGGAAACGAGCACCAACGGAATTCTGCGTCATATTCTCGGGTTCGATAAGTTGAAGCCGGAAAAATTTTATCTTAAGCACGGCGCGGAAGCCTATGAGCATTTGTGCATGGTTTCTGCTGGTATGCTGTCTCAGACACCCGGCGAAAGTCATATTGCCGCGCAGATTAAAGAGTCGCTGGCTGATGCTCAGCAGCGCGGCTGGGCTGGCAACATGATGCAGGAATGGGTTTCTTCGCTGCTGCATGTTTCCAAACACATTCAGACCGAAGTGGCTCCATTATTGCGTAAAGAAGAAATTGAGAACCTTGCACTGAAATATCTTCAGACGCAGGTGCAGGATCTTTCGGCAAAAACCCTGATGGTGCTTGGTGCAGGGATGATCGGGCAGGGGCTGGTGCGCGATGCGCTTCCAAAGGTCGGAAAGATCATCTGGTGTTACCACATCAACCGCCCTGAACTTCCCAAAGATTGGGCAAGCGCTGTAGAACTCTGCACATTCAACAGCATTAAGGACCGCCTCGGCGAAGCGGATATTATCGTCAGCGCCACCGAAGCTCCGGGCCATGTCCTGCACAGCGGTCATGCGCCGTTTTTCGATCAGGAGAAAAAAATCGTACTCGTCGACCTCGGGATGCCGCGCAATATCGAGCCGGGGCTGGCTGGTCTTTCGCCGGATATCAGTCTGATCGACCTCGACGGCTTGAAGCATTGGCAATGTCGCGAAACCCATGAAATGGACGATATTTTTAACCACTGTAGCCGAATCATTGGAGATCATCAGGAACAGTATGAACGGATCATCAAAAGTTTTCAGGGGGCAAATTGATGACCGTGGCGAAGTTGACGGATTATCACGCGAAATATTTTGCCTATGAACTGACGCGCAGGTGTCCGTCGGACAGTGTGGAGCGGATTGCTTCCACGCTGATGGATTCTCAGGTCGATTTAAATCCTCATCAGGTGGATGCCGCGCTGTTTGCGTTCCGTTCTCCACTTTCCAAAGGAGCTTTACTGGCCGACGAGGTGGGTCTCGGGAAAACGATTGAAGCCGGGATTGTGCTCGCGCAGAAGTGGGCGGAGCGGAAGAGAAAGATTTTGCTGGTTTTGCCATCCAGCCTGCGGAAGCAGTGGTATCAGGAGCTTCAGGATAAATTTTATCTTCCGTCGCGGATTCTGGAGTCAGGGAGCTTTAACAAAGCCGTGAAACAGGGCGTAGCGAATCCGTTTGAGGCCGATGAAATCGTGATCTGTTCCTATCCCTTTGCCCGCAATAAGGCGGAGTTTCTCCGCAAGGTGCCGTGGGATTTGGTGGTGATGGATGAAGCGCACCGGCTTCGGAATGTTTATAAACCGGGCAACAAGATTGCAAACGAATTGAAGAAAGCGCTGGAACATGCCCCGAAGCTTTTGCTGACCGCGACCCCTTTGCAAAACTCGCTACTCGAACTCTACGGGCTGGTCAGTTTTATTGACGAAAGCATCAAAAGCACCCGCCAAAAATTGCTGGAGCACTTCGATACCGAAGTGGCTGAAAAACTGAAGGTGTACGACGCGCAGAGTAAAGAG